>JAKQKW010000149.1 GCA_029560455.1 Candidatus Rifleibacteriota bacterium
CCCCTTCCAGTTTCAGAACCCTACAGAATCACACCATTCTCAAACCCCAAATCAGGGGTTCTGAAAATTTAAACGCCACCACAACGTCGGTGATCTGAAGGGTATAACAATTACTCACCGATAATGATAACTTTCAGGGCAATGAAAATCAATAAATTGAGCACAAATCATAGTCTAGAATATAGGTCATTTCACAATCGGAAACCTTTTCCCGCTGGGTGTTTTCGAGCAGCAAAAAATGAATTTTCCTGTAAATAGCTGACTGATATAGGCTTTTCAGTTCTTCAGCGCTCAGAAAGCTTCTCAAATTAACGAAAATAAAGAACGAAACGCTCAAAAATTCCTGGGCGGCAGTAATGTAGTCGAGAATTTTTTCAGCCAGAGTTGCATGGTTTTCTTCAAGTCTCAGATCAACAAGCTTGAAAAGCGCCATTGCATCTGTTTCTGAGTATATCAACGGGAAATCGACTGTCTGTGAAATCGCTTCAATATATTCAGCAATACGAGAGGAAATATCGAGAGATTTCATGTAAAAATCAGCTTCAACCGCTGTATTTTTCAGCTTTGCATGCAATTTTGCAACAATCTTTTTCTGATTAATGTCGAGCAAAAAAGGCGAAAGAATTAACTCTGCATCCTTTTCAAACGATAACCGCTTCGCTCCATGCGACACTACAAACTGACCTTCACCACCTTCTGATTGCAACAGCAATTCACTGACCATACTGGAAAAAACCCGCTGATTCTCAACAACGAGAATGTTGACAATATTTTCTGCAAACTCGACAGGAGCCTCAAGCGAAGGATGAACAAGTTTCATAGAATCACCAGCCTGTCTGCGCTGCTGATCACCTCTGAAATCCATTCGCCGACAACAAATTCCATTTTTGCAAACTGTTTTTCGGTTATCGTGATCATCTGAACCAGTCCGGCCGGCGGCTTGTTTTTCTTCACATTTTCTCTTATGGCATCGGAAGCTGTCGAGTTGAGAGCAAGCTTGCAGTAAACGGATTCCTGCATCATACAAAAACCGTTCTTTATCAAAAACTTCCGAAATCTTGTATATTCACGCCTTTCGGCGGCTGACAATGTTGGCAGATCAAAAAATACCAGTACTCTCATATACCTAAAACTCATAGCTGTAGAATCTTATCAACTCCGGATCTGACTGGTTCAGCGCGTCAAAAATGCTTTTGCAATAGATTTTAATGGCATTGTTGACATATTGCTTTTCGCCGGCCACAAGCACCGAATCGTTCAAGACCCCGACCATCAATACCTTTTCGGCCGGCCCGAAACCAGTCATGTTCGCAGCAAGAACCTTTCTGTCGACCAGCGGCCTGAAAGGTTCCATCACGTCAGAAGTAAAATTGAACGGGTTAAACGTATTGTCATGAAACAGTCCAAGTTGGGTCAAATAACCATTCGCCACTATCTCACGGTTGAATGCAGACATAATTACGGCATAGCCATAGTTCAGGGCGGCATTTGTGCAATCATCTGCTGAACGTGAAAAGCCGAGACCAAACAGTGAATTGAAATAAACCTTGGCCGCATGACCTTCACGGTTGGTAGTGTCGTTCAGCTGAATATCGCTGAGGTATTCTTCAAGCAGTTCCGCGCCAGGAAGGCTGAATTCCTGCAAAAGCTGCTTCTGCTGTTCAATTTTATTATGCACTACTGAAGTCCAGACCTCGACTTTTGTCGTGGCCGGCCACGCCAACTGCTCTTTCAGACGCGCGCTGACATCATGGCAGCCATAATGCGGAATCAGCTCAGAACAGGGGTTGCGCTTTTCGTCACAGAAAACGACCTTTATTTTGCGCTTAACCAGCTCACAAAGCAGCGCAGCCGTTAATGCAACAGCCGTGCTTTCAATTATCAAAACCGATATTTCGCCAAGAAAAACTTTCCGCACGGTTTCTTCTGAGCGAATCACCAGGTAATTGAGCTTGAATTCGAGCTTTGCCCGGTTTGCAACTATGACAACCCGCCAGCTCATGCCCCAATCTTCTGCAGATCGACAATCTGCTCAAAAACCCCGGTAACAGACTGATTTAGCAAAACCACACTGAGATTATCAAGTTTTTTTGGACGTCTTATTGTTCCAGTGTTTGAAGCACCGCCAATACTGCTCAAATCGACTCGATTTTTTCCGCATTTAAACAAGCAAAGAATATTTTCAAGAACGCCACACTGGTCAATCAATGAAAGTGCTACAAACTTTTCCCGGCCTTTTTTCACTACATCTGCTGGAGTTGGAAACATTTTTCGATAAACGGTATCGTTCAATTTTCGACAGAAAACGTCATACAATTTTAAATTATCATCTGAGGTAATGCCATCGTGGCTGTCTATTGTCAGGGGCCTTCGAGCCTCCCGGCAACGATTCTGGTATTTAAGTATTTTTTTTATATATCTTTCAGAATCATTGCAAACACATAACTGATGAGCTCCTCTAAATTCAAGACGATCTTCGCTTCTTCCTGCCAGATGCATTCTGGCACCCTCAAAAATAAACAATGTGTTTATTTTAATTGCTGGCAAAAGAATTCTTGGATTACACAGACCAAGTTCATTCACGCAATAATCCAAACCGTTTTTCTTATCACTAGAGATTTTTCTGGCGATATGAATATGTAAAACCTCAATAGTTCTCGATCTTCTGGCTTTTTTACCAGAGCCGGTATCGTGCTCGACCAACATAAAGCAAGCCCCGGCAACATTGTTATAGCCCCCGTATTTTTCGATGGTGAGCCGGGAATCACTGCCTTTAACCGGCAGCTGCCCCTTGCCCTTTTTCATGATGTTCTGATCGAACAAGCCACCATGCCTTGCGATTGCATAACGGGTAAAAAGGATATTGTTCTTCTGCATAACCCTTTTAACCCTGGTAATAGTTTCGTCGCCAGTAGTCTTCCAGGCGATAACGCCATTGCGAACCACGTCAGAGTCATAGATTTTACGCAGGTTATAATTTTTACCCTCACGCTCTCTGATGAAATTCAGCGGGCTATGCGTGAACCTTGTGTTGTAAACATTGCCAATCACGATATTGAGATAAGCGTCTCTGGCATGATGGAAGTCGTTTATCTCACGAACTTTTACCAGATCGAATTTGTGCCGGAAATCGCTGACATTACCGGCTTTGACGTAGACTATCTCAGTCTGGGGAAACACTCTTTTCAGCATTTCGGCGACCGCTTTTGTCGATTGCCTGGTCTCAACAAGCTGCCGGGCAATAAAATCGGCGAGTTCATCATCGCTGAAACCTGTTGCCCGGGTTAAACGGTCAAATTTCTTTTTGCCGATAAAACCCTTTTCGTAAAGACTGCGCCAGAAGGCGGAATTTTTCTGACGAATTGCTTCCGGCAGAGGAAAAACATCGGATTTTTCAGCATTGATAACCCGCTTTACCAGCACTCTGTTTTCCAGACTGTCGTCTTTGACTTTTGATCTGGGAAAAATGTGGTCAACATCGTAGATTTTTTCATCGAAAAGGCTGAGAAGATCTATCGATTCCCCGCTGTACATGCAACGGCCCATCTGCAGATAATACAAATACAGCCGATCGCTTCGCAATTCCGCGTCGCTTTTACCCTGCAGTTCTTTGGCCCATTCTCTTGAGTCATCTCTGCATTTTTTGTAAAGATCAAGCAGAATACTCTGTCTGGTTCTGGTTCTCTTTTTTTCACCCTCTTCGCGGGCAACTTCGACAAAAACCTTTTTTGGCGGGTGCTGCATGATTTTTGCGACTTCCGCAACAATCAGCATTGTCTGCCAGATTCCCCTTTTAACCGCAGGAGAAACGTATAGTTCTTTCACAGTATCATAACCGATGCCACTGATTGGGCCAGATGTCTTTTCGTTGCGCCTGGCAATAGCCTGCAGATAATCAAATCTGCCGCTCAATAGCTGCATAAGATTAAGATTTTCACCAAGGTCGCCGCGCAGGGCAGAAATGATGCTGACACACTCGCCCGTTGTTTTGTCGACATGCACCACATCCACCAGAAACTCTTTTGAAAGCCTGCCCCATCCTGAGTATCGCAACTTGGCCAATTGCCTGATCTCTGATTCTGAAAGTTTGTCGCGATAGAAGCTTTCTATGCGACGCTTCAACAGTTTTGAATCATCACCAAAAAGAACGATCCAGCGAATCAGATTTTCAACCATGTTGACATCACCGGCTTTGCTGGCGAGAATCCTTTTTAAGTCATGGTAAGAAGCCATAGATGACTTAAAATCGCCGTCAATGCCGCTCAAATCATCGTTACTGGTTATCTCGCCTTCGTTTTCGAGAAATTCACGCAGCCTTCGCATGGTAACTTTTTTCTGCACCAGAAAAAGTTCGTTGAAAATGCGCTGTTTTAAACCAACAGGTATGCCGCTGCCATTTATTTTGAGATTGTTCAATTCGTTCAAGACCATGAACTCGCTGTAAAGAAGGGAGTTTTTCGGCAGAACATCTGCACCGATCAGGTAGGTACATTTCCCGGTCATCCTTTTAATAAAGGCTTCTGCGCTTTTATCCACATCTACCATCTGTTCGAAATTCCATGGTCTGACTGCCCCGCTCTGTTTACGTTCAGCCCAGCAATGTCCGCCATTTTCTTTGTGATAAGTATTCAAAGGGCCGACGTAATACGGAATCCGGAACTGCATCAACAACTCAATTTTCTGGCGAACGGAAAACCCCGTATTATCGACCTGGTTGAGAAATGGGTAATGGTCGCTGGCGTTTTCAAGAATGATGCTTAATTCTTCGAGATGCATCTGGTATGGAATGACGCTATTATCTGTGGTTACCTGCTTTGGCAGAAATGTGCGGTTTTCTATTTCCTGCAAAACTGGCTGGTTGACGTCTTTTGGCAGTTCTTTCAATATTTTGCCAATGAATTTATAAAAAGCATCCTGGTCACAGCGTTTTTCCACGACAATCTTTCTGCCACCTTTTTTAGCAACCCCGGCATAGGAGCAATAGTTACCAGCAACAGTCGGATTCTTGAAAACTTCTGAATATTTTTTGGGCAGATAAGTCTTAACCAGCAACTTAAGGGTCTGCAGATCAGACTTGTGCTTGTCATAGACTCTGGTCTTGCCTTCGGACAGGTAACGGGCATTTTTTCTTATTTCTGCCAGCAATGCCCAATCATAAATTGCCTTGAATTTATCTATACATAAAATTTTGTCTCCAAGCAAGGCAGCAAGCTGATCATACTCCTCTTCAAATTTACCGCTGGAGAAATCAATTTTAACGGTATCTGCCTCTTCAAGATCAAGTTCAGGAAAAAGGGCGTCAATCTTCACCGGCGTTCCGAGAACAAGACTAATAAACGCCTGTTTCTGCTTACTTTCGTCATCTCTGGCGTTGGCATCGAACAGTCTGATAAGCTCGGCTTTTTTATCAGACTTGCGCATCTCTCTTGATAAAAGTGTCTTTTCAACCTCTTCAACCGAAAGGCATGAAAAATCAAGCTCGAGTTCATCGCGCAGACTTTGCTGCAAATACTGAAAGGCTTCTGAAAAGGAAGGTATATTAGACATGCTCTGGCCTTCAAACAAAAAATGGCCACGGTTTTTGATGATATGATGGATAGCCAGATAAACAAGTCTGATATCAAAACGTTCTTTCTTTTCAATCAGAGCTTTGCGCAGGTGAAAAATTGTTGGAAAGGCCTTGTGATAATCTTTATCAGTGTATGTTTTATCCGAAAACAGCGTATATGGCAGTGGCAGCTTTTTATCGTCAGGATGGTATCTGCTTTCGGCCAGGCGCAGAAAAAAGCCCTGGTCGACTTTTCCAATTTCTTCAGCAAACATGTCCTGCAAAAGCTTAATTCTCTGTTTTCGGCGCGCAAGCCTTCGTCTGGCAGTTCTGAAAATCCGGCGCTCGGCTGCGGTTTTACCAGCCTCGAACAGCCTTATGCCCCACAGGGCTTTGCCGTTGAGTTTTTGCAGTTCATACGACAGATCGGTGACTGCCCATCCAATTGAATCGGTGCCTATATCGAGGCCCAGAAAATACTCACCAAATGCTTTTTTTGTTGTCATATTTGACTTTTCCCCGCAGTGTTTGTATATTTTGGTATGTAAACCTTACAGAATTTACACCATAAGTTCAAATAAAAATTTATTCAAATCGTCGCAAGACTCCACATTGTGTGGGCAAAAACACCGCTGCAGCGGTGTTTTTTATTTGGCTTCAAATCAGCCCCGGCCGGGAAGTTTTACTGTTCGCCGAGTGATTTTTTTGCAGAATCGATATCTTTGATCATGGCCTGGGCATCTTTGCCGAGCTTGTCGTTGGGAGCAAGGCTGATTACCCGCTGAAAAGCGGTTATGGCGCGATCGAAGGCTGCAGAGTCACCGGCAAGGCCCTTGTCTGTCCAGGCGAGGCCGAGGTGATAGTTATATTCGGGGTTGTCGGCCTGACGCGATAATGCTTCGTCATATTTGGCGATAGCTTCGTCGAGTTTGCCCTTTTTGTAAAGCTCATAACCCTCAGAGTGCAATGCCGCGGCTTCAGCAATGCCTTCTGAGCCGGCATCGGCACTGCCACTGGCATTGGCGTTGCCGGCGGCACGTTTTTTCTTGAGCTTGGCCCAGATATCGTCTTTTTTCTTCTCGGCTTCTTCTTTTTCCATCTGTTCGCGGGCAAGACGCTCTTCTTCCTCGCGCTTCAGAGCAAGCAGGCGCTGGTTTTCCTGGTCACGCCATTTACCGAGAGCTGACATAACCGGCCGCAGGCGTTCTTCATATTCACCCGGGTTTGCCTTGAGCGGCTCGAGAATTTTTTCGGCATCGGGGTAAAGCCCGTTGATAAACTGCAGAGTGCCGTAGAAATAGCGGGCCTCGACGTCGTCAGAACTGTTCTGAAAGCGGGCGGCAAAAGTCTCGTTGCCTCTGGCAAGCAGACCGCGGTCGTCTTTCGAGGCCAGCCCGGGATCAGCAAGAATTTTGGCAAAGTAGAGGTCGAGAGCCGCATTCAGGCCATCCTTTTCAAGCGCGGTAAAAACATCTGCCAGGGGGCCCGTTTCGGGTTCGAAATACTTCTGCACGTCGATTTCTTTTGCTTTTGGCTTCGGCGCCTCGATTTCGAGATCTTCAAAGATCAGCAGACCACTGCCGGCAGCATCTTTTTTAACCTTGTCTTCGGGAATGACCAGACCGAACTGCCGGTGCGAGGTGCCGGAACCAATAAGAGTCAGCGCCTCGCGCACGACCGGATCGACGATTTTAACGGTCTCGGATGGCTTTTTTACTTCGCCGAGCATTTTCTGCAGCTGGATGACACGCGGGTGATCGGGGGCCTGCAAAGAAGCTTCAATCAGCAACTTGCGCGCCTTGTCAAAATTTTTCATGTCGAGATAGACCTGCGCCAGCCAGACCCGTGCCGAAAAATTCTGGCGATCGATCAGAAGGATATTCTCGAATTCAAGGGCGGCATTGGCAAGCTCACCCTTGTTGTAGCATTCCTGGCCGGCCTGCAGAAACAATTCGACGTCTTCGTCAGTCTGTGCCCCGACCGTGAAATAACCTGCGGTTGCAGTCAGCAGAAATGCCGAGGCAAAAACATATCTGAGCAGTCTTCTCATTGAAAGTTGATTTCCTGACCCAGTACCGCGACCCGGATGCTGTTACGCGCTCTGGTCGTAAATACATGCAGCTGCTTGCCGGTGTAATTGATGCCGCCAACCGCAATCATCTCAAGATAACCGTCACCGTCGAGATCAGCAAGAGTTAGAGGCGCAACCGTCTTGCCGATAAATTTCGGGTAACCGGCCAACGGCGTGCCATTTCGCGAGAGAGCCATAACATAACCGGCTTTTACGCCGGTTCCTTTTGGATCCCAGGCGGTGAAAACCATGTCAAGGCGGCCATCACCGTCGATATCGAGAATGCGCGGAGCATGATAAATGGCATGACCGGTTCTGAATGGCCAACCGGCCTTAGGGTTACCGTTACGATCACAGACGGTTATCGTGCCATCTGCCTGACCGATGACAAATTCGTCTTTGCCGTCACCATCGAGGTCGGCAAGGCGAGGCGCCGTGTGGGCTCCGTCGGTGAGCGGAAATTCATTCAGCTTTTTACCTTCGGCATCCCACATGATGAATTTTTTGTCAGGGGTGGTGGTGAAAATCTCTTTTACCCCGTCGCCATCAATATCACCGGCATCGACATTGAATGGCCAGGTCATGTTTGCGGCGGTTTCCTGTGGCCAGCCACGCGCCTGCGCGCCACCTTCGTTCAGAACCATGACCTTACCGCTGTCATCCTTGCAGATAATTTCTTTGACACCGTTGCCATTGAGGTCGCGAGCAACCACAGCGGCCGAAACTGACGAATTCATTCTTACTTCCCAGATCAGGCGGCCCTGCTCGTCAATTCTACTGACAGTGCCAGCCTTGGAACCGACAAAAACGTTGCGGATGCCGCTGCCATCGATATCGGCAATCTCAGGAGCCGATACGAGAATTTTGCCACGGGTGTCAAGAGTCCATTTTTCGCGACCAAGTGCGTTCAGACAGTAGACTTTTCCGTCCTGAGAGGCAACGACGATTTCTGAACGACCGTCGTTATCGAGATCGGCAAGCTGCACCTCGGCGAGAATCGGGCCACCGGTCTGTTTTGGCCAGTAAGGTGGCCTGAATATCTCTTTACCCGATGATGAAAAAATATGCACCTTGCCGTCGGTGGCACCAAAAACTATATCTTTTTTGCCGTCACCGTCAAAATCTTCGATGACTTTGGGCTGCCCGTAGATATCGCCATGCACCTGAGCCTCGAACCCCTGAAACCCCTGGGCAGACGTCAGGGTAGCGCTGCCAAAAACCAGCGAGGCAGTCATGAAAAAACCCAATAAACGGCCAGTCATCTGACGGTCTTTTTTGTGCATCTTTCTGCCCCCTGAGCTTTCTTATTCAGTAAACGATGTGGTCGCGATAAACTTTGACGAGAGTGCGCATTTCGGCAATCACTCCGGTCGGTTTGGCAATGCCGCGCGCCAAGACTTCCCAGATGTCGTAGTTGCCAACCAGAACACCTTTTGAGTGATGTGCGACGTTATAATAAGTTCTGTTGCCGTCTTCATAGGGCTTCACGCTCATCACTTTATATTCGCCATCGGCAAAAACCATGTTGTATTCTTTGTCAACACGATCAGTAGTAAACTTCGCCGGGTAGGCGAGGTTGTGATTGTTCATGTTGTACTGGTTGCATATATTAATTTTAACCTTTTCTATGGCGGCCTGGGCAAAATTTCTTGCTTTGATGCGCTGCGATTCGACGAGAATCATGTCGGTGCTCAACCGCGAACTGAGCCAGTAGGCAACCCCGAGCACCCCGAAGATCACAAGCATAATCAGCGCGGTCATCGCAATAAAACCCTGCCGGGGTCGGTAATTAAGCTGGTCAATCATATTCTTTCACCGTTTTAACACATAGCAGATCGGTTTCGAGGCGCACGGCAAAATCAACCTTTTCGACATGGCCCGGCTTCTTCGGATCTTCGAGAACAAACTTGACGTGCATCTGCCTGATATCACCTTCGTCACCATAAAACTGCAGATCCGAAGCCTTTTCGGCGATAGCCTTGCGCTTCGTATTGCCGTTGTAATCCTGAACTTCGCGAATCAGCTCACCCTTTTCAAGATAATATCTGACGCGGTCGCGCATATTAAGGTCGTTCATCGAGGTGAGAAAAAACACCACCTCTTCGCCACCATTTTCGGGCTTCTTGTCTTTGTCATAAATGGTCACGAGGTTGGGAAACAGGTCACCGATCTTCTCGCCCTGCAGATACAGGTGTCCATCGTCGTCCTGCTTCAGAATCGGGTTGATTGATTTGAAATCGGTGAACAACTGCTTCATGACCAGCTGAATGCGCTGGTTGAATTCCATGTGGCGCTGACCCCAGGCAAAAGTATTGAGGTTACTGCGAAAAACCATAATCAAAACCAGGGCAATCAAAGCTATGATCAGCGATGAAACGCTCATTTCTATGAGAGTAAAGCCGCGGCGGCCCGGGCGCCTGTGCCGGGGAAAGAACTGAGCTGCTTTTTGTTCGAAAAACTTTTTCATGGTCAGAGGTTTGCAGAAGTCTTGAGATTTACCGAGTTAGTGTTCGCACGGTAGGTCAGCAGTCTGAATTCTTTTGGCATACCGTTTTCCAGCCAGTTAAGAATTACGGTCAACTGCAGCAGGTTGGTTTCGTTGGCGCCGGTACCAAGAATCGTGTGACCAGGGGCAACTTCAACAGTGAGGGTGCCAGAGGCCTGATACTTGCTGACGAAAGATTCTGGAATGCGAAAATCAGGGTAATCTTTGTCGGGAATATTCAGGGAAACTGGCACGGTTTTCCAGATGAAGGAATCACTTCGGGCCCGGTCGAGAATGTTCTGGGCAGCAATCGAAGCTTCGAGCAGCACCCCACCCTTTTCAACAGTTCTGGTGCCGCTGAGAAACATCATAACTACAGGAATTACCCCGACACCGATGATAAAAACCGCCAGCAGAACTTCTATCAGAGAAAAACCGCGAGCTCTTTCGGTCTGGCGATTGGGTAGGCTCAAGCGCATCAGTAGCCCCTTCTCTTTCTCGACTCAACATCGGGCGAAATGTGTTCCTGCTCGTATTTTTCAAAATTTTTCAGATAGTTGATGCCGGCTCTGGCATTTTCAGCCGCGTGTGACTGCGGATAATTGGCAACAATACGCTCATAAATCTGCAGAGCCCGTTCGTTCGATTTATTACGAAAATACAGTTCAGCGATACAGAGCTCAGCAATACTGGCTTCTTCGGTATTCGGATAGCGCTTGATCAGCTCATCAAAGAGTTCGATAGCCTTCGAAAACTCGCCTTTTTCCATTAACTGAACGCCTTCGAGATACTGTTTTTCGAAAAACGAGTTGTTGGTTGCCGACGGAGCCTTTTTTGTGCCGGGCTTTACACCATCAATAGAATAGTTGAGCCCGGTTTTTTCAAGCAATTCGGCAGGGCGGTCGACTGCAGAAGTCTTGCCATCGGCCTGGCCTGCAGTTTCGGCACTCTGCTGCGGCCGGCCGCCTGGCACAGTCGTCGAATCTGCAGATTCATTTTGTTTGCGGCAGCAACCGTCTGAAAGCAGCAGAACCGCAGTCAGCAGAAAGGCCAGCAAACCTTTTACGACCGTTTTATGCATCAGAATCAGCAGAGATGATTTGAAATGGTTCTGGCAATACTGTCGACCAGACCCTTGATTTCGCCTTCATCAGGGCCCTCAGCCATGACTCTGACGAGGTCTTCAGTACCCGATGAGCGTACGAGAATTCTACCGCGACCGGAAAGCTTCTTTTCGGTGTCGCGAATGACATCAACAATTTCGGGTATGGTGTCAAAATTCTTGCTCTTGACGCGTATATTGACGAGAACCTGCGGCAGTTTGCTCATGACACCGCTCAACTCTTTGAGCGAGGCACCGGTTTCACGCATGATACGCAGCAGGTTACAGGCGGTCAGCAGCCCATCACCGGTAGTTGCATGCTCGGCAAGAATAATGTGGCCGCTCTGTTCGCCACCGACAATCGTCTGAGTCTTCTGCATTTCTTCGAGTACAAAGCGGTCGCCGACGCGGGTTTTGAAAACCTTGATATCATGATTGCGCATGGCAAGGTCTAGACCAAGGTTCGCCATAACAGTTGTTACCAGAGCGTTACCCGGCAATTTTTCACGGTCTTTGAGATATTTGGCAGTAATTGCGAGAATGAAATCGCCATCGATGATGTCGCCATCACCAGAAACAGCAATGACACGGTCTGCATCACCGTCGAATGAAAATCCGACATCGAAGTGCTCCTTTTTGACCACTTCAAGTATGGCGTTGATGTGAGTCGAACCCACTTTTTCGTTGATGTTGATGCCATCAGGGTTAACACCGATGGCGTCAACGCTGTAACCGAGGTCAGAAAAGAACTTCGGGGCCCAGCGGGCAATTGCGCCATTGGCACAGTCGAGGGCAATTTTAAGCTTTCTGGCACCAACGTTTTCGCCGGCCACGCGGGCGAGGTTGTTGATCCAGAAACTGATTGAGGCATCGTCGTTGTTGATTGTACCGACATCGGCGCCGGTGGGCATATCGATACGATTGTTGGCGATCAGATCTTTTTCAATGGCTTCTTCGATATTATCGCTGATTTTATAGCCATCGGCACCGAAAATTTTGATGCCGTTATCGGCAAACGGGTTATGCGAAGCACTGATCATGACGCCGCCCATTCCCTGAAGTTCGCGGGTAATAAACGCCACGGCCGGAGTCGGTACAACGCCAAGCAGTCTGGCTTCGGCACCCATAGATGCAACACCGGCCGCCACGGCATGCTCGAGCAGGTCGCCCGAACGCCGGGTATCTTTGGCGATAAAAACAGGGCGCCCCTGTTTTTTATGGTTGAGCAGCAATTGCCGGGTGGCAAGTTGAGCTATGCGATATGCGGTATTACCATCGAGGGGGAAACGGTTAGCCAGGCCTCTAACGCCATCGGTACCAAAAAGTCGGCCCATTTGTCAGCACTCCTGAAAATCAGCATTTTTTTTAAAAGTATATCACAGCCTGAAAAGAGAGGCTATATTTTCATGTGTGAAACAGTGACTGTATGTACTGACCACGAAAAAGCAACAGTGGTCAGTAGATTATAAATGAAATTGTTGCAAACCGTTTCGGGCGAATCTATAATCGTGTTTACAAGAACAACTGTTGCCTTGCTTTACCGGGCAACAGTTTTTTCGTTTGTCAGATAACTCAGGACTTGAAAAATTGTTTAAAACACATCTTATTGCCGAAGCAGGAAAAACCTTTGTCAGCGACCTTATCAACTGGGTCAGCTTCAACAGTGAAATCAGCAACATCGTTGATCAGCTGAATCACACGCTTGAAGAACCTCCAATCAAGCTGAGACAACATTTTGCCTCGCATCCAGGAGGTTTCTGCCGCGAGTTTGTAAGGCGCCGTCTGAGCATGGCCGAAGCTTACGTAATCATCACCCGGCTTTACAGCCCGGAAAATTCAGAAAACCGTCTTCAGGCCCTGCGCACCCTGATGGAACAGTCAATGCATGCAAAAACCGTAAACATGCCCATCAACACGGCCAGAGTCCAGATTTATCTGATAAAGGAAGCTATCAAGGCTTATGGCGACCGGCGGCGACAGATGGAATGCGTTGCAGACTTCGGCAAAGCGTCATTCGGAAATGAAGCCGTCATCAGAGGCTTTCTCAAAGACCATGGCCTCATTGAAATACCTGAAGAAGGCAAACCTCTCAAAAATTTCGAGCTCGGCTGGGACGACCATGTTCACGACTGTCTTACCGAAGGCAGAAAAACTCCGACGCGTGTCCTCATCGATGCATTTGTAAAAGGCCTCTCACGAATTACCCTGCTATACAACAACTTTGATGAAGAAAACATGATCAGCGAGGCAATCACCGCCGGTGAAATTCTCGGAATTTCCGTGGACATCGGCATTGAGTTCAGCGTCGGGCAGGCGGGCGGTCGTCGCCATTATATATACATTCCACCAACTTTCAGACGCAGCCGCGACTTCTCTTCGTTTTTAAAAGAACACGAGATTGAGCTTGCACCCTTCAAGAACGGTCTGCACAAAAACATCGAAAATCGCTACCATTCGATAGTTTCTGTTATGAAGCAGTTTAACGAGATTCATCTCCCGAAGTTGAATGAAGACTTCGCCAGCGACAGCCCATGCTGGTTTGAACCACTTACCGAACCTGAGATAAGCAAAATAGTCGCTTACGGCCAGCCTTCAAGGGAACATTTAAGCGAATTGCTGTTTGAGAGGTTCAAAAAGACGTTTTTAAACCGGGTTCTGTTTTTTAAAACGCAGGTCATGGCGGCAAAGAAACGTTTCCGCCAGGGAACTTTCAGTCAATGGGAACTGGATGCTGTGCATGCGCGCTACCATGAATGCCGGCAGACATACACCCATCTCTCACGCGCTGAACTGGCCTCTAAATATCTGGCTTCGCGCAGTTCAGTAGATTATGACAGCTTTTTTTCCTCAGAATTGCCTCTTCTGGAAACTCTAAGCGACCTTCCCGGGAAGCTGGTCATGATCCACCCCAACAGTATCGGCCTGAAAAAGGCAATTCGCCACATAATCGAGTTTGCCCAATACATCACGCATATCGAGACGATGAACCTTCGAGAAAGTGCCACCAGAAACCCGACCGATCTGATTGTATTCAACAAGTTCATTTTTCTGCTGAACAATCAACCGGCAGAAGCCCTGGTCGAGTTCCTTGAACAGCAGGACATTACCGGCGTTTCACGCGAACAGATAGAAGAAGCATGCAGAATTGCCGCTGCCAGACCGATTGTTCCGACATGCGGCAGCGATTCAAGTGGCAGGAACAAGATGATCCCGGGCATGGGATTCATCAGATCCTCGATGATTTCGCCCGCCGTTAAAGAGAAATTTCTTGAAAAACATTTTGTCATCCCCAAACCCATTGGCAGCCTCATTATAAATCATGGCAGATGGGCAAAAGAACTGCCCCATGAAGAAAGCGACAACGAGATGATCGTCTGCATGGGCAAACAGTTGCCGCCTTTACCCAACAAAGTTGGCGACGAGAAAGAGATCGAACTGATAAGCTTCTGGCGCTTCTGGAAATATCTCAATCCCGGCCTGAAAAACATGCTGCGCCTTTTCACCGGGTTTTCGGTAGCTCTTTACTGGATGATGAATTTTCAGTTCGAAGCCAACCTGTTTCTTGGAGCAGTTTTTGCGGCCATCTGGTTTATTATAACCTTTAACCGCAACATTCTCGTCGATCTGATCGCCTCTTCGGGAACAGATTTTAAAAGATGGAGCCTGCACAACGTCAACTTTGACAACGCCTACCAGTCACTTCTCTGGACAGGATTCAGCGTGCCGGTCATGGGTCTGGTCAAGAACAACTTCGATCTGCTGTGGCCATATATGAAAACCGGCATGCTCTACGAAAGCAGTAAATTTTTCTTCATCTGTATTGCCAACGGTATTTATATTTCCACGCATAACCGCCTGCGCAACTTTGACCGCAGCGTCATCAAGGCAAACTTTTTCCGATCGGTTCTTTCATGGCCCGTCGCCGCTGTCTTTGCGCCGGCAGGCAATCTGATTGGCGCTCCCAGCATCGTTCAGGCCAAATTCTGGTCAGATGTGGTCGCCGGCTTCATCGAGGGCGGTGCAAAATTCAGGCAGCGCTTTATACTGAGAAAGCGTGACCTTACCGAAATTCTGCCAAGGCTTTATTCAGAAGAGCGCAACGAGCGGCTTACCGCGATGCTCGACATTCTTTACATCTGGGCTAGAGCCCCCAGAGGCAAAACCTGCCTTCGGCTGCTGTTTCTCAACAAACCGTCTCTCGGTGAAAGGGTCTGGAAGCGCCGCAATGAAAGCAGCGAAGAAACCAAAGCAAGGGCAAAGCGCTATCAGGCCCTGTATCATCGTCTGGTTGAATTATTCAGTTTTGCCGGCATGTTGAGCATTCTTTCTGAATACGCCCTGAAAAACTTCTCAGGAAGAGATGCGGTAGAACTCAGCAATCTGATAGGTGCAGAAGCGGAAGACTTCCTCGCCTGGCTGAAAGCCCTGGAAAAATACATTCCCCAGGAAGAGGCCTGAGAAAGCAAAAAACTGGCGCCCGCCTGAAAAAGCGGGCGCCAGTTTTTTATCGATAAGCGCAACGGCTGATGCCTGTTTCTGCGCTTGTCAGTCAACGCAAAACAGAATCAGGGTGCGACAGCAGCGGCTGTTTCAGCAACCTTGATCATAACGCTTGAGTTGAGAATCAGAATGCCGGTAACCAGAGCAAACAGGCCTACTGATTCAGCAACGCCCATGGCAACGACGATATTACCGAAACCCTTGCCGCCGTTGTCAACGAGACATCTGACGCCGGCGCCGCCGATAACACCCTGCATGTAAGCAGAAAACAGTTCGCAGAGACCGACGCCGATGGCAATACCAAAAAGAACCGGACCATTTTCGGGAACACGTGCAAAAGGTTCCATCAGGATGAAAAGAATCAGACAGTAAAGCGTCTGAGAAACTGGCATGCCAACGAGACCAACAAATTTACCAGAAAGCGGTTTGCCTTCTTTACCTTCTTTTGCCCAGCCACCGGCTGCGGCAGTACCGGCTGAACCGATACCGAGACTGCTTCCCAGACCGCCAAAGCCCATAATCAGACCGAGAGAAAGCTTACCAAGAAGAGACATCAGTGACAGCATATTTTAGCTCCTTGTAAAATTTACCTGATTTCCTTGAAAGGATCGTAACGGCGCCCGGCCCAGTCGAGTTCAAGATGATTCGAGAATTCGAGCAGATTCAGACGCACCCCGTGCGCGAGAATACTGATAATGCCAAGAACAATGTTGGCAGCGTGGCCAAGCACCAGTACCGGCAGCTTGATCAGCCAGTAAACAGGCTCTGGCGGAAGCATACCGGCGATTTTATTGAAGGCAAGAGCCATCTGGCCACCTGCCAGACCGACCGCCCACAGACGAATATAGCTGAGAATATCTGAAAAAGCTCCTGAAGCATTCTGCATAATTGCGCCAAGACCAGCCAGAATACTTTTGAAAATATTCCATGACGGGTCGGTGAACAGCAGAATCAGCGGCAGAGAGATCTTGAACAGCGGAACTGTCCAGTCACCTGGCATGACGAAGCCAGCGCCAAGAATCAGATTGCAGATAAGGCCATACATAGCCCAGAGAAAAAGTACCCAGCCAACTTCGCCCACTGTCGACAGGTTAACCGGCCGGCGCCTGATCTTCATGAAATGTGCCAGAGTCAGGTGCATTACACCAATGAAGAAGCACAGACCCTGCAACAGGCGGGCACCATCTTTGCTGCCCGGATCGAAGCGGTATGAATCGAAAAGGAACCAGGTTTCGCCGAACCAGGCATTGGTCAGCAGACCATAAACAGCAGTAGCACCGAAAAGAAGCAGGCCCAGTCGCAGAAACCCTGCGTCGGCGCCGCGTCGGACAAGAGGTTTGTAAGCTAAGGCGAGCGGAATGAATACCAGGAAACCATAGCCGGCGTCGGCAACAAGAAATGAAGCGAAAACCGCCAGCATAGAAAGAAAGAGACCGCTGGTATCGGGCTCGTTATAGCTTGGAGTGAGCCCCATAAAATCAAACAGAGGTTGGATACTCTGTATAGCCGGTGGATTATCGAGACTGGTCGGCGGAACATCTTCTTCGCCGGGGTCTTCGAAACTCATACCAACGCTGATTTCAGCCTCTTCAAAGGCCTTTTCAAGTTCAGACACACTCTTTTCGGGGCACCAGCCGGTCAGCACAAAGATTTCGTCTTCGGTGTGAACGCCTGATTCTACTTCGGCAAATCGCCTGCGGTTCAACAGCTTAACATAGTGCTTTTCGATATCTTCGCGGCGCAGCAGCAGGCATTCAAGGGCCTGATGGTGTTCATCTATGGCTCGCTGGCAGGCCTGAATGCTTTCCTGCAGTTCGCTGGCCTCGTGTGTCGGCAGAGCGACCTCGACGAATTTTTCGGGCACCGGAATTGCCTGACGTGAAGCGGCTGCATAAATGCCATTGCCATCGATTTCGTTTATCAGAGAGACGAGTTCGGCAGAAATGGTTTCTGCGTCGCTGACCGGTCCTTTGAGAAAGACAATCCTGAGACCTTCGTTCTTGAGCCAGGCCAGATCTTCAAGACCAAGATCGCCCCAGGGCAGAACTTCTTCAAGTTCGCGTTTCAGGGCAGCGATCTTTTCTTTCTGCTCGTGAATGGAACGCTCATTGGCCAGCGTTTCTTCGACAAGACGGGTGGGAGTACCCGGTGTCGCAAGTCGTTCGCCCGAGCCAGCCGGGTTGATCTGCGAAAGAACATTAATTGCTTTAAAGCAGTTGTCGATCGCTTCGCTGATTTTTCCGGGGACCTTGACCTGCTCAGGCGCGGCCGGTTCGATGTGAACGATCTCGGCAAGCCGCAGAATTTCGAGAACCTTTTCCCGTTCGGCGGTTCTGGCGGCCAGGAGAAGTTTCTTCATCTTACTGATCATAAATTCTCCTTATCAGCCGGCAGACTTGCCTTTGGCGATCTTCGAGCGACCGACAGCGGCAGTCTGTTCTTCGGCCAGAGAGACTCTGATAAGTCTGATATTGTCTTTGGCCTGCGGGATTTTAACTTTTTCGAAGAGGTTAACCCTCTGGGTGACCTTGCGTAATTCCTGGTGCAGCAGCTCTTCCTGTTCGTGCAGAACCTTGACTTTTTCGCGCAGTTCAAGAAGTTCTTTGAGAAATTCAAGACCGGCGTCGACCCACGGGGGGGTGCTCAACCGCGAAAAGTCGCTGATCTCGTATTCAACCCCGGCAACCACCGGCAGTTTGATACCGGCGACGTTGCGAATGCCGCGTTGAATGTTCTTGACCTTGACCAGTCTGGTGACCGGCCCCGGCAAAGATTCACTGAACAGAGTAGCCCAGCCATCGCTCAGCCTGATCTTGTCAGCCATCTGCCGGTCGAGGCGTTCTCGCTCGGCTCTGACTTTAAGGATCTCAGACTGAATCTGCTGTTTCTTGAGCACCAGAGTCGGGAGAAAGCGCTGAAACATCGCCAGCTGGCGGCGTTGTCGCAGCAGTTCCGGTCTGGTTTTCTTGATTTTTTCAGCCATAAAGCCTCACGATTATTTTTTGGGCCAGAACTGGTCGCAGAGGTTCGATCTGATACCAGTTTCGCGGGGTTCAAAGTGTTCGGCAAGGATGTTCCAGCACTGCTGCAGGGCATCGAAGAGACCGATGTTGGCAGAAAAGCACATGATCTGCTTTTCGAAGCTTTCGCCGTATTTGAGAAGCTTGTTGTCCCAGTCTGACATTTCGAAGCCCATGGCGCGCTTTTCGCGGGTTTCGCGGCATTTGGCGTAGAGCTGGATGCAGCCATCCATGATGGCGCGGTGGTCGTCGCGGGTTTTGCCGTTAACCTGCTGCTTGAGGCGCGACAGTGAACCGAACGGGTCTATTACGCCGCCCTTGAGGTAGAACTGACCTTCGGTAATGTAACCGGTATTGTCAGGAACCGGGTGAGTGACGTCGTCGCCGGGCATCGTCGTAACTGCCATCAGCGTGATCGAGCCACCTTCTTCGAAAACGACGGCCTTTTCGTAGCGTGAGGCGAGCTGAGAGTAGAGATCGCCGGGGTAACCACGGTTAGAAGGAATCTGTTCCATGGTGATCGAGATTTCTTTCAGCGCGTTGGCGAAGTTAGTCATGTCGGTCAGCAGAACCAGAACCCTTTTGCCCTTGATGGCAAACTGTTCTGCCACGGTCAGAGCGATATCGGGGGTCTGCAGACATTCAACAACCGGATCTGACGCGGTGTGGATAAACATGATCGAACGGTTCATCGCGCCGCCTTCTTCGAGACGGTTCTTGAAGAACAGGTATTCATCGTATTTGAGGCCCATACCACCGAAGATGATAACGTCGGCTTCGGCCTGCAGGGCAATACGTGCCAGCAGTTCGTTATAAGGCTCGCCCGGAATCGAGAAAATCGGCAGTTTCTGCCCTTCGACAAGGGTGTTGAAGACATCGATCATCGGAATATTGGTCGGAATCATGCGATGCGGCATCAGGCGGATCGCCGGGTTAACTGCCGGACCACCAACTTCGATGAGGTTGTCGGTCAGTTCACCGCGGTTGTCGCGGGCTTCGCCGCCGCCGGAGAAAACGCGACCAAAGAGGTCGTCAGAGAAGCTGAAACGCATCGAGTTGCCGGTGAAAGAAACGCGGTCGCCGGTAGAAACGCCGCGGGTGCCGGCGAAAACCTGCAGAGAGACGTTGTCACCGTTGACTCTGATTACCTGAGCGAGAGACTTGCCCCAGCTGCCTTCTACGAGGGCGAGCTCTTCATAGCCGACTCCGGTAGCCTTGAGAGTAGCGACGTTACCGGCAATGTTGTCAATCTTGGTGTAAAACTTACGCATGTGCCGCCTCCTTGCTGCTCATAGTTGCCTTGATGGCAGTTTCGGCAGTTTTCATCTGGTCGCTCTGCCAGGGTGAGTAGTTCCAGTCGCGGAACTGTTCGGTGAGAGTGAAGAACAGGTCGCGGGCCCGGGCCTTGTCAGTGATTTCGAATTTATGCTTCAGAACGTTGGTTACCATTTCAAACAGGTGCTGCTGCCGGTCAACCGGGCAGGCAGCATCGACTTCGTCGAATGAGTTCTGCTGCAGGTAAACGTTATCGAGAAATTCTGATTTGAGATAGATGATGAAATCGTCGATTGAGGTGCCTTCTTCACCGACAACCTGCATCATTTCGTAGATGCTTTTGCCGCGTTTGAGAAAACCGTGGGCCCAGGCGACTTTTTCGTGCGAAATGACGCCGGCGTATTTCGACCAGGATTCGAGCGGGTCGATGGCCGGGAAACGGCGAGCGTATGATCTGGCGTATGACAGGCCGAGAAAAGCGCCGACAACTTTGAGAGTACCCTGGGTGACAGGTTCTTCGAAGTTACCGCCGGCCGGGCTGACAGTGCCGCCGACCGTGAGAGACGCCTTGCGGCCGTCTTTGAGTTCTACGATACCACCGCGTTCATAGAAACGGGCGATCGAGCTTTCGAGATAGGCCGGGAAAGCTTCTTCACCTGGGATTTCTTCGAGGCGGCCGCTCATTTCGCGCAGTGCCTGTGCCCAGCGTGATGTCGAGTCGGCAAGCAACAGAACATTGAGACCAACCTGACGATAGTATTCGCCGAGGGTGATTGCGGTATAAACCGATGATTCTCTGGCGGCAACCGGCATACTCGAAGTATTGCAGATAATGATCGTTCTTTCGATCAGGGTTTTGCCGGTACGCGGGTCTTTAAGATGCGGAAATTCGCGCAGAGTTTCGACAACTTCACCGGCGCGTTCGCCGCAGGCAGCCACGATAACCAGGTCGATTTCGGCGTGGCGGCTGGTGATCTGCTGCAGAACTGTTTTACCGGCGCCGAACGGGCCTGGAATACAATAGGTACCACCGAGCATGATCGGGAAGAAGGTGTCGATAATGCGCTGCTTGGTGACCATGGTCTGGGTCGGCAGCAGGCGTTCGCGGTAGATACCGAGCGGGATACGCACCGGCCAGCGCTGAATCATGTTAACAGAGACAGTCTGACCATCTTTTTCAAGAACGGCAATTTCTTTGTCAACTTTGTATTTGCCGGCGGGAGCGATGCTTTTGACTTTCCATTCGCCGTTGAGGGTAAACGGGGCCATGATGAAGTGGTCAAAAATGTTTTCTTTAACCTTGCCGAGGTTTTCAGCAGCGGTAACCACGGTGCCGGGTGCTGCGAGCGGGGTGAAATCCCAGTCGCGCTTGCGGTCGAGGGCCTTGAGGTAATGACCGGGTTCGAGAAATTTGCCGACCTGGGCGGCCATTTCCGGGAGCGGGTTCTGCAGACCGTCATAGACCATGCCGATCAGACCGGGCCCGAGTTCGAGCGAGAGCAGCTCTTCGGTAATTTCGACGGGATCGCCAACCTTGAGACCGCGGGTCAGTTCAAAAACCTGCATGTCAGCGAGTTTTCCTCTGATTCTGATGATTTCAGACATCAGTCTGACACCATCAGAGCGCTGACAATAAGCAACCGCGTTCTGTCGAACGGTGCCTTCAACTTCTGCTGTAACCATATTGCCGTAAACAGTGACTATTCGACCGGTTGAACTCACAGCGTAGTTACCTCCTCGAGTATTTTGCGACCCCTGTCGGGGTTGAGACGTGCGTAACGGTTATGAATGCGCAGTTCAAGCATGTAGGCGATCAGTTCGTCGAGCGAGAAGCTGAACTGGGTCGCGGCTTTGCGCAGGTATTCAATGCGGGCCTGGTCAAGAAATTTTTCGGCCTTCAGGGGCTCAGAAAAAGATTTCCAGGATTCGACCAGTGGTGCATGATCGGGGTATTCAGAAAAATCCTTCATGAAAGCAGGCAAAGCGTTGTCAAGCTCGGCGCCAGACCGGCCGGCGGCTTTCATTCTTTCGATGCGCAGAAGAGTGCGCAGCGAGTATTCCCAGCAGGCCCAGTGGCACAGAAGCTTTGAGCCGGTGCGGCGACCGGTATCGATCATCAAATCGAACCAGGCGGCATAGACAGCGGTCAGCCACTCGGCTTCACGACTGTTGTAAAAGCTCATGAAGGTTTCGATAAAGCTTTCGGGCAGGCGTTCGGAGAGGTGGGGCTGAAAATCCCGGCCGCCCATGACAAAAAACTGCAGGGCACAGCGCTCGATTTCGGATTCGACTTCGAGCAGATCGGCAAGATAAAGAAGCCGGCTGTCGGATTCTTCGCGGATCCTGGCGAGGGTATCGTCGGCCTGAACCGGGTCACCGGCGTTTGCCGGCAGAGCAGGAAGCACAGTTAGCAGATAAAACAGGTTTTCTGACACGGTTTCCGCCTTTGCTCAGGCTTCGAGCAGCTTTTTAAGTTCAGGTGAAAGAAGCTTTCTGAAGGTTTCAGTAACAGATTCTTCGGTTACTTCGAACACTTCGTTGCCACCGGCGGTGCGCATTTCAAAACCGGCTTTGGCCATTTCACCGGTCAACTGCACGGCAGCACCATTTTCACGAAAAACAGCGGCCACAGCTTCGGCGAGAGGTTTTGCAATTTTCGCACTCAGGGTAATTTCCCATTTCTGGCCGGACTGCTGAGTTTTGAGCAGCTCGGTAATGGCAGTTCTGATGATTTCTTTGTCGTTGAGACCCTCGGCAACCTTGCCCTTGAGCAGGCGGGTACCGATTTCTTCGATTTTTTTGCGAAAAGTGTTGATCAGGTCACGGGCAACCAGTCTCAGTTCATCTTCTGAACGATGACGGTTCTGCTGAATGCGTGCCTGAGTCTCTTTTTCGACTTTGGTAGCTTCAGTGCGCGCGGCATTCACTATCTTTTCGGCTTCTTTGCGGGCATCGGCGAGAATTTTGGCTGCCTCGGTCTTCGCGGCTTCAATGCCATCTTCTCTGAGCTGTCTGGCAAAAGTTGCAACATCCGTTCCCATTTTGGTCTCCTTAAATCAGTCAAAAATAGGGCTGATTAATTATTTCCCTAGTTGATAACACTTCCGCAGTTTTTTTTCAACCAGCACGACATCAGCATGCCGGTTCCGCGCAAAAAACATGCCAAAATAAAAACTAATTTTATGTTACGACCCAGCCGATTAATTACCTGAAGAGCATAAGCTTGAGGAGGTAAACTATGAACCGTTGGAAAAAGGCGGCGATTCTCTGCGCCGTTGCAGCCGCCATCAGCAACAGTTCGCCCGTCGCTGCCGCACTGGACAGAACCAGTTATGCAGCTGAAACTGCTGCCATCAATGTTGCAAAGCACTTTCCCACCAATATGGCTACCGGAGTTTCACCAGAAACCCCGCTGACCGTAGAATTTGGTGGTGCTGTCAACCAGTCATTCTACCAGACCATCAACTTCAGCCTTTTTAGTGGCACTGACCCGATCGATGGCGAATTGTTCTACAATCCATCAGCCAGACAGGTCATGTTCAAATCTAAACAGCCCCTGAACGCCGGTCAGACCTATACCGCCCAGCTCAGTTTTTATGACGGACTCGGCCGCACCTCAGAAAAGGTCTGGAGCTTTCAGACTGCCGGCGCAGGCAATAATCAGGCTCCAGCTTTTTCCTCAGCAGCTCCTCAGCAGGAAGAACAGTCTGCCGCCAATGCTCTGACACTGACCAATGCCAACATGGGTTCTGGTTCTATCAGATCAGACATGCCGCTCGAAATATCTTTTTCTGAACCAATCGACATTACCACACTAAAGAAGGCACCAGTTCAGCTGTTTGAAGATAATCAGCCGATTGGTGTCGATTATCGTCTGTCACGTGACATGAAGACACTCACCGTCAGCCCGCGCAATGGTTTAAAACCGGGTTCAACCTATGCAATCGCTGTCGAACAAACCCTGGCGTCAACCAGCGGCAGCCGCCTGCGCAAGAAAACCATGATTCCGTTTATGCTTGAAGGCTCTGCCAACAGCCAGGAACCCATGGTCAACCTGCACGAAATCGAAGAAATGCCGGCACCGGCTGCCAAAGCTCCGGCCAGAAACCAGAGCAGCGCAATCGCCAACCCATTTGCAGCACAGCAGGCACCGGCCGCAAGACCGGCCCGCGTCGCTCAGGCAACCGCAGTAGCCAACCCAAGAGCAGCCGCCATGTCACAGCCTGCCGCCGCACCGACACAGATTGTCGGTCTGTCGCCGCAGAACGGCAGCCGGGTAACCAATCTTACCCAGCCGATTACAATCGCTTTCAGCGAAGAAGTAATGCCCGATACCCTCAACGAATTCACCTTCAGGCTCGAAGATGATTTCGGCCCGGTTCCGGCAAGAATTCATTACTTCAAAGGCAACAAACAGGCGACCCTGACACCCGTGGGCCTTCTTGACAGCAACAAGAGCTACCGCATCGTCGTTACCCAGGGCATTACCGATGCTTTCGGGCGGCCGATCCGCAGCGGTATCAATGCAATGTTTTCGACCACTACCCCTGCGGCATCTCCAGCCATGCCACAGTATGCCGCTCAGCCGGCGCAGAATCCGCAGCGTGAAGCCGCAGAACTTGAGGGTTTTGATGCCGACTACCAGGACCCGATGGCAGAAATGGCTCAAATGCGACCGGCAGCCACAAAACCAACACGAACTCCTGTCGTCAGCTCACCCCGCAATGCCGTCATGGCATCAGCAGCCAGCGTTGGCCAGGCTCCGGCTGACCGCACCGTAAGAACCAGACCGGCACAGAAAAGTCCTGCCAATCTGAATGCCTTCAAGGTCACTTCAATTTTTCCTGGCGCTGACGCCAATAACGTCAACCGCAAAGCCAAAATTGCCGTGCACTTCTCTGAACCCGCTGACCCGAGAACCGTTAACAACATCAACATTTCGGTATTCGGAAACCAGGTTCGTGTCGACGGCAAGGTGGTCTACGATCGACAGCAGAACCGCGCCATATTTGAACCCACCAGTCCTCTCGATGCCAGAACCGAGTATAAGGTAATCGTCAACGACAAAATTAAAAGCAGACTTGGTGAACAGCTGACTCAGAGAGTTTCGTGGCAGTTTGCCACTTCTGCCAGCAGTGACAAACAATATCTGCCGAATCAGAAAACTGCAGAAGCCGATTCAGCCTTCTACATACCGCTGGTCGACAGCAAGGTTAAACCGACACCGGCAACATCTGTTTCCGGCAGTCAGCGCCCGGCACAGGCAAATGGCTCGTTCAGCTTCGTGCCATCAAAACACTGGGCTTTCAAGTCAATGCGTCACATTTCCAGTCGCGGCATTCTCAACGCTTTCCCGTTTGCCTACACAGACAGTGTCACGAGATATGAATTTGCCAGCGCTATCAACAATGCTTTGAGCAACCTTAAGTCAATGCAGTATATGTCAAGCAAACCCCGCCTCAAGGTCAACGACATGATTCAGCTGCAACAGCTGGTGGTAGAATTCAGAAGCGAACTCAAATCTTATGGTGTCAACACTGTCTGGTTCGAAAGCTTTCTGCAGCAGCAGGGCGTTAACCTGCAGCAGGTTGAAGCCAGAGTCAGAAAGCTCAACAGCTGACCTTACCCGAAAAAACCGCAATAAAAAAACGACTGCCCTGGAGCAGTCGTTTTTTTTATTGCGGCCTGTTCTTATTGTGAGTTTATCTGGAAAGAAAGAGATCCAGATATGGAATACTGTTTGAGCTGTAGCCGGCCGTTCCAGGTTCTGACTCTGATGTATGTAGATGTCCGAGCCCTGAATGCCAGATTCCCTCAAAAGAAGCCAGTTGTTTATCGCCCGCCGTCAGTCGGCCAGAAAATTTCTGGTCATCTTCTGGCGACCCCTTGAGATTCCAGGTAAAGGTCTGCGGCAGCCCATATAAAGCAAAGCCAGAATAAAGGCTGCTGCCTCGACCTTTGAAGCGTTTAAAAACCGGTAATACAGAATTGTCTGAGATTGTGGTGAAGTCCATTTCCATGGTTCCACTCGCCAGACCATTCTGCTGGTAATTAATCCGCCCCGAGAGTCGGCGTTCCTCGTGTCCTTTGCCTATTACAAGACTGTCAAGCACTGCTTTGCCAGCCACATCAGGAAATCTGATACCGGTCAGCGCTATGGACAGTGCCGCCGTGCCAACCAGATCGGGCAGTTTCAGGCTGTATTTAAGCCCCCACGGAAGACGGCCAGCCAGATCTGAAAAATCAACCGCAGAACAGACAAAATTCAGGTCCCATTTGCGTGAGTTTCTTGCAACACTCTCAACCCGGCCACTCATAACAGCCGGAAAACCTGCAAAAAAGCTTCCGGCATCATTCAGACCGAGGTTACCGTCAAAAAATTTCCAGTCGCCATTAAACTCAAAAACCGGGAAATAAAGGCCAAGTGCAACCACCCGCAACTTTTCGTATTTACCGGTCAGATTACCAAGAAAACCCACTTCATCATTGAACAGCCATGAACCAGAGCCACCCAGATGTCCGTCGAAACCAAACGGAAAGCTTTCCTGCCATGCAGGGCTAAGCCATAATGACAGCTTTGCAAGATCGATCGCAGCAGATGCGATATAACCGCTAAGTTCTACCCGGCGACGCTTTTGCGTAACGCACAATTCAGAACTCAGCCTCTGGCCGGCGAAGCACAAAACGATATTACCATCGAGGCGCTGCTGTTTCTGCCTCAGAACACCCGACACAGTTGCAGAAGCTATCTGACGGTTTTTCCAGCTGGCTTCAGCGAGAGCATTGACCTGATGTTCCCCGGTATTGCCGCCGGGCTTCACACAAACACCGCCAACCCTGACCAGAGCGTGCGAATCAGCCCAGGGCTTCAGAGTAATGATGCCGACCGAGAAGCTGGCCACCTCAACATTGGCAGGAATACCGGCAAAGCATGCCAGGCCATTCCAGGCGGGAATTTTTTCGAGAATTGCCGGAGGCACAGCCATGCCATCGACCCTGATCTGCCCGATATGCCCTGATAGAGAGAGCACGCCGGCAGTAAAGAGTCTCTCGAAGTTCACCTTGAGGCTGATACTTGCGATCTCAGCCTCTATCGGCGGTTTTCTTTTGATGACCCGCAATGATTCGAGGCTGATTCCGTCAACAACAGTGCCCGAGAACCCGGAATATTCAAGCTTCAACTGGCCATCGACACCAGCCCGGTCAACTGCAAAAATAAACGCTTCCCGGGCAAAATTTTCCGATCTGGCAAGGAATGCCAGCAGAATAACAGAAAAACCGACCAGCAGCAGAACGATTTTTAAAACGCGGCGGGGTAGTCTGGGACTGGTTTCGGGGGGCGAAGACACTTATAACTCCGGAAGTGGGAATGACGGTCAACAATAATAAGAGTCTTCAGGAATAATAAATCCAGCGTTCGAGGTCAAGACTATATTTTACAATCTCTTCTTCGCTGAAGTAGACCTTCGATTCATGCGCGAAGCTCTCGAGGGAATCAGAACCATGAATAAGGTTATGTTTCACATCGAGTGAATAATCACCGCGAATGGTTCCTGGTTGGGAGTTTTCTGGCGAAGTCGAGCCCATCAGCCGGCGGCATAATGAAATGGCACCGCGGCCTTCAATTATCATTGCAACGCTGGGCCCGGAACAGATAAATTCAACAAGGGATGGGTAAAAAGGCTTGCCGTAATGGCATTCATACTGTTTTGCAGCCTGTTCAGGGGTTATCTGCAGCATTTTCATGGCCACAATCTTAAGGCCTTTTTCTTCGATACGACTGATAAGACGACCGATCAGACCGCGCTGCACGGCATCGGGTTTCAGCAGGAGAAAGGTATTTTCAAAGGGCAGTTGGTCATTCATTCATTCATTCCACCAGTACAAGATTGAACTGCATGGAATAACATGAATTACGACCTGCTTCCTTGATGATCTTGAAACCATCGGTAAGAACTGCCACCGGGTCAAGACGCTGACGCATCTGTTCTACACTTGGGTGCGTGTATTCTTCCAGGGCATCAGGTTCTTCGTTCAACATGAAATCCTCTACAGTTATCTGAAGCTTATCTTTAAACACTGAGAATTTCAAGTCAAACAAACCTGATGCCTTCTGGTAAGAAAGTTCGATCGAACCAATCAAAGCGGTCTCAAGAGCACTTCTAATGCGACCTCGCGAATCATCACTCACTGAGAAATGATCACAGATGCCATCAAGCGTCAGCAGAGCGTTACCAAGGTAACATCTGTCTGCCGGAATCCGCATGTGTAGCGAAAGTTCATCCTGACGAGCATTAGTCATGTCTGCACCTGTCTGACTGATAGAAAAGAGTCTGATTATTCTTTGGCGGCGATAATTTTGATGACTTCTTCTTTGGTGGTAGCCTTTTTGAGGTCTTCGATCAGATCCTGGTAGCGCAGCAGCCGTGAAATACGGGCAAGCAGCTTGAGATAAAGGCTGCCGGATTCAACCGGAGCGGCAAGCAGGAAAATAAGATGAACGGGGTCACCATCAACTGAATTGAAATCGATACCACGGCCAGATCGGGCAAAAGCTATCGAAACTTCATTCACGGTGTTCGCACGGGCGTGAGGAATGGCAATCCCTGCACCAATGGCGGTGCTTCCAAGTTTTTCGCGTTCAAGAACTGCGCTGACGAAATGAGTATGGTCACTCACTCGCCCTGAACCGCAAAGCATGCCGGAGAGCTTGTCAATTGCAGTAACCTTGTCGTTAACATCGAGCTGCAGATCTATGAAACTGTCCTGAAGTAATTCTGATATCATCGCTGTTTCTCCTCACCTGATAAGCTTACAAATACTACATACGCATAAATCGTGCCACGTCTAGATCCAGTTATTTCCTGCTCTGAATACCTCTATCTGATTACTTCAATGTGCTTTTTTTTCACACAGGGTACATGAGTGCAAATATAACACACTTTTTTAAATGCGCCAGTGAATTATTTACACTGTTCGGCAAAAACCTCCATTCATTTCATCAATCAGTTTCAAGATCATGTTTTTTCAGCTGGTGACGCAAAGCAAACCTTGTCAAACCAAGAATTTCGGCAGCACGGCTCTTCTTCCCCTCGACTTCGTGCATCACATCAACAACTATCTTCTTTTCAACCGAATCAATATACTCCTTGAAGCTGAAACCAGCCTTCTGCCAAGGCTTTGCCTCAACACTCTCAAACGAAACATAGCCGGTATCAACGTTCTTTTTAAGCTCTTCAGGCAAAGAAGCCGGCCTGATAAGATTCGAAGTCTCAAGCAGCGTCGCACGCTCGATAATATTGCGCAGCTCACGCACGTTACCAGGGTAACTGTAACTGTCGAGAATCTTTATGGTGTCTTCTCTGAAGCCGCCGATATCCTTCGAAAACTCTTTGCGGAATTCCTCAAGAAAATTCTTGGCAAGCAGCAGTATGTCATCGCGCCTTTCGCGCAGTGGCGGCAGATTGATCGTAAAAACATTGAGGCGGTAGAAGAGATCCTGACGCAGCCTGCCGTCTTCGATATTCTTTTCAAGATCAGCATTGGTCGCAGAAATGATACGAACATCAACATGAATATCGCTCGTACCGCCTACCCGCCTGAATTTCCTTTCCTGCAGAACGCGAAGCAGCTTTACCTGCAGTGACGGGTCCAGGTCGCCAATCTCATCGAGGAAAAGCGTACCGCCATTCGCCAGCTCGAACAAACCTTTCTTCTGCTTCTGGGCGTCGGTAAACGCTCCCTTCTCATGGCCGAAGAGTTCAGACTCAAGAAGCGTACTGCTTACTGCAGCCGCGTTTACATCAATAAAGGGCTTGTCGGCTCTGGCACTCTGAAAATGAATCTGTCGGGCAACCAGCTCTTTGCCCGTGCCCGACTCGCCACGGATCAGAACCGTCGTTCTGTCTGTGCGCGCTGCCATCGAAATATGCTCACGCAGCTGCTTCATCTTCTGGTTCTCGCCAAGAATGCGGGAAAACTGGTTCTCCAGGCGTTCCTGGTAATGGTGCAGCTGGCTTCTGACAAGATTTGCCTGTACGATTTTTCGAATCAGCAGACTGACTTCTTCAAGGCTGTAGGGTTTTGACAGATAATCGAAAGCCCCGCGTTTCATGGCACTGACCGCGGTTTCTACGTCACCAAACGCGGTCATGATAACTACTATGGCATCAGGGTCAACCTTCGTTGCTTCAAGCAGAAGATCAAGGCCGTTGCTGTCAGGCAACCGCACATCCAGCAGAACGATATCCCCACCGTGCTGTCTGAAATAATTAAGAAACTCACGGCCGTTTTCAAAAGCCGTTACATTGTATCCTTCGCTTTCGAGGGCCTCTTTGAGAGTCCATCGAATCATTTCCTCGTCATCGACAACCAGAATATCAATTGCCATTATCAGCTCACCAGACCGGCGCGTCGAACGGCTTCAACTATGCTGGGCCGCATCTTTTCGCCTGAATTTTTATACAGGGTCATGAAGCACTGGTAGAGTATTTTGGTGTGACTGGCTTCGAGTTTGCTCAGAATGAACTTCTGCAGATCAGCATCCTGTTCTGCAAAAACATTAACAACTGTCTTAACGGTACTTTCAGTTTCTATGTTCAGCAGCTCCTCAGCTGCCACGCGGCGCGTTCTCTTGCTGAGATCACCCAGAAGATCGGATAGACTTTCGACAAATTCTTTTTTAGCGGTTTCGCGAAAGAAAATACCATTGACCGCAGCCTTGACCGAGCCATCGGCGTCTTCCAGCAAAGATTCAAGGTGACGCAAAGCATCTTTTCCGGCAAGCTTATAAAGAGCGCGGGCCGCCGAAAGTCTTACCTTCCAGCTGGCTTCCTTGGTAGAGCCGAGAACCACCGGAATCATCTCGCTGCTGCCTATTGCACCAAATGCGTCTATAATTGCAGCACGGTAAATCGGATCCTGGGTTTCAGGGAACATTCTCTTCAGAAGCCCCAGTGAACTGGCACTGCCGATTTCCTTAACCGTTTCGAGTGCTTCGAGCGCGACCCGTTCATCCGGGTCTGACAAAAGCTCAACCAGAGGCTTTACCTTGTCATCAAGGTTCAGATAACGATAGGCAACGGCAACTGCCCGGCGCACAGCGGCATCTTTGCTGCTGACAAAAGAAGCGATCTCGTCAGGGCTGTTCCAGCCGGCCAGTTTAAATACAGGCATGGCAGGCAAGGGCGTTCTGAGTTTGATCGGATTCCATTCACAAAAGTCAAACAACGGCAGAGCAGCCTTATGTATCTCGCTGTCAACGTAAATGGTAAAATCTTCGGCGGCTTCAGCCAGAGTTTCGGCCAGATATACCGGCTTGCCAACCCAGCCAGGCACTGCCGCTATTCCACGGCCTACCTTGAGCACCCGACCCATGGCGAGACCGACAGAAACCCTGGCCTTGCCATCGCGCAACAGACTGTCGGTTTCGAGAGCTTTTTTGAAGCGTGAAACAACCTCATAGGCAACTACCAGAGCTTCAAACAGAGGGTCATCACGCCCCTCTTCGCGGGCAAAAAACCAGAAGCGATCAAACTGAGAACCAGCAAATGAGGCAAACCGAAACGAAAATTCTTTTTCAAAAACGCTTTCTGCACGCACAACCAGTTTAAGACAGCGCTCCGCATCGAAAAGTATATCTTCAGGAAAACGCAGCTGAACTGAAGCTACCACGGCCTGAACTTCTTCAATATTTGTCGGCAGAGGCAGCCGCTGATCCAGCATAATGCGAAAACGCAGGTCTTCTTCTCCCCCGACCTCAACGAGCTGCACACGATCGGCAGCTTCTACCCGACTGATACGTACCGGCGCCTTTTCAACGGGTTTTTCAGCAACCACCTCAGCCTCTTTCTGGCTGACTGCAGCTGCAACCGCTGCAATCGGCTGAGGCAATACGACAGGAGTCACTTCAACCTCGGGCTGAGCAGCCGGAATTTTATCAGCCTTTTCAGCTGCCGGAGTTTCATCGTTGAGAAATCCTTCTTCCTCTTCGTGGTCGTCAAGCGAAAACATCACGAAAACGAGCAGAAAGATAACCACAACAATAACTATAATAAGAATTGAATTCATCCTGTTTCCTTACTTTTTACGGTAGCCAAGTCGCTCGATCCACTGCTCATCACGGCGCCAGTTTGCTCTGACTTTTATCCACAACTGTAAAAAAATATCACGTCCGAGCAGGCTGTTCAACCTTTGCCTTGCAATCTGCCCAAGATTCTTTATTCCCTCGCCGCCTTTTCCGATGATTATCTTCTTGTGGCCTTCCTTTTCAACATACAGGGTTGCCTCAACAAAGGTTTTACCATTTTCACGCTCGGTGAACTGCTCAACCTGAACGGCCAGCGAGTGCGGAACTTCCTGAAAATAGTTCTGCAGAACCACTTCTCTAACAACCTCTTCGACAATCTCGCGTTCAGTCTGGCTGGTATAATAATCCGGGTCATAGGCATGCGGCCCCTCGGGAACAGCACGTCTGAGAGATTTCAGCAAAGGTTCAAGCCCCTGTTTTTTGCCGGCTGAAACTGCGAAAACCTTATCGAACGGGTAATATTCATGATAAAGCTTAACGGCGAACTCGATTCGGTCAGCTTCGACAAGATCAGTTTTATTGAGCACCAGAAACATGGGCATGCCGCTTTCAGGGTTCAACTGAGACAAATAGGCCTTATCTTCTTCATGCCTTATGTCGCCGAGGTCTACCAGATACATGCCTGCCTGCAGCCCCTTGACAGTAGCGAGAATTTCTTCGTGCATGAAAGCATCGAGTTTATTTTTGACCGTATGCAAACCCGGAGTATCACAAAAAACCAGCTGACAGTCATCCTGTGTCAGAATGCCGAGAATGCGCTTGCGGGTGGTCTGCGGGCGCTTCGAAACGATTGAAACACGCTCACCAACGAGAGCGTTAACCAGTGTCGACTTACCAGCATTTGCCCGGCCAAATACCCCTATTGCTCCAAATTTGCTCATCTTATCCCTGCTTTCCTGGGTCGCTGGTCGAACTGGCCACTGCTGGGGCAGAAACTGCCGGGATTGCAGCCGGAGACGACGCATTGGCAGCTGCAACCGGTTTAGCGGCTACTGCTGCGGGTTTTTCTTCTTCTTTGCCGTTAAAGAAAAGTTTGTGAATCGGCGAAACCACCTGCACCCATACCTGCAGATCTTTCGGGAAGAGGTATTCCTGGCCGGTAGTATCTTTGTAGACAGTCAATGATTTCGGCGTTTCCTTGTGCCAGGCAACTTTTGTGCGCTGCCCCTTTTCAAGAATCCAGGCAGTGCCGCTGCCGATAAAACTTATTTCCTGGCGCCCGACGGCGTCTACGGTTTTCATGGCAGCAACCTGAATAACCACGGCTGAGGCCCGCAACGGCTTTTTCGTTTCGCGATCGATATGCAGAACATCGTTCATATAGCGCTGCCAGGCTCCGTCTTCGTATTTCAGTTCAAGACTGTAGTTGCCATGATATCTGATTTTGGCAGTAATAACGGGCTCCGTTGGTACGCTCGATGACCGCTGACCGTATTGCAGCAGAACCGGGGCAGTTGCAAGCCGCATGCCGACTTTGGCAGACATGAATTCATAAACATCCTTACCATTACCATAAAGATTGTGCGGTGCCTTACGGGTTTTGTCACGATGAAACGGGTCGCCCCACTTGATCTCATCGATTGAATTGATTTTTGTTTTTGAAATGTAGTTGTAACCTGACGGACTGCCGCCGCAATGAACATACAAAGCATCAATCTCGAGGGCCCGGTCGATAAAATACTCGCGACAGCTTCGCACCGGCCCGATCAGGCCTGGGGCTCTGGTATAAATGGCCATGAATCTGGTAATACCACCTTCAACCGGCATTTCATAAACCACGTCTGCATGGTCGAGACCGCTCTGCGGTCTTGACTGATTGTGATTCTCGATCATAATCGCCAGGGGGCGCATTACACCGGTTCCGGGGGGAACCACCGGAGCCGGCTTTTCAACCGTTGCTGGCGGCATTACAGGTGCAGCCGGTTTTACTGGCTCTGCAGGTTTAACCGGCTCTGGTTTTACAGCGGTCTCGACTGGCTTGACCGGTTCTAAAACCTTAACAGGCTCGATAACTTTCGCCGGCTCCATAACCTTTACCGGCTCGACTGCTTTGGCCGTCTCAGTCTGCTTAACAGTCTGTAATGCCGGAGCCGGCTTGACTTCGACGGGCTTTGCCGGGTCGGCCACCCGGGGCTTATCTGATGCCATTGCCAGTTTCGTTGTATCAGCCGGCTGAGGTGGGGGCACAACCTTAATTTCAGGCTTAGTTGCTGTCGCAGCCTGCTGCAGTTTTGTCTTTTCGGGATTTTTCACTGTCGCCACCGGCGCCGCAACTTTTTCGGATACGGAAACTGCAGGGGTTTTGCTGACAGTGCCTTCGGGCGTTGTAGTTACTCTGGCTGGCTGGGCCACTGGTCGATGAACCGGAGTTTTAACCAGATCATAACGCGGCCTGGTCAGATCAGTCGACGCAGTATGCGATGCTGTTCTGCCGGGTGCGAGGGTTCGCATGCCAATTGAATCAAAAAATGGTTTAGGCTGAACTTTCAGCTCTTCTCTTGTGACCTCAGGGGCAACCGGAGTCGCAGCGGCTGTATTCTGGGGCGCCGGCATACCGGCTTTGAGTTTCTGACTCAAAGCGCCGTGCAACTGCCGGGTTTCGGCAAAGATAACATTGAGTTTTTTTAGATAGTGATATTTCAGCGGCGTGTCGCTCTGAGAAAAGTTATCGATGCGCCCCTGAATGAAGGTGACAAAATTGCTCAGACGATTGTCGGCATCAGGCTCAGAAAGCAGAGATGACCGTGAATCTGGCGTCAAAGCCCTCTTCATTTCAAGATTCATCAGACTGATTGTATCGCGAAGCTCAAAATACTGCCTTATCTCTTGGATGTTACCGCTCTGAGCAAAGACAGAAACGGGCCAAAAGGCCATTACAGCAACCATACAAAGAACCACGACACCTGTTCTGATCATGAAATCTTCCTCGCAGTATCAATGTGGAATAACAAAATCTTCGGCAGTTTCGCCGGCAGTCTGCTCAGACAACCGACCCGGCTGCACCAGACCGCCTGAAATTACAACTTTCATGGCATCTTCAATATCCATGTGCGTATCAATTATCTTCTTTTTGCTGATGATCAGCAGAAAACCAGAGGTCGGGTTGGGAGTGGTCGGAACGAATATTGATACCATATCATCATCGAGACGGTCAGAGCCGGCTGGCAGAATAAAATCGCCGGTGACAAAACCAAGCACCCAGCTGTCTTCTTTTGGGTATTCAAGCATCACCACACGCTTGAACTCGCTTCTGGTATTGCGTACAATAACGTCGGAAACCTGTTTGATACCGTTATAAAGCGATCTGACACCCGGGATTTGCTCAAGCGAGTTGTCGATGCTGGCTATAAGCCTTTTTCCAAAGTAATTCTGCGCAATCATACCAACAGAGACACAGATCAGCGCAGTCAAAATCAGGCCCATGCCGGGTACGCGATAACCAATCGCGCGACTGACTGCCACACCCAGCAGACCATCGGTGATCTGAAAGAAAGCATACATGATATATATGGTAACGACAAAAGGCACCAGAACCAGAATGCCTGTAATCAGATACTTCCGCATCTGCCCAAGCAGATCGTTAAGCTTCTGACCGGCATCTTCGAGGGTGCGGTTCAATCGTTCGTGTTCAATCGGCAGCTTCATAATTTCTGATATTCTACGCTATCCGCAAGCCTTATGGCTACCGTTTTAGTCTCTGCCGGGTTCAACATCTTCACAAACTTCGGGCTTCATGGTGAATCTGACGCGCAGAATGCGGTTTCCCTTAATTTCTGTTACCTGGAAAGTTCCCTGTGGCTGCTCAAATATCTCGCCTCTCTGCGGGATACGACCAAGTTTTTCTAGAACAAACCCGCCGACCGTCTCTGAGTCTTCGTAATCAAATTCGCACTCGAGCTCGGCTTCGAGATCGCTGATGCTAAAACGGGCATCGACGCTGTAGATGTTTTCGTCGAGGCGTGTCAGCGGTTCCTGCTCTTCAAGGTCGTACTCGTCAACAATTTCACCAACGATCTCTTCGAGCAGGTCTTCAATCGTTACCAGGCCTGAAACCCCGCCATATTCATCAATAACCATTGCCAGATGCTGCTTGCGTTTCTGAAATTCACTGAGCAGATCATCAAGCTTTTTCGTCTCAGGCACAAAAAAAGGCGAACGCAGCAATTTGAACAGATCGTATGACTGCTGAATCTCATCAAGCTTGATCAGAACGTCTTTGACATAAAGAATGCCAAGGATTTTATCCATGCTGCCATCATAGACCGGAAATCTCGAATGCCCATCCTCACGGATAAACTTGAGTAGTTCTGGAAGCGTAGTGTTGATAGGCATCGCAATGATGTCAGGCCGAGGTACCATTACCTCTCGCACCAGGGTATCACCAAATTCGAACACCGAGTTGATCATTTCCTTTTCGTCATGCTCGATAATTCCGGCCTCTTCGCCAAGGTTCACATAACTGTCGATTTCTTCGATTGTCGAAGAACAGCCCAGCTGGCTGTTCCAGTCTGAGTAGCGCGGCAGAAACTTTTTGATGGTCCAGACCGAAATCGCGGTCAGGGGGTAAGTCAGCATGAGAAACAGTCGCAATGGCTTGACCACAAGCCGACAATATTTATAGCCACCAAAAATTGCAACGGTACGCGGAACAATTTCACTAAAGAACAGAAGCACCGCCGTCATCAGTATGACAGCCAGAACTCCGCACAGCATCGAACCAGAAGCACCTTCACAGATCGATAACCCGGAACCGGGCAGCCAGCCATAGAAGAAATGCACGGCCAGGACTACGGCAGAAACATTGACCATGGTGCTTCCCATTGATAAAGAAAGCATCAGGCGCTGTTTATCAGAAATTACCTTGAGAATTTCGCCGGCTCGCGTATCACCGTCGACTTCCTGTCTTTTAAGCTTCAAGGGAGACAATGAAAAAAATGCTGTTTCTGAACACGAAAAAAAGGCCGAAAGAAAAATGCAGCCACCAAATAAAAAGCCAGCTATAGAGTCATCCATAGACTATAAATTGCCCCGCCTTGCCATACTGATTTCATTCATTTTCGGTCACCCTCTTGATAATAGGGTTTAAAGGCCCACCGACAACGCATTTTAGTAAGCGTCGGTCACAAAGATGCTGAAAAATGGTAACTTCTCGATCGCGCATGCGCTTGCGCTGAGTTTTCAGAACATGGTCGTAGCCATGCAGATGCAGAAGACCGTGAATCAGAAGAAAAATGATTTCAAGCATCGGTGGATGCTTGAAGCTTTCGGCCTGCCGCATTGCAGTTTCGGTGCTGATAACAATATCGCCGAGCACTCTGACTTCAGCCTCAAAGCTCTCTTCGTCGATAGGAAAAGACAAAACATCTGTGGGTTCATTTTTGCCGCGAAAATCTTTATTCAGTTTCTGAATAAAATCATCGTCACAGAAAACCAGCGAAAGTTCGGCATTTTCAGGTGAAGCCTCAAACTTCATTATTTCGAGGGCTACTTCACGAACCTGGTCGAGATCGACTTCCACAAGTTTCTGTCGGTTACTGATCAGAACTTCCATCAGCGGCCCCCTTTGATTGATTCGAAAGTTTTCCCGGATAGTCAACTCTGCTATGGTACATTGAAGTCAGCGTTCTGACAAATACCTGCTCGATTTTTTCAATATCCTTCAGGGTCAAATCGCTCTCGTCAAGCTGGTTTTCATCATTCAATTTATGTTCGACAATTTTCGAAACCAGGCCCTCGATTTTGCTGTGGGTATGCTGCGGCAGGGTTCTCGCAGCCGCTTCAACTGAATCGGCAAGCATAAGAATTGCCGCTTCTTTTGTCTGAGGTTTCGGGCCAGGGTATCTGAATCTTTCCTGGTTCACTTCTTCACCGTCTTTAAGCTTTTTGGCTTCTTCGTAGAAATAACTGATCAAGGTTGTACCATGATGTTGTGACATGATCGAAAGTACTCTTTCGGGCAGACCGTATTCGCGGCCAAGATCGAGACTGTCTCTGATGTGTCCGATGAGAATAAGACTCGACATATACGGAGTTACCTGATCATGGCGGTTCTCATCGGCCTGGTTTTCGGCAAAATACATCGGGCGCCTGATTTTTCCGATGTCATGAAAGTAAGCGCTGATTTTAGTGAGAAGCGGGTCGGCATTAACAGTGTTAGCAGCAGCTTCGGCAAGAGTTGCAACGGCAATACTGTGCTGATAGGTGCCGGGGGCCTCTTCTGCAAGCTTTCTCAACAGAGGCTGCGAAAGGTCGGTAAGCTCAAGAAGGCGCGAACTGGTTGCCAGTGAAAACAGGCTTTCCATGTAGGGCAGAACCCCGTTCGACAGAATGCCTGATAAAATACCGTTGAGCAGTCCAAAGCCTGTAAACAGTGCAATCTGCTGAAAATCCATCGTTGCAAAACTCTCGGTATCGAGCAGCAGAAAGGCAAGCACAGCAACGGCGCTGGCAAGGCCAGTTTTAATACATGCTGCGCCGATGAGATTTCTGACGTCGCTGCCGCGGGTAGCGGCGCGCCAGGCCAGAATGCCGGCGATTGCTCCGAAAAGGCTGACCACAACAAATCTGATATTTGACTCGGCAACGACAAACATCATCAGGCCGAGCATGAAAACATGGAACAGCGCGACCGTGCAGTCGAGCAACATGGTCATCAGAAGCGCCATGGTTGGCAGAGGCGTCAGCAGAATCGAAAGATACTGCTTGTCAAAAGCCACGCCAAGGGCATGGGCAGTTTTTGCCAGCGCCAGAGTAACGAGACAGATAACCCCGAGCAGTTTGTACTGTTCGCCATCTGAGAGAATATTCTTGTCTTCGAGACGCAGAAAAACCAGTGAGATGACTACTGCCAGCAGAGCCAGCAGAAAATTGCCCAGCAGCGAAAGAACGCGGTTTTTCTGCAGCTGGCTGGCAATTTTGCGCATCACGAAGTAATCATCAGAGGTGACAATTATGCCCTCTTCGACAATTTTCTGCCCCTTTTGAAAAGTTCGCTTAACCGGCTGAATAGCTCTGGCAGCTGCTTCCCGCCTTTGACGCGTCAGTTTTTCATCCTCAATGGCATTTATGGTAATGGCATTTCTGACCAGAAGGGTCATGATCTGCTTGAACATTGAGCTCTCGGGGTAAGCGTCTACGAGACTGCGCACCTCCGCTCGTATATTTTCAAGGTTCTGCGCAGTTATCGTCTTCTGACTGAGGTTCTGCAGCAGGCGGCGGGCAACGGTTTTGAGCTTCTCAAATTGAGAGATTCTCAAATTGCGCAGCTGCACCAGTTTTTCTTCGTCAAGCAGAACTTCAGCGGGAAAGTATGAGGCAATAAGCGTTTGAGGCGGTTCTGTTATTGAGAGACGCCTGAATTCATCATAAAATGCGGTCATTTCGAGCATGTGACGATCAAAACGGGTCAGCATTTCGTCTTCGGCCTGCTCGATCGGGGTAAAAACCGGCTGAACCTTTTCCATTTCGGCGGTACGCAGCTCGTTGGTCTTACTCTCATCGACAAAGCTTATGGTTCGCGGGCATCTGATCGTCTTGGGAGCGGGTTTTCCTTCTACTACTTCGGGAGTGAAACCGGTAGGATCAATAACCAGAATCACCACAAGAATGGCAAAAAAGCCCCCGAGCTGAAGCAGAAAACGCTTCTGAAGCTGAACCGGTATGTTCAGCCATTCAAGAAAACTCGAAAGTAGAAGATTGGTCTTTTCGCTCACAGCTGTTTCCGTTCTCTTGCCTGATAAGCATCGAAAGCGCTGATAATGCGCCGCACCACTTCATGTCTTATCACGTCTTCTGTGGCTAAATCAACAAACTTAACCGATTCGACGTTATCAAGAATTTTGTCGAGCACCAGAAGCGAAGAATCAGAAGTGCGCGGCAGGTCGATCTGGGTATGATCACCGGTTACCACCATTTTTGAACCGTAACCCAGACGGGTTAACACCATGCGCATCTGCGGCAATGTCGTATTCTGTGCTTCATCGAGAACCACAAAAGATTCATTGAATGTACGCCCGCGCATGTAAGCCAGGGGCGTAATCTCAATTACCCCCTGCCTGACATACTGCTCAAATTTTCCCATGCCGATAAATTCCTGTAAAGAATCATAAAGCGGGCGAAAATGCGGGTCAACCTTTTCCTTGAGATCACCGGGCAGATAGCCCAGGCTTTCGCCAGCTTCCACTACCGGCCGTGACAGGATAACCCTGCTGACCTTCTTTTCTTTCAGGGCTCTGACCGCCATGGCGGTGGCAAGATAGGTCTTGCCGGTACCGGCCGGGCCGCGGGCAACCGTAATCGTGTTATTTTCAATGGCATTGATATATGCCTGCTGATTCGGGGTTTTGGCGCGAACCACCCTGCCGCTGAAAGAAGCGATCAGGTCAGAAAAATTCAGATTCTCAGTCACGCCTCCAGCCAAGGGCTTTACTGAAGTCACCTGGCTGAACAGGCGGCGCAATTCAACGGCGTTAACCGCTTCATGCTGATCGATACGCTGCCCGAGAATCTCAAGAAACCTTTTCACGAGAAGAATTTTTTCGTGTGAACCTTCGAGCATCAGGCAGTTTCCACGGGCCTTCGCCGTCAGGTCGGGCAGGTCGCGAATCAGTTTGAGACCATTTTCTGGTTCAGAACTGAAAATATGGCGTGAAATTTCGTCTGACAGCTCCAGACGCTCGTTCTCAATTTTCATCATCGGCATTCTCCAGCGCAGGGTCGGGAGTTTCTGCAAACAACCCGGTAAAATCATGCTCGGCCTGCTCCAGGGTCACGCGGCCAAAACCGCCCGACTGAAAACGTTTGATAACGTCGGTGGCCGCCCGCTCAATGTCTGGCTCGTTTCCCCGGGCAACAAAATTCATGCGCCGGGCATAGTCGGCAATAAAGCGTTCAAAACTGCAGTCGGCTTCAACATAGCCCGGCAAAACCCGCTGGTTGCCACTGAAGGCAAGTATCTCACAGAGGGTCTTCGACTGGCTCCAGGTGTCGGTATCACGACCTGGAATAGTATTGATGAGCTTGAGAATGTCACCTCGCCGCAGCAGCGCAAAGTCAAGGATACCTGGAAGATCGAGCAGTTCAAGTTCACCCGGCAGCTTGATCCATTGAATGCTGCGGGTAACTCCAGGCATATTGGCAGCCCTGGCAGCACTCCGACCGGCAAGAGAGTTTATCAGAGTCGATTTTCCGACGTTCGGCACGCCAATGATCATCACCCTTCTCACTTTGCGCAGAGGAGCTTTTTGACCGGGTTTTAGCGTAAAAGCCGCGTTACGGATCATCTCAGCAAGATTTTTTACCGAACTGCGATTGCGGCAGTCTACTGCCAGGCAGGTCTGCCCTTCATTTCTGAAGCGCTCGAGCCATCTACGGGTTTCACCTTCATCGGCAAGATCAGATTTGGCGAGAGCAATGACCGAAGTTTTGCCAAGCCTTTTAACAAAATCTTTGAGGCGTGAGCCATTGGGCATACGGGCATCGACAAGCTCGACAATGACGTCGACAACCGGCAGATACTGGTCGACCGACTTAAAAGCTTTTCTGATGTGACCGGGTATTTCTCTTTTCATTAAATCAATTCAGTTGGTGCGACCGGGAAAATTCAGGCCGACCAGTTCTGCCCATTTCAGCCCTGCTGATCAACCGGCCTGGCCGGCTGCATCGG
>JAKQKW010000155.1 GCA_029560455.1 Candidatus Rifleibacteriota bacterium
GCACGGAAGTTTTTTTTCTCAGTCGTATTGTTATGCGATTGCATCAGATTTCCCAGAGATACATGCTCGATTTTTTGTTGAGAATCTGGAGTTCATAAGAACTTGAACAGGCGGCGGCCGCAAAACCATAGCAGACATGCAGGGGAAGCAGGTGTTCCTCGCGTGGGTGGCAGTAGCGCGCGAAAGGTGCCGATTCCCAGTTTATCAGCCGCTGCTTCCTTTCTTCTTCGGAAATATCCCGGGCAGAGCACGTTTCCTGAAGCCAGCGGTCGAACGCATGATTCATGTTCCGCGATTCATCGGTTTCCGGCGCGAAAAAGGCATTCATGTTATGGAAAGAAAAACCTGAGCCAATGAGCAGCAGCGATTGATCACCCAGGCTGCGCAGCGCTTTCCCCATATTTATGTGAGCGGCAGGATCGAGGCCCCTGACCAGCGACAGCTGCACGCACGGAATATCAGCTTCCGGATACATGATTTTCAATGGAACAAACAGACCATGATCGAACCCGCGCGCTGCTTCGAGGTCGGCGGTGATGCCCGCATCGCCAAGTGTCTGGGAAACTGCCTGCGCCAACTGCGGGGCACCCGGGCAGGGATAAGTGATCGCGTAGGATTCCTTTGGAAACCCGTAGTAGTCGTAGATAAGCGCCGGACTGGCAGCCGAAGTTACCGTCGGGCGGGTTGCTTCCCAGTGGGCGCTCACAACGATAATTGCCGACGGCCGCGCGATGGCAGCCGCGAGGTCATGCAGGCGTGCCACCATTTCCAGATGCGATTCGTCGCCCAGGAGCGGCAGAGGGCCACCACCGTGCGACAGGAACAGAGCTCGATGCTGTTTTTTCACTGGCTTCCCCCTGCTGGAAACTGACGGCAGGCCTGGCCGGCTTTACGGCTGGCGCAAATCTCAGAGCGTCTTTTGCAATTTCCGATCTCTGCATTATAGCAATAATTTTCCAGGGCAAAATCATGTTGCCAGTGCTTTTAATACCGCTTCTGGTTGCATTTGCACGACTCGAAGAAGAGCCTGGGCCGGACCTACGGGTTTGCGACGGCCCTGTTCCCAGTTTTGCAGAGTTGAAAGACTGACGCCGATCATTTTTGCAAATTCAGACTGAGATTTATGCAGGCTTTCGCGGAGTGCTTTCACATCGAGAGCTGTGAACTCGAACACTCTGGAAGGCTTAATTTCGCCGCGTTTGATTTGAACAAACTGCTTTACACCCTCAACCAACCTGTTAAAGTCTTTGTCTTTCATTTTAACACTCCTTTTACCAGAGACTTCAGCAGCTTTATCTGATCCTGAGTGAGGTCTTCCTGAACAGATTTTTTATAAATGACGACCAGATAAAGCTTTTGCGTCGATTTTTCCCAGTAATAAATCACTCGAACTCCGCCACGCTTACCTTTGCTGCCCTGCTTCCAACGCATTTTTCTGAAACCGCCACTGCCCTGAATCAGATCGCCGACCTCTGGTTCGAGCAGCAAAGCCTTCTGCATTTCCTTGTATTCATTATCAGAAAGCAGGTTCAGCAAATCTTCAGTAAAGACCGGAGTTTCTATAAATATCATACTTATATTATACGTCAATGACTGATATAACGCAACTGAAATGCCACCCGGCAGTGCTGGTTTTCCCCGGCTGGGATGTCAGTCAGCAGATAGCCGCATAAGTTGTTCGGTGAAGCGCATCTGGCTTTAGTCGATGCGGTGAATAGTCGTTCTATTTGCATTAAATTGTGCGGTGAATAGAAAAGTATCTGATTGACGGTGCGGTGAATAATCATTATATTCTCATTAAATTATGCGGAGAATAGAAAAATATATTTATCAAAAGCCAGACTGGCCGAGGTTTTTCTGGAATACGGAAAAACTGCTGACTTTGCTGACTGAAGTAAGAAACATGCAGGGCCGCATTGTCGGGCAAATGAGCGCTCTGGGGTTTTCCCTCAAAGATCATGCGAACCTTGAAATCCTGACTCAGGACATCTTGAACTCCACTGAAATTGAAGGGGAAGTTCTTGATAAAAATCAGGTCAGATCTTCAATTGCCAGGCGACTTGGCCTGAATGTTTCCGGTCTTGTTGCATCCGACAGAAACGTGGATGCCGTTGTTGAAATGATGATCGATGCCACCAGAAATTTCGATCAGCCTCTCACCAGAGACAGAATCATTGGCTGGCACAATACCCTTTTTCCTTCAGGCTACAGCGGCATGCTTAAAATCCGGGTCGGCAAATTCAGAGATGACGCGTCAGACCCGATGCAGGTTATCTCTGGCCCAATCGGCAAAGAAAAAGTTCATTATCAGGCCCCGCCGGCAGCAGCCCTGGAAAGCGAGATGGCGGCTTTTCTCGATTGGTTCAATAAAGAACAGGGCATCGATCTGGTAATAAAATCCGCTCTGGCGCATCTATGGTTCGTCACCCTCCATCCCTTCGACGATGGCAATGGAAGAATCGCCCGGGCTCTGGCAGATATGATTCTGGCCCGTTCAGACGGCCAGCCGCATCGCTTTTACAGCATGTCTGCGCAAATCAGGGCCGAAAGAAAACAATATTACGAGGTTCTGGAAAAAACCCAGAAAAGCTCACTCGATGTCACCTGCTGGCTGGAATGGTTTTTAAAGTGCCTGCTGAATGCCATAAAAGCATCTGCAACGACTCTTGACATGGTTGTTTTCAAGCACAATTTCTGGCTGACCAATGCTGCAAAACTCGAGAACGAAAGACAGCGCAAAATGCTCAACAAGCTGCTGGATGGCTTTGACGGCAACCTGACTTCTTCAAAATGGGCTAAAATCTGCAAATGCTCTCAAGACACCGCCCTGCGCGACATCAGAGATCTGCTGGAAAAAAAGATACTGCAGAAACTCCCCGGCGGCAGCCGCAGCACCGCCTATGCTCTGAAAAAATGAATTAAACCCCTATGTTTTCCTGCTCGAGCCAGAGGTTTTGCGATGCGATTTCGTTCAGCAGGTCGGCGCAGATGATATCGGGGCGGCGCTGCAGCAGTGAGACGATCAGCTGTTTTTCAGCGGCCGGCAGAGCCCTGCCCCTGGCTGCGTGATCTCTGAAAGTTTTTACATCCATGCGCATGGGCCTGATTTCCAGGCCGGTTCGGCGGCGCAGGCTGTCGAGAATGAGAACGCCGCTGCGGTCGAGATCGCCCCAGTGCCAGATTTCGGCCGCCATTCTCTGCAGTTGTGACAGAAAACTTACCAGCAGCCGGTTAGCCTGACCCATGGTGCACAATATCAGCTCTCTGGCCGGGTCGGCCCGCTCAGCGTATTCGAAAAATGTCGTCTCGTTCTCTATGCACAGAACCTTTGCCGGAACCGCAACAACCGAAGAATTATAAAGCTGCGCCCAGGTAAGCACGACCGGCTCGCCCAGAGCCGCGTGCCGCCTGACATAGTCAAAGCACTCGCCGCCCTTTTCAAACACGAGATTGCCAAAAACCAGTATTCGACTGGCAGAACCGTCGAGCTGCAACCTGGTCTGTTCGAGAGCCATACGCAGCTTTTCGCTCTCATTCGCAGGTTCAGACAAATCAACTTCCGCTTTTACAGAGGCATCAAAGCGATAGATGATACGGGCAAAACTGTTGAGTAGCTGGGTTCCGGGGCGGCAGCACTTGGTATCGCCGGCCACTTCGAGCCCGAAGCGGGAAAGGCGCACCGGCCGGCTGTCAGACGCCAGAAAGCTTAAGCCGCGAGACAAAGCGGTCAGATAGTTTTTCACAACCGGAAAGCCTTCAGTTCTGGCCAGAGAGAACAATTCGCCGCGGCCGGCGGCGGCGTTCTGGCTTTCAGCCGCAAGCCAGTCGCGAAAAACCGTGCAGGCAACCCCGGCAAATTCATCGATAACCGCACTGAGGCGCGAAGCCAGATCGGTCCTTTCGCCACGCAGATTGCGGCGAATTCGCCTGGTAACAGCATAAAGGGTGTCAACAATACCAGGCTGCTGCTGAAGCAGTTCTTTCAGCTTCAGCGTAACTTTTGTCGGGCCGACAGCCACAAACTTCGGGCCAAAAAACCACCTGATATCTTCGGGCTTGTTAAATGCGGCGGCTGGCAGCGAAAAGACATTCGGAACATTGCCGAGTCTGTCGATTTTATCGAGCAGAGCCGCGACAAAAGCACCCGCATCGGGGGTTCTTTTCAGGTCATCGGCCAACTGTTCATTATGCTGCTGATTTTCAGTCATGCAATCAAGACTTCTCCCCTCGCCTGACCGGCTTCAATTAATTATGATCTCGGCGGCGGCTTCGGGTTCTGGCTCAGAGAAAAGGTCGACCTGCTGCTGATCGCGACGCGAATATCTGTATTCGCCGAGATAGATATCGCCCGCCGGCGTTTTTTCGACCAGCAGAGTCGTTGCTTTCGCCAGTTTGCGGGTGACACCGTCGAGGTCGGGGTGAGCAATCACCAGGTTCAGACCGATGCTGTCGGCAAAGCTCAGCAGTTCGTCGCGGCGCTGTGCGTCGATACCGTAAAAGGCTTCGTCAATCAGCAGAATTCTGATTTTTGCCGCAGTATGATCGAGGTGCACCTTGGCGAGAGACAGTAGAAGCAGATAATTCGGCACTGACTGTTCGCCGCCCGACCCAAGGCTCAAAGTCTGCTGTGACAGTTCGACGCCTTCGCTGCCCGGCTCGGTCTGACCGGAAGTTTTGGCTTTCAGAACCACGTCATACCATTTGCGGTAATCGAGGAAATCAGGCAGTTCTGAGCCTTCGCGAATCATCGCCTGCTTGTTGTCTTCGAAAAATTCCCGCATTTTGCGGCGCGAATCTTCATTGGCAATCGAAGCGCCGTGCACCAGGCTCCTGAATTCTCTGAACTCGCGGCGCAGCTGCATGCTGAAATGATAGACGGTGTTGCCGAATTTCAGCTCGCTGAGATGACGGTTCATCTGTTTGATGGTTTTTTCAAGCGCAGCTTCTTCCTGCCAGAGACGGCGAACTATGTTGTTGATGATCAGGTTTTCGAAGAGGTCGCGGTTTTTGCCGCTGAGAATTTCACGGTTTTTTTCGTGTTCCCGTTCGTGCTCAGCTGCCAGCTCTTTCAGGTCTTTGCCACTCGACTGAACTGCGAGAGTATCATCGTCGAGACTGAAATGAAAATCTTTCTGCAACAGCGGATTCCGGTCGATGCAGTTTTTCAGGTCGGTATGGTGGCGGGTGAAGCTGAGCTCGGCCTGACGCAGATTTTCTTCGCAATTCTCAGGCTTTATCTGCCGGCCGCCTCTGGTGATGTAAACATAATCGCGCAGCTGCGCTTCGTCGAGACCTGGCCTTAAAAGCTGCATTTCAGCAACTCTTAAGGCAAACTCCGCTGTTCTCGCTTCGAGCTGCTGCCTGGTCTGCTCGATACGAACGCCGATGTCGCGCTGCTGCTGATCAAGTCTGCCCTGACAGCGCAGAATTTCGCGATGCCGCTTTTCGAGGTCTTCGCGGCAGGTTTCAAGTTCTCTCAATCTTGCGGCCAGTGCCTCAAAGCTCTTTTCGCCAGCCGTTTCAAGGCAGACCGCAATCTGCCTTTCACAACCGGCAATTTCCGCTTCCAGGCCGGCAAGAGACGCCTGATTGCGGTTTTCTTCATCAACAGCCCGCTTCTCATCTGCGGCAGCCTCGAGGTATTCTTCATTCATTTTTACAAGACTGCGCGGGCGTAAACGGTTAAGGTCGTCATATTGCAGCTCGAACGCTTTCAACCTTTCGTCGGCGGCTGAAAGTTCTTTTTTAAGCCTTTCCAGCTCCATATTTTCGCTATTGGCTGCGTAACGCAGGCGGTCGATCTCTTCCTGGCGGGTTCTGGCGCGGGCCGCGCTGCCAATATAACGATTCTGGTCGCAATTTACACGGCGCAGTGCCGAATTCTGAAGTATCAGACCATCACTGCTGACAGCAAAACCCTTTGCCTGCTTCAACAGCTTTTCATCAGAGCTGAACAGCCGGTAGTCATCGAGAAGTTCGGCAGCAAAACGCTCGGCCGCTTCCGGCATGGCGTTGAACTGCAACTGGCTGCGCAGGCCGCCAACGGGCGGTGCAGACAGGGCAGACACGCCGGCATCGGTATCAATCACCGGGATATTGAACGGTCTGGCGATGACCGCAGCCCGGGCACGATTACGCTGGCTGCCGGTGGCAAAAATGGCACAGAGGTTCTCGGGGCCGATCAGTTCTTCAATAACTCTTGCCAGACCATCTGAAAGACCGGGAGCCGGTTCGAGCAACCGATAAAATGGCACAAATTCGATTTTTTCTTCGTGCAGTCGCTTCTGCAGCTCTTCGAACTCTGCGGCCGGTGGCACCGGGTCAGGCTGCTTTTCGAGCCTGGCGATTCTTTTTTCGAGATCGGCGGCTGAACGCTCGACCCGGCTTATTTCCTGGCGCAGAGCGGCCTTATCGTCGCTGAAGCGCCGCTTGCAGTCACGCGCCCTTTCGAGCCATGCCTGGTAGCTTTCGTCAATACCGGCGGCAAATTCATCGCGTGCAAATTTCAGACCGAAGTTTCCGAGCGTGTCGAGACGCTCACAACATGCCTGCAGCTGCTGCCACCAGTTTTCGATACTGTCGCTGATCGCGTCTTTGCGCTGCCTGAGGCGCTGCAGTTCGCGTTTCAGGGCCTCGATT
>JAKQKW010000162.1 GCA_029560455.1 Candidatus Rifleibacteriota bacterium
CTTCAGAACCCTGCCGAAAAACAGGAACTGCTGACCGAGGAGGCTGTGGAGCTGCTCACTTCTCCGCTTGAGTTGGGTGAATACAAGAATGCCATCATGGATGCCATGTATAAAGGAACCAAACGCCATATTGAAAGCGAGGAAGAACCCTCTGGAGGTAACACCTCAAAAAACGCGAAGGTCGGGTAAGCGATGAAGAATCGTTTGCCCGACTGATTTTTTACGGTGTGTCTCTGCTCCAACGCACCGAGCAGGATGTCTGGCTGATGCCTATCGGCCATCTCCTCGACCAGTGGGAGATATATAAACAATTCAACGGTTTGTCGAAGCCGAAACGCGAGTATTACATCGATGAAATCATACCGGGCGGTATCTAAGGAGGTGGTGAGACATGGCAGATAACTTCGGCTTGAAAATAGGAGTCGAGGGTGAAAAGGAGTTCAAAAAAGCGCTCTCTGATATCAACCAGACTTTCAAGGTTCTCGGCAGTGAGATGAAGCTCGTCTCCTCCGAATTTGACAAGCAGGATAAGTCTGTAGCGGCGGTTGCGGCACGGAATGAGGTTCTGAACAAGGCAATCGATGTTCAGAAAGACAAAATCGCCACCCTTGAATCCGCATTAAAGAATGCCGCCGACAGCTTCGGAGAAAATGACCGCCGTACTCAAAACTGGGCAATCCAGCTTAACAATGCCAAAGCCGAACTCAACGGCATGGAACGAGAACTGGACGAAACGGCAGACTCTGCAGATGACCTTGGCGATGAACTAAAAGAAACGGGCGAAGAAGCAGAGAAATCCGGCGGTAAGTTTGAAAAGTTAGGCGGTGTATTAAAAGGTGTCGGGGCCGCGATGGGCGCTGTAGCTATTGCCGCAGGAGCAGCCGCCGTCAAGTTGGGCAAAGAAGTCATTGCAGCATATGCCGACTTTGAGCAGCTTGTCGGCGGTGTGGACACCCTCTTTGGCGATGCGTCCCAGACAGTGCAGAACTATGCCGCCAATGCCTTTAAAACGGCAGGAATGTCGGCAAATGAATATATGGAAACCGTCACAGGCTTTTCAGCAAGTCTGATTCAATCTTTGGGTGGTGATACGGCTAAGGCGGCGGAAGTTGCGGATATGGCCATCACGGACATGGCGGACAACGCCAATAAGATGGGTACAGATTTGTCCTCCATTCAGACGGCCTATCAGGGATTCGCCAAGCAGAATTACACGATGCTTGACAACTTAAAGCTGGGCTACGGCGGCACCAAATCTGAAATGGAACGGCTTCTTGCTGATGCCGAGAAAATCTCAGGTATTAAGTATGACCTGTCCTCTTTTTCAGATTTGACCGAGGCAATCCACGTTATTCAGACCGAAATGGGCATC
>JAKQKW010000164.1 GCA_029560455.1 Candidatus Rifleibacteriota bacterium
ATCAACTGACTCTGACATTAGCGATCCCCTCAACATACCCCTCGAACCGGCCGCCCCCCGCAGTTTTTACATGCGGGGGGCGGCCTACTTTAAGCGGCATGCATAAATCCTTACGCGTTTATCAGTGTTCATCTGTGACCAAAATACGCGCACGCATGGACTCCAGCTCCTGTCGCTTTTCTGTAGAGGGTATTTTACCCGGGAGTTAATATTTTTCGGAGAAATAAAATGTCCTTGACAAAGGATATCGCTTTAAACACATTCTCGGGCTGTTAAATCTACCTGCGTGTTACGGAGGGCATTATGCGCTTAACGATGAAGAATCTTGCCAGGGGAATGGCTGCAGCAGCCTTCTGCACTCTGATGGCCGGCATGCCGGAACCGGCGTTCGCCATTCTCGAGGGCTCTAATCGTGATCAGATGGAATTTCTCGACTTTTCTGAACACATGATTCGCAACGGGCTGTATGCAAAAACCGGCCGGGCCGTGTTCAACCGTGATAAAAAAGGCTACATACGCGGCATCAAACAGCACAATGCTCCGCATATCTACGAACCCGACGTCTACACCTGGGAACTGGCGATGGCCGAGCACCGCAAAAAACTCGCTGCCCTGGCTCCGCCAGAACAACCGCCGGTCGGTCTGGTCACCCCGGCACCGATGACACCGGGCGGGGTTCTGCCTTCTGATCCGATGCCGCTGACACTGACCCCGGTCGGCCCGCAGGCAGTCATTGAAGGCACCATGCCGCTGCCTGCCGATGCTCAGGCGAAAATGAACAATATGGTTTACCGTGCCAGAGCCAGAGGCCTGCACGCCGGCAGCGATCTGCGCGCCGAAGAAATCAAGCAGCGCCTGCTGAATCACATGAATTCACTTGGCAGCCCCGAAGGCGGCCAGCCGGGCGTTCCGTCGATACCGGCCCTGATGCCGGCAATGCCTGATCTGCCCAGCGGTACCCGCGGCGACTCGTGCGACACTGACTTTTAAATCGTTCTAAAACAGATCCGCCTGTTCAGGGCTTTACGCTCTGCTCGGGCGGATCTGGTTTTTAGTTCAACTCACACGCGCATGGCGACGGCGCACTGGTTGTAGCCGACGCCTGAGCCCATGAAGACAACGAGATTGCCTTCTTTTATCAGACCGCGGCGGCGGGCAACGTCGTAGGCGACTGGAATACATGCTGAACCCATGTAACCGTATTCGTGCATGATCTTGATTGCCTTGTTTTCGGGTAGAGCAAGGTCTTCCATGACCTGGGTGATCGTTTTGCTGCGCACCTGGGTGAAGACGATGTGGTCGATATCTGAAACTTCGAAGTTGCCGTTCTTCGCCGCTTCTCTGACACGCTTCGGCCAGCCTTCGCGGTTAACCGACGAGGGGAAGGGCGTTACGAATTTTACTTTGGTGCGACCGGCCTTGAGAGATTCCTCGCTTACCGGTTCTTTGGTGCCACTTGAATAGATGCCCCAGCATTCATAGTATGAGCCGTCGGCGAAGATGGCTGACGAAACGAAACCCGGTTTGTCGGAAGCTTCGAGAACGACAGCACCGGCGCCATCGCCATAATAAAAACTCATCGGATCATTTTCGAGGTCAGCAAGGCGCTGCATCATATAAACGCCGATAACCAGAGCCCGGCGAATATTCGGCTGGTTCGACATCATACCGGAAGCGATCGCCAGACCGGTTGGAAACGAAGCACAGGCGCAGCCGACGTCGAAAGTGCCGGCGTTTTTTGCACCGAGTTTATGCTGCACGACAACAGAAGTCGCCGGGGTAATGTAATCGGGTGTGTCAGTGCCAAGAACTATCAGGTCTATATCTTCCGGGTTGAGTCTGGCATCAGCAAGTGCAACCTTGCATGCTGCAACTGCCAGATCAGAGGCAGCCCAGTCGGCAGGGGCGCGAAAACGGGTAAGAATGCCGGTTGCTTCTTCGTTTTTATTGATGACTTCGGCGCCGAATTTTTTGCGGAATTCGTCATTATTATGTTCCTCGGCGGGAATATAAGCCCCGCTGCCAATGATTTTTGCGTATCGGTTCATTTTGCTGCTCCTGAATTTTGCGATGCAGCATTTTTTAGCAGCACCGCAGCAAAAAGTCAACCCCTTTTTGCTTTCTGCAAATTTTAAAAGTTTTTTGAACCGGCAGGCGAAAAAACTGTATTAACATTTGAACGACAATGAAAAGAACAGACGAACAACTTCTAATCGACGTTGCCAAAGGCGATAAAAGCGCCTTCAGAGAAATTTACCAGAATTACTCTGCAGCGCTTTACCGGCTGGTCAAACGTCTGGTCGGTGTAAAAAGCTCTGACTACGACGAAGT
>JAKQKW010000175.1 GCA_029560455.1 Candidatus Rifleibacteriota bacterium
GGCATTGCTGACCGTGTTAATGACTTCTTTTATGGCGGGAATGGCCTTCTGAACGCCTTCGGCTACTTTTGAAATGACGTCGATAATCTGGCTCGCATCACAACCGGTCATGAAAATCGCGCCCAGGAGCATCATTATTACCGAGAACTTTTTCAGTATTTTCATACTTCCCTCCTGAATGTTCCTTTGAATGTACCCTTTTCATTTCATAAACGATCGAGGGCCCGTATTGGTAACACAATTAATTTTGTAACCTTTCAACAAGCATTGAGCCGCTGTTCAGCAGCTACCAGTTCATTGATATTGCGGCTGACGCCGAGAACGAACATAAACTCGCGTTCTTCGTTGAAGAAGAATTCACTGACTACCTCTGTCCAGACAAAACCACCGTTTTTATGGGTCTGTCTCAGACGCACCTTGCCGGCCGGCAGTCTGGTCAGCCCCTTGTCGATCATTTCAAGCCCGAGAGTGAAGGTCTGTTGCGCAGTCTGCCGGTCTGACTCATGTATTGAATCGAGGGCCGGCATGTTCATCACCTCTTCGGGGGTATAACCACGTTGCTGCACTACCGAAGGGCTGACGTAGACGAAACGCCCGGTTTTGTCGATCACCCAGTAGACATCCTGAGTGGTTTCGAGAATTTTTTTTAAAAGATCCATGCTGCCGGCCAGGGCAGCGAGCGGGTTGTTATTCATTTGCCTTCCCACATTCTTAATTAGTCTCAACAATAATTCTAACTGCTCACCGTCGAGATAATCAAGAAATAACCGCCTGCACTGTTCAATCACCGAGTTTTTTCGCCACGCCCCCGGCCGGCATCAGTGAACAATTTAACCTCCTCAGCGGCTGACCGGGTTCTGCAGTTCATTGAACCTGCGCATCTGCCTGAGATGTGCCTGATTAAATGCCAATCTGCCGCTGTCTGCAGTTGTGATCCCGCGTTTTCCGAAAACCTCAAGAATTTTGTCTCTGTTGCTGCCGCCATAGTTGTTCTCATCAGCCAGCAGAATGGCGTTCAACCCATGCTGAAAATTCGATTCCGGAACAAGGTAGTAAAGGCTGGCAAGAACAAGCTTGTCACAGATCCGGCTGCCAAGAGCCTGTCGAAGATCCCATAGCGCTCCGCCCCAGATTTTGCCATCTTCGTGAACATTGCCGCTGAGGTTTTCAGGGTAACGGTTCTGGTCAGTAAGGTTGCGCAGCCAGGGCTTACTCATTTTATTGACAATGTATTCGCCGATCACCGGATCATCCGAGAGGCTTGCAGAAAAGTAATCCGCCTGTCCTTCATCTATGGCGCCAGGTTCGCCCTCATATTTCAGTTTGACGATCTGATGCCTGGCGGCGTGCGCATACTCGTGAAAGCAGACGCTTTCTTCCCGCGCCATGTCATTGAAACGATATCCGTCGCCAAAATACATGGCATTCTCGAGAACGCTGAAAAAAGCGTTGTCGTAAAGCACGTCGAACCGCACAACCGCCTTGATCGGAAAATCAAGCCGGTCGTAGCCAAGCCCTGCATAGAAATCATGCACCCGGTTGACCAGGTAATACATCATTCCTTCGTTGAAATGCAGGTTGTGGGTCGGGTAAACAAAAACGCCGTCAGAACTCGAAGCATTGGCAGTTTCGTCGTTATGAATGTCGGCGAATTTCCCTTTCAGTGTTCCATCGATCAGGTGCGGCAGCGCCTCAACCGAGATGTCGCATTTCAAAGGGTGGCTGACATAGGTAGAGCCTTTTCCTTCATAGAATATCAGCAGGTTTTTTCTGCTGACTTCTTCGCCGGATCTTGCATCGATGATGATTTCCCAGTCGCCGAGCGGCTTTCTCGCAGGTATCAGAACGCGGTAGCAGATACTGGCCGTGCGGTTTCTGACACTAATAAATTTCTCAGAATTTGTATTTGAGCGTTTTTTTTCAAGTTTCAGGAAAGATTCGGCCATGGCTACTGCTTCTGCGCTGCTGAGGCGAACTTCACTGTTAAAATTATCAATTTCCGGAAACGACCCGTCTATCTGCCTGATCTGACCGTCTTTGCCGAGCCGAACCGTAATTTCAGAATTTTCGACCGGCAGTTCGCCGGCCTGCATCCGGTAGTGGAAATGCCTGGTTCCACCGCCGTTGGTTTCTTTGACAAAACTCAGATTGTCGCCGCTTCTTGCAATGTTGAAAACCGAACCATGCTGCAGCAGAAAATTTCTTACCCGTTCTTCGTCCGAGTCACCGCGCTCTGTTGCAAAATTGCCGCAGATTGACAATACGGTTTCGCCATTTTTGCTGAAAATGACCCGCTCCGTTTGGTTGAGCAGCTCTTCGTTACCCGTAATCAGCGCCAGTTTTTCAGAAGAAGCCCTGTCTGCTCTCTCCGCTTTTGCACTTTTCACTTCGCTCAGCGGGGAAGTAATTGCCATTGCCATCGAACAGACAAATGCCAGAAATGAAGCCAGAATAATCGATAATCCATGCTTTTTCATCAGAAAACCCCAATCATTGAAGAATCTTCAGAAAGTATACGTCTAAACAGTGCTGGGAACTTCGTCTTCATGGGGGTTGTAACCAGCGGTGGCGAAAATTTCGATAGATTTTTGCCACACGGGGCTGCGGGCCGCCAAAAAATAATAAAAAATGCTTTTTTTATGTAGCGTCGGTTGGTGTGACCATTTCAAAGTGGCTGTTGATGATTAATTGTACTGAATCGTCAGTTCTCGACTTTACGATGCGTATGCTGCTGCAGACCTTTCGCAGCACTGACCGCAAACGCGAGAGCGAAGTTTTTACGGCCGGCCGGTCAGTTTCATTGTCGAAGCGCCCGCCCCAGACCTGCTCGAACAGGCCGGCAACAGAAACTTTTCCGGGATAACAGCTCAGCAGCTGACTTAAAATGCGAAAACCCGCATTGGCGGGTTTCA
>JAKQKW010000183.1 GCA_029560455.1 Candidatus Rifleibacteriota bacterium
TCTCTGATGATCTGGCCGATCCAGTGGCGGATATCTTCGTTATCGCTCGAAATATGGCGCAGCAGATCTTCAAGCGGCGGGTTATCGAGACGGCAGATACTTTCGGCGGCAGCTTTGCGCACACTCCAGACCTCGTCAGAAAGAGAATGAACGAGGGACCTTGCCACCGACGAATCAAATGAACTGCCAAGCGCCCTGGCAGCAAAGAACCTGATCTCGCGGTTCGGATCTTTTAACGCCCTGATCAGGTATGGAACGCCCGGTTCACCGATACTTTCAAGAATGCGGGTAACCCAGTAACGCACATCGTCGTTGGAGCTTTTAAGGGCCTCAGCGATTTTGTCGACGCCACGCTCGCCGATCTCGGTAAGCGCGTAGGCACTGCTGCGCCTGACGTTCCAGTCTTCGTGTGACAGGCCATTAACCAGTACCGGAACCGCGCGCGGGTTACCGATTTCACCAAGTGCTGAAGCGGCAAACGCGAGAATTTCGGGGTTTTTCAGTTTAAACAGCCGCATCAACGGCTCGACAACGCGGGCGCCGATTTTAACAATCGACTTGCGAATCAGATAGCGATGGTTTTCGTCCATCTTGATGATTTCGTCGAACAGGCGCTGCAGACTGGCATTGCCAGCCTTAACCAGAGCTCTGAGACAGCCGTCGCGAATCTCTTCATTAGGGCCACGCAGGTATTCAAGCATCATATCGACGGCATTGTCGCCAATCTCGGCGAGAGCCATGGTAGCGCTTTTGCGAATTGTCCAGTCGGGGTCGGCAAGTGATTCGATAAGAACCCTGATTACTCTTTTATCACCCGACTCGCCAAGAGCGGCTGCAATAACGTAGCGCGTCTGCTTATCGCCGTTACGCAAAGCCTCGAGCAGGAATCTCTGGGCTTTGGGCCCGAGTTTGCCGAGAGTTTTGATTGCCCAGAAACGTATGTCTTCGTCTTCAGTGAGCTTAAGAACCTGCTGCAGCGGTGCAATTACCGCCTCGCCATACTTAACAAGAGCATCTGATGCAGCTTTTCGCACGCGCCAGCGGTCGTCACCCAGCGCCTTGAGCAGCATGGTGACACCCTGCGGAATTCTGGCGTTACCAAGGGCGTTGCAGGCAAAGTATCTGATTTCGTCATTGGTGCTCTTCATGGCCCGCAGAATGGCGGGCAGACCTTTCGGGCCGATTTCACCGAGAATCTGCAGCGACCAGTGCTGCACATCCTGATTGTATGAGTTGATTGCTCCGGAAAGAACAGGAACAGCAGCATCGCCAAAGTCTTTTACGATGTCGGCAGCGGCTTTGCGCACAACCCAGAATTCGTCAGCAAAACAGGAAACGAGAAACTGCATGGCGTTCTCATCTCTTATGGCCGCAATTTTACGCAGGAGTTCCAGGCGTTTTTGTCTGGTGGCGCTGGCAAAAAGTTCAACAAAATACTGGCTGCTGTTTTCCATTTAAGATCCTTTGATGCTGAGAATCATCGCGGTGCTGAATCAGAGGCATTTTCCGGTTTGTCCGGCTGGTCTTCAAGTTCGCTGACCTGAACCTGCAGGGCTTCAGGTACAATTTTCAGAACGCTGATATTACCGGGCAGACCAACTGGTGCCGTAAGGTTTACCGGGTAAGAGCCCGGCTTCATCTTCTCGACGTCGAGTATCATCTGTAATTTGGCGTTGCTTATCTTGTCGAGATCTTTAAGATAGCCCTCCACTTCAATCGAGTAGGAGGAAACAGAAACAGAGGCGTGCTGATGCGGCCCTTTTTTCAGCTCAAAGGGCAGCCCCTGATAAACCCGGGTTACTTTGCTGTCTATCAGTGTAAGATGCAGAAGCACCGGCGCCGAAGAAATAAGTCTGACATTGTCAGCCGGAAATTCAAGCTTAACCGGCACCGCGTCTGACTTCTCGATTTTTGAAAGATCGACCGGCTTGAATGAAAGGTCTTTCATCGGGTTGATAAGCCTTGCCGGGCCGGTGATCTGAACGCTTTCGGGCACAAGTTTGAAGCCATCGAGTTTTTTACCTTCGGGCGACTTGTTGATAAACACAGGTTTCGCCAACGGCAGAGTCTTCGTCGGGTAGCCCTGCTTAACCGTTACGTCAACATTGATCTTACCCGGAGTGACGATTATCTCTTCGTCAGTGACGCCAGACTCAAGAATAACCTTGATTTCACGCTGCTCACTGATAGAATTCTTTACCTGTTCAAGATTGATATCGACCTGACAGGCGGTGACTCTTTTTATAAGAGATTCGGGGCCCTCTATCGTCACCTGCGCCGGCGTCAGAAGAGGCTCATCAAAAAGAAAACCGTCTGCCGGCTGCCCCAGAATTTCGGCGCGCACGTCGATCTTTTTGCGGATAATCGGCACCGCTTCGATCTGAATCTGAGCCGGCGAAAGCGAGACAACCGAAAGACCGGGAGCGGTGGTAACCCTGACCGGCAACTGGGCACGGCCTGGTCTCAGGTTGTAAAGGTCGACATTCACCTGCAGTTTGTTATTGGTCGCAAGAATAAAGTCGCGGCGGGTGCCCTCGACCTGAACATTAACAAAAGGCTTTACAGGGGTTACCTTAACGCTTTCGGGCACGTTGCGGTATTCAACCTCTGCCTCGATAGTCCGGCGAATCTGCGGCGGAATAACGAGGTTGACGTAGATCCAGGCAAAGACGCCCAGTAGAATTGAAAGGGTTTTGAGCCAGATACGGTCAGTCATTTTTTACCGAACAGCCCCCTTGCCCGATTACCTCTTGAGAAAGCAGCCGCCACCAGCTTTTTAATACGATCAGGTGCCAGGCCACGTGTCAGTTTGCCACCCTTGGCTTTTGAAATCTGACCGGTTTCTTCACTCACCACAAATACCAGTGCGTCAGTAATTTCGGAAACGCCGATCGCGGCACGGTGCCTCGACCCGAGTTCCTTGGCCACCTCGTTGTGGTTGCTCGCCGACGGCAGAAAACAGGCCGCAGCCTCGATCATCTGCCCCTTGATAATTACCGCACCATCATGCAACGGTGTAAACGGCATAAAAATTGTATTCAGAAGCTCGGCGCTGATCTTGCTGCGCATCATTACGCCGTTTTCCATGAAATCTTTCAGGCCGATTTCCTGTTCGAAAACGATCAGGGCGCCGATACGCTTCTTCGAAAAATTCTCGATCGCCTTGTAGACTTCTTCGGCCAGTTCTTCTGCCGAGTCTTCTGACGTGACCTGCTCGCCCAGAAAACGGCCCTTGCCGATGTCTTCGAGCGCGCGCCGCAGCTCAGGCTGAAAAATTACGACGAGCGCCAGGAAACCTGTTGGCAGCGCGTTTGAAAGCGCCCAGCTGACCGTATTGAAGTCAAGATCTTTGGTGACAACCAGTAACACCAGAATAATACCAAGGCCTTTGAGCAGATTGTAGGCCCGCGTGCCTTCAATAAACAAAAGCGCGCGGTAAATGCCATAGCTGACCAGCATGATATCGAAAAAATCAACGAACGAGATATCACGCGCGATGGCAATAATGAGATCGAGAATCTGCTGCAAAAATTTACTCCAGGCCGGTAGTAAGTTTAATCATCAACTCTTTCGCTTTTGCCGAAGGGCGGCACAGCGGTGGGCGGGCAAAATCTTCGATAATTCCGGCATTTGCAAGCGCTGCCTTGGCCGGCAAGGGGTTAGCCTCGATAAACAGACCGCGATGCAGGTCGAGCAGACGATAATGAATCACCCGGGCTTCGGCCCAGTTACCGGCCAGAGCCGCATCATTGAATTTTTTCATCATAGCCGGCGCAACGTTGGCGGTCACCGAAATGGTGCCAATTCCACCGCAGGCCATAATCGGAAGATTCAAAGCATCATCGCCCGAGAAAACACCGAATCCGGCAGGCGCCCGGCGAATTATTTCCATGATCTGATCGAGGTTGCCTGAGGCTTCTTTCACTGCAACGATATTTTTTTCGGCGGCAAGATCGATAACCGTGTCGGGAAGAAGATTGCAGCCGGTTCGCCCTGGAACATTATAAAGAACTACAGGCAGCGGAGTCGCGGCAGCAACGGCTTTATAATGTATTTTCAGGCCTTCCTGAGGCGGTTTATTGTAATAGGGAGTAACGACGAGCACGGCATCGGCGCCAAGATCAGCGGCCTTTGCAGTCAACTCGACAACAGTGGCAGTATTGTTGCCACCGGTTCCGAACATTATCGGAACTTTGCCGGCGGTAATACGTCTGACTTCGGTCATCAGAGCCTTCTTTTCGTCGAAGCTGAGAGTTACCGATTCACCGGTGGTGCCGCAGATCAGAATGCCGTCTGTGCCGGCTGCCATCTGCATTTTCACCAGCTTTTCAAAAGCCTTGAAGTCAATTTTGCCATCTTCTGTGAAAGGGGTAATCAGTGCTACCCATGAACCTCTGAGAAAATTCGTGCGCATTTTTGCCCCCGGGTGTTGTTTGTTCTCTGGTATATTAACACCATTGGCAGCAAATTTCACGACAAAAAGAACGGAAATTTTTGCAATACTGCGCATCGTAAAAATTGACTTTGCCGATATTCAGGTTGTATGTTAAAGCAGCTCATGCAAAACAGCAGCGAAAAATTGCCACAGACCCTGCGGCCACTGGTGTTGTTCTGTCTTCCCGAACAACGCCCGATGTCTGCTGATCTTGCTATTCTCGATCTGCCACCGCTTTTTTCACGGCCTGATTACGCCGTTTCATGGTCGGCACAACAGAACGGCTGGCTAAGAACCCTGGCACGCGAACACCGGGTTTTCTGCCAACCCGACTGCGAAAGCCTGGTTCTGCGCCTCAACAGCTACGACCTGCTTATCGCCAGCCCACTGAGCTTGAACACCCTCGCAAAATTTGCGCTTGGCCTGCGCGATTCATTTCCAGCAGAAATTCTCTGGCAGTTTTCCGCACTCGGTAAACCGATTCTGCTCGACGAAAGCTGTCTGCCCGACGAAAAAACCGCCATGAACCCACATCTGGTCAAAATCTACCGCCGGCACTGGCAGACAATTACCGGCGGCACCGTCAGCGGTTTTAATTGCGACAACCTTTCAGAAATCGCCACCCGCATGATCAGAGCCAGAGCCTCGGCAGCCCGCCAGGTCGTTCCCGGCAGTCGCGTTTTTATCACCCGCGACGACGTCATCACTGCCGCCGCCTCACTTGAACCGATGCGACTGCCATACAACGCCATCATCACCGATGCGGCCAGAGAAGAAGCCGAAGCCCGCGGCGTCGTTATAATTCAGGACTGACTGCAAACACGCTCTCGCCCCTTCCCGCAACGCATAAACAAAACCGCAAATTCTGTACATTGCTCTACGGATGTCGCTGTGGTATAATGACCCACACTTCCCAAACTTGGAGGGTATAATGTCAGGTCACAATAAGTGGGCCAAGGTCAAACACGTTAAGGCCAAAGTAGACGCGATCAGAGGTCGTCAGTTCACCAAGATCATCAAAGAAATCACCATTGCCGCACGCATGGGCGGTGGCGACCCCGGCAGCAACCCCAGGCTGCGCACTGCACTGACTTCTGCCAAAGACTGCAACATGCCGAAAGACAACATCGAGCGCGCCATTAAAAAAGGCACCGGCGAACTCGAAGGCGTTAACTACGAAGAAGTAATGTATGAAGGTTACGCTCCCGGCGGCGTTGCTGTCATGGCCCGATGCCTGAC
>JAKQKW010000196.1 GCA_029560455.1 Candidatus Rifleibacteriota bacterium
AACATTCAGATTATAAGTCTGAGGTGTTGTGGCATCGGGTTTTCCTGAAACAGAACCGGTCGGAGAGATAGTAGCCCATGTGGCACCGTTAACGCTCCAGACATAAGGTGCGCTGCCGCCAGCAACACTGAACTGAACCGGAACCATGCTCTGACCGATCACAACATTCTGGGAATTTGCCGGAGCACTCACCACCGGGATATTGCGATCTGGCACTCCATTGACAAGACGCTCATAAAGAAGTTCAGTTGATTCAACGGTCGTATTTTGACCGAATCTTTCGGTACCGACCAGACCAACGCCTTCGGCAAAATATAGAATCTCAGTATGGGTGCCTATTGTACCGTTGTAATTATATGATGTTTCCTGGGTTACCGGCAGGGTCATAAAGGTTCTCAGGGGTGTAACCAGAGGTTTCATCTGCGAACCGATGGTTATAGTGGTTGTATAGACTTCGGTTTCGCCGTATTTTTCGATGATGACATCTTTTTCGCCGGGGGCATAGGCGGTCTTGAGCATGCGGTAAGGAACACCGCCGTTAATGTAAGGATCATAGGCCCAGATTTCGCCATTGGCGGCTATGCCATGATAACCGCTGCTATTGGCCAATTGTGCCGCCGGCCGCAGATTTGCACCCGAATCAGGCATGATGACACGGTAGTATTTTACACCATCAGCCTCATAGACATCGGTAGTGGAATATTCACGCGAGTAAATATTGTAACTGCCACCGCTCTGGTAGGTATTGTAATAAGTCATACGGTTGCCGGGCACTATCGGGAAGTAACTGGCAGAAACAAGCGTAGTCACACCGGCTTCCTGGATGGTTATGCCCTGGATTTTCCACTGCCCTTCTTCTTTGAGCATCGAAAAAATCAGCCAGAGAGTATTGCCGGTCGACATGACCTTCGAGGCTTTGACAATCGCCGTGTCAGGCGCCGGCTGGGTGATATCCGCAGGGTTTACCCTGAATTCCCAGGTCTGATTGTCATCGGGGTTGTTCAGATCGGCGCCAAAGTCTTTAACATAAAGGATTTTGGAGGTTTCTGAAGTACCGGTGGTCTGGGCAAAGATGCCGGAAGAGGTCGGATCACCAGTTCTAAGCGATTCAGCGAACCGGTTCAGAGTTGTGGTAATGCCGGCAACATCTTTTTCGAAAACCGGAGTGCCGCCACCGCCACCACCGCCCATACAACCGCAGATAAGAGTTACAGAAAGGACTAAAAAGGCCATCAACCTTGTTTTTGTCATAGTATTCCTCTGTTTATTCCTTCACCGTTCGGCTCAAAAAACGTATTCCAGGCCACCATAGAACTCACTGATGGTCATGGGCCGGGTGAAATCCCACAGCAGTTCCTGTGATTTGGCATCGAACTGGCGGTAATATGATTTTTCCCAGGAAGCGCGCAATCTGAGTTTCAGATCATTCGTAAGGGTGCAGTTATATTGAATTTCAGTAATCGGCTGTGATTCGCCTTCCCAGCCGGTAGAGATCGTGCCGTTGCGGAAGTTGAATTTTCTCCAGCTCTGGTCAATTTTCCAGTCATATTTCTGAGCCCTGGCATAGCTTAAAGCGAGGCCACTCATAAAATACTGGTAATCTCTGTAGCCGAGTCTTTCATAGATTCTGCTGAGATACTCGTTGTTCCAGACCAGATTCATCTGGTTTTTCAGACGCCATGAAAGCTTGACGTTCTGCAGGTTTTCCTTGAATTCCATGTCTTCACCGGCGGTTACGTCAGCGGTGCGGATATGGTAGTTACTGTCCCATCTGGCGCGGAAATCATCGCTGAAATTCTTCTGCCACATGCTGTGCAGCTTGTGATTCTTATGGGCCTTGTCACGAGAATTTTCGTCGTTGTGAACGAAGCGGTAATCATAAACCGTTCTGGTTTTATCATCGATCTTGATGCGGGCAGCGGCGAAAAGATTCACTTCTGTGTAACCGCGGGGCTCGTCGGCAGTATAGCTTCTGATCGAGTGCTGGCCTTCGAACGAATAGGCAAGTTTGCTGTGAACAGGCAGCTCATAGTTCAGGCGGAAATAGTTGTCAAAATAGCTGGCACGATAGAGATTGACCGCTTCCTGGTCATAAAGGCGGCGGTCAAAGGTGTTTGAGATGGCCAGTTCTGATTTATTGCCACTGTAGGTGCGGTTGTATTCGCCATAAAGGTTGGCATTGTCATAATCGAGATCGTTAACATTGCTGTAGCGACGCCATTCGCCCTTGAATTCGAGAAACATGTTGCCATTGTCTCTGAACCAGGTTTCCTGGTCGCCAAGGTTCATCTGATAAAAATCAGAGCGCGAGTAGTTTGGGTAAACCCTTGTCTGGTAGCCCACATTGGCAAGTCTTTCACGCTTGGTCCAGTGGTCGTTGAAAAACACTTCAGCAAGATTGTTGCGATAGTCTTTGATACCGTTATCCGGGTACCATGAATGCTGCAGAGTATTCTTGATGGTCCAGGCGCGATCCTGATTCTGTTTAATCAGATAAGCCAGGGTAAAGTAGTTCTCATGCACAGGTTCGTTGCGCTCTCTTTTGAGAAAGCGGTCTTCGACGAACAACTGACGTTTTTCATCAAATTTGTAGGTCAGGCTGAGCTTTCCCTGCCGGAGGTTATTGGGAAGGGCTGTTTCAGCAAGGGTATTCGGCAAAGCGTTGGTCTGGGTGCGATAAACTTCATTTCTGTTTTTGAAGTCAAGCTTAAGCACACCGCTGACATCAACTTTAGACTTTTTTTCAACCGGAGCAGCAGTTTCGGAACCAGTTTTTGCAGGTTCGACAGATTCAGGAGCAGTTACGGGAGCAACTGCTTCAGGAGCCTTTTCGGGGCCCTTACCGGCTTCCGGGGCAACTTTTTCAACCTGTTTCTGACCGCGATAAACGAACCTTGCGGTATAGAAGTCGCGGATTTCGCGATAAAGGTCGTCGATGCGTGAAAAGCCATCGAACAGCTGCGGCCGGTCAGCCGGGTAATCGCCGGAAACGCTGGTGAAAAGATCTTCCATCAGATCATAGCGTTTCTGAATGCGACTCATGCTTTCTTCGGCCTCGTCTTTGATATCTTTCATCCTGTCGCTGTCTGGAGCTATTTTCAGGCTGTCAATGCGGCGATCAAGTTCTTCAAGGCGACGCAGCGTGTTACTGAAATCCGGCTCATATCTTCTGAAGGCATTCAAGGCACCTTCAGAGGCCTGTGACAATGCAAAGGCAAGATTAGAAAACAGAACAGCGGCAATAACCATTATTGTAAGAATTTTATTTTTTTTCATCGTCGTTTTCCTTTGCATGGTCTCACTTCAGGAATTCTGCCAGCTGGCGTTCGAGGTCAGCCATGTTGGTTTCGAGCTGCTGGGCAACAATACCAAGCTGCTGAAAACGGTCGCTGATGTTAAGCCAGGTTGAGTCAAGCTCTGCCTGTTCACTGGTTTTGTATTTGGACCCGGCAGAAGCTTTCACTGTGCTGTCATAAAGTCTCTGCGCCTTGGTGTAAGACCTCTTGACTCTGGCGAAGCTGTCCATGATGCGGGCAGAAGCTTTAAGACGTCTGGTCATGGCATCCTGGCTGGCTCTCAAGCTGGCAGCATCAGTAATGAGGTTGTATGCGGTTATTTCGTTCTGCAGAATCACCATATTGTCTGAAAGCACGTCATCGAGCTGCGACATTTCAATTATGGTTGCTGCCGGCACTTCAACCACGACGAGAGAGCGCATCATGGTAGAAATCGAGTTGCGCTGATCATTGATCGATTTGACTACCGCCTGAAGTTCAACCGATGTCGGATTCTGAGTCAGCATTTCTGAAGCCTTCTGAAGCACTTCATCGAGAGCGCTGATGGAATTGGCGCAAATCTGAGTTGCTTCCATGAACCAGTCCTGGCCCTGGCCACTTGGATTAGCCGAAAGAACGGCTTTTACCGCATCAACATCGGATGTCGCCTGCGCCAGCTCAGTTCGCAGCATTTCAAGCTCGGCGCTGATATCTTCAGTTAACGCAGAAAGTCTGAAGTTGTAGCGCATAATCTTGGTTGTCTGGTTCTGATAAGACTGCTGTCTGGCGAGAACTGCAGCAACCTCTTTCATCAGTGACACAAGTCTTACACGATCAGCTGCAGGCAGATCTGGTGACTGCATCGCAGTGTCGATTCTCTTTCTAATTGAGTTAAGGATCAGGTTGTCTTCAAGTATCACGCCAATAAAGCGTTCGGCGTCTTTTTTGATTGCCAGGGCCTCTGCCTGATCAATTGAAGTCATGGCACTCAGCTTGGTAAAGGTTTCATTAATGCGACTGAATTCAGAAGATTCTGCGTCCATGATGCCCTTGAGCACATCCGGCACTTCGTTCATCTGAATCGATTCACCCATGCGGGAAGTCTGTTCTTCCCATTTTTTCTGTTCGGCAGTAACGTCGATTTCGACCTTTTCGGTCTTACCGCCAGCCTTGACTACGAGTTCTTCGCCTTCGGCGACCGTCATGCGTTCCTGGGTTTCGCGGATAAGGACTTCGGCGATACCGCGCAGAACCTGAATTCGGTCTTCATCGCGACTGGTCTGGCAAGTGATATTGGTACCCTTTATACCGGCAACTGCCTGGCTCATTTCGACTTCCATGGTGCCGTTGGTAACCATCTTCTTAACGTTGACCCAGATATTACCGGCAACCAGGGTAACTTTGCTGTCCTGGCCGCTCGGAACGGTAAGAATGATTTCGCTTTCAGGCTTAACGACAAAAGTCGTCATATCCTGCATGCTGAGAATCGCGCCCGAATCCTGCTCGGTTTTAACATGGTCGAGCACATTGAGCTTCGAAGAAAGTTCTGCGAGTTCCCAGCCTTCTTCGTTGTCATCAGGTCTGACGGTAACTTCGCCGTGCAGATCCGAGAATTTAATACCCGAATCTTCGGCGGCAAAACAGGGCGAAAACAGCAGCAAAAAAGCAACCAGCAACAATATGGTACGTTTCATCACTGACCAAACTCCTCAAGAATCCATTTATCTCTGACTGATGGTGTACAACGGAAACATTTCTTGATAACACGCTCGATACGCGATGGTCAAGAATAGTTTTCGGTCAGCAGATTCAGGCTTCCTGAGAGATTTATGAACGGTCAGCACCAGATCGGGATCAGCTGGTTTTATCTATTGAAGCGGTATTGCCAGCCTGGTCTCTTATGGTCAGTTTTATTTTATGAGGTTTTGGAGTTGTCGGCCGGGCAACATAAACTTCGGCCTTATCCGGGTCAGAATAGACTTCGACTGCTTTGCCGTTTATATGGGCCGATGCGCTCAGGTAATCGACACCTTTGCCAATGTCTGACACCCTGAATACATAGCACCTGCCGAGATGATAATCAGTGGTCTGCCCGGAATATTTGAGTTCCGGCAGAACAAGGTCTTCAAGAATCACAAAGCGGCCGCCGGTACGGCTGGTAAAGGTAAGTGTCCTGCCTTCGACCTTTTCGCCATTGTGCCAGTAGCTGCCTGGGCCACTGACGCCGTAAACACCGAGTTTTTTGATATCGCCGGAAAAACCTTCAGGCGTGATACTCAATCTGGCTTCATCATTGAAAACCACATCATCAGGGGAAAAATGCCAGACCGGGCTGTAAGCTTTGAGATAGCCCCTTCTGGCGTTGCCGCCCGCTGCCGGTGCCAGATCGACCCGGCGCATAGTTGCAAAAACGGGAAAATTAAGACTGCCTTCAGAAAAAACCACGGTGCCGCCGTCTTCCTGTGCAACTTTGCCACCGCCGGTTGCGATGAAAGCGGTTTCAGGCAGAATTCTGCGTTCCTGCAGCCAGGCCCCCCTTTCCCATCTTTTTTCTTTCGGGAAGGCAATTTCTGCGTGGCCGCCACTTAAAATGCAATTCAGTTCGACGCTTTTGCCATCGGCGTCATTAACAGCGACTTTGCCAAACAACGGGCTGGCTGATTTTTTGCTTTGGCTGACACCGGTTGCTTCACCGACTGCAATAAGGCTGAAAGTTGTTTGAACGGTCTGCACAAATCTGAATGGCTCAAGTTCTGCAATGGTAAAAGTTCGCGAAAAATCTGCCGGTTGGTTCAAAATCTGACCTTCAAGAACAATGCTGTTGCCACCGAAATCGGTCGCCTGAACCCAGAATTCAAGTCGACGGTCGGCAAACAGTTCATCGGTAATGCAGCCACTCCATGGCGGGAACATGACAGCGAAGGGCAACGTATCGAAGGGCCATTTAAAAAGGTTATAAACGTAGCCGGTGTTCTTCTCGTTGCATTTGAAAAAGTCATAAACCCATGGGCACTGACGATTATTATCATAGCTGTACTGATGAAAAACTCTTTCAAGCCGAACCCCGCCATTACAACAGAAGGTGACTCTTTCAACCCCATACCGGTTGCCAGCGCCGTTGGTATCAGAAATGCCAAGCTGCATGCCGGTTCGGCCCGAGACGCCCGGGGTTTCCGGCAGAGTCCAGCCGCCCTTTCCCTTCGCTTTCAGAGAGTATTTCGCAGGCAGAAAGCTGCCGTTGATAACCGCGTTGTGTGCCAAGGGCTCAAGATAGAGTGAATGGAAAACAGGAAAAATACTGTCGGCCGGGCGAAAACCATATTTTGCTGGGGCAATCGGATCATCATTGAACCCTCTCATTTCAAAATGCAGGTGCGATGGTCCCATACCGCTTTCGCCGGAAAGGGCGACAATTTGCCCACGCTTGACCGGAAAGCGGTCGGCCTTGAAAAAGTCGTTGATACCATGGCGCTGCCCCATTTTTTTCAGTTTGCCATCGATATAAGTCTTCAAATCACCCGTAAAATCCTGCAGGTGTCCATAGACAACTCTTGTATTCATCTGTGGGTGATCAATGTAGAGTGCATAACCGTAGCCACGAAACTGAACACTGGCGCGGGAAACGAAGCCATCGGCAATGGCTCTGACCGGAAGACCGTTTTTCTGCTGTGTGCGCAGGTCAATGCCGGCATGAAAGCGCATGCCGCGGAATTC
>JAKQKW010000198.1 GCA_029560455.1 Candidatus Rifleibacteriota bacterium
CAGCCCTGCTCTTTCTTCAGGAGCTGGTTGAGAAAGTCGATCAGCAGGTCTTTGTTATACTCTTCACCAAACAGCTTCTTGAAGCCGAAGTCGGTGAACGGGTTCAAATAGGTGGCCGTCTGCATTGAAATACCTCGCTACGAGTTTCCATTATATCATTTTTTTGTCTTTGCGGGTCTGCTGCGGGGCTTTTTTTGAGCCACAGCGAGACCTTGCCACCGTATAATCTGACAAGTCTTTCGACTTCACGGATAAGCTGTTATTGAGACCGAAAAAAGCAGCGCTAATTTTTGGATCGGAGGTTATGGGTTCCCTCGGGTGGCGGGATTTGCGACCAGCTCAGATCCCGTTATTTGATTGGTCTTCTTGGCTCGGGCTTTGCGAGTTCGTTAAAATCAGATGCTCGGCCTTGATGTTATTCCTGAAATTTTCGGGCAGTTCGCTCCAGTCGAACAGATCGACACGGAACGGCAGATTGCTTTCGTCGAAAGCTTCCTTGAGGCTGAAAACCTGGAGCTTTTTTTCGGGGCCGGCAAAAACAACCAGATCGAGATCCGATTTCGCATTGGCAGTGCCACGCATGCGCGAACCATAAGCCCAGACGACTATGCCTGGCAGATGCAGCTGCAGCAGATCCAGAATGATTTTCTGCTGTTCGGGCGAGACGCCGGGCAGAACGGTCACTGCCATGACTCACCACTGATCGTCTGATAGAGATCTATGGCATTGCTGATAAAGTCACTCATGAGTTCAAGTGCCGCTTTGGCTTTTTCGCCGCTGTAATCGTGTGCCGTGCTGGTTCTGGCATCTGCGTATTCAAGCCATTGCTCGACCGGTGCCGAAAAAAGATCGTTCTCGAAGGCCATTCGGAATACCGGCTTGGGGCTGTTCGGAACCTCCGGGATACCGAGTTCTTCTATCAAATAACGTTTGAGGGTTTTCCACATGCAGTCATAGCATACTTCAAAACGCTGAATAACCGACTCGGCTACCGCTTCCTGCAGAAGTTTGGGCTGTGAAGAATCGAAAGTGCGGTAATTTTCAAACTGCAGCTGCAGATGCCTGAGAGACTTTTGCAACTTATCGTATTCGATCATGTGTCATTCTCCTGCGGCCCGCTCGTTTCTGGCATAACTCATCGCAGTATAACTCATCGCAGTATAACTCAGGGTATACCCTTGAGCAAGCTGTTATTGAGACCGAAAAATAGCGTTGCTATTTTTCGGGAGGGTGCGGAATTTGCCAGCGCTGTTGTGCGGATGTTACAATATATAAATGGAAAAAAACGTTGTCAAAATACTACGCAACTTGAAACAAACGCCGGCTGATGATTTTGTGGCCGGCACTCCGGCCGGCCGCATCGCCATGGTCTGGCCGATTACCGAAGAGCTGGCTTCGCTGAGCCCAAAACACAATGTTGAACAACGATTACAAAGAGATGTTACAGTGCTTAAACGCCGAAAGAGTTGATTATCTGCTCATCGGTGCTTATGCCATGGCTGTCCATGGTTTCCCCCGGGCAACCATGGATATAGATATCTGGGTAAAACCATCCACAGCCAACGCTTCGGCTTTCTGGAAAGCACTTGCGCCAAGAAGAAGCGATATTATTACCGGAGTTTCGGCCCTGAATTTTGACGAGACGATTGAAAGGGCCATCGAGGTTGAGATAGAAGGTTTAAAAGTCCTTATCCCTTCTGTTTCAGACCTCATAGCCAATAAAAAGCCACCGGTCGCACCAAAGACCTGGCAGATGTCGAAAGTCTGCAGTCAATAACTGATAGAACCTGAAAAAAACATGCATAACGACAAAAACATCATCATTCCCGGTGCCGCCAGCTCTTCCTCGACGGTTCTCTCGACAAACAGCTGAGCATGCCGGCCGGACGGTTGTGAACCAGAACTTCAGCCATTTTCATTCAGCAGCCTTTCGCGGTCGATCGGCACCGCACCTGGTCCTTTGTCACATTTGAGTTCAAGGGACGACAATTTGCACGTCATCCCTGCGCTTGTGCCCAGGAGGGGTAAAGGCAGGGATCTAAGCCTTGTCGATGAGATTCCCGCTTTCGCGTGATGACGGATTAGTCAGATATTTGATTCAGGGTTTGGCGGCGAAGATGGTCAGCAGCAGATTTAGTCGCTTTTTAATGAATTCGATCTGTTCGTTCATCTGCTGCTGGTTTATCAGTTGTTGGCTGTGGGGAATGCTTCGGGCTGGCGAGGAGTTTTCGGGAGAGAAGCAGGCCGACCCTTGCCTGACGGTTGTTCTGCAGGTGCAGAGAGTCGAGAAAGCAGGCGGCCGCTTCGGTAAAATTCCCGGCCAGCAGATGGTCTCTGCCGGCATTTCGCAATTTGGCAGCCTTCCGGAGCAGCAACAATATGCCTGAAAGGTCTGAACCACACCGATGGCAGGTGGCCTTGCCGGTTAAGGTGGCGCGGCATACCGGGCAGCGCAACATGATGGTCATGGCTCAGGCTTCCTCGATAAAATACAGCAGGTTGTCGAGTTCGCGGACGGCGGCGTTGATATCAGTTTCTGAGCCGTTCTCAAGGGAGCTGGACAGGCCCGCGGTCAGAGTTTCGTATTCCGCAAGGTCTTCTGGTGTGACGGCTTTGCGGGCCGCCATCGCTCGCGCCAGCAGTTGCCGGGCTTTGACCTTGTAAGAGGGTTCGTTGTCATTGCTGCCGGCTGCAGCTTCTGCGTGTTTCGGCAGCAGCTGTTCCATTTCATGTATGAAGCTGCGTTCATTTTCGGTTGCCTGCGGGCGGTTCGGGCCGAAAAAGCCGTCGAGATTGGCTCTTGCATTATCAAGATCCTTGCCGGCCATGGCGCCGAGAGCATTTTCGATACGAACACGCTTTGAAAGACCGGTGGCTTTTTCTACCACGGTAACGTGCAGAATGCCGTTCAGGTCGAGTTCAAGGGTGCAGAGAATTTTGTTGCCTGCCGGCAGATTCGAAAAACCATCGGCGGTGAATTTGCCGATTCTGATGTTATGATCGACCAGCTGGTGTTCACCCTGGTAAATTTCGCAGTTCCAGGCGGTCTGATTGTCGACCATTGTGTAGTAAACCTCTGTTTTTCTGACGGGAAGGGGCGTGCCTTTTTTGATTACCGGTGAGAAAGCATTCCAGATCGGCAGACCAAGCGAACCTTCGCTCGCAACCATAGGCCCGAAAGAATATGGAGTAATATCGACGAGAACCTTGCCTTCGTCATGGCCGCTCAATCTTGCGGCCATGATACCGGCACCGGTCGCCACGGCCAGATCTGGGTGCACATCCTGACGTGGAACCCGGCCAAGCGTCTCTTCCAGGCGTTTTAAAATAAGAGGGGTTCTGGTCATGCCGCCCACCGGAATTACTGCGTCGAGGTCAGAAGCGCGGCAATTTGCGTCGCTGAGCGCCTGAGATACACTGATAAAAGTTTTTTCAATCAGTGGGTTTACCAGTTCTTCATAACGTTCCCGGGAAATTTCCATGGAAAAGTTTACCGGCAGGCCATTTTTTTGCAGCAGGTTTTCTTCGAGAATTTTCGCAAAGGGGGCATGGCTCAATTCGTGTTTCGCTGCAATGGCAGCAGTGGTGAGACGGCTCATTGCCACAGAATTGGAGCGAATGTCCGGGTTTCCATCTCTAATCAAAGCTTCGACAATCTCGTTGAGCAGCAGACGGTCAAAGTCATCGCCGCCCAGTCTCGGGTCGCCGTGGCTGGCTAAAACTTCGGTCACTCCATCGCGGGTTTCAACTATCGAAACGTCAAAAGTGCCGCCACCGAGGTCATAAACCAGTACACGACGACTTTTGCCGGGTTCGGCCGCAAAAGCCAGAGAAGCGGCAGTCGGTTCATTGATGATGCGCTCAACCTTGAAGCCGGCAATAACTCCGGCATCGTGCGTTGCCTGGCGCTGAGAATCAGAAAAATAAGCCGGAACGGTGATCACGCAACGGTTGATCGGCCGGCCGGCAAAGAGTTCGGCCCTGGTTTTGAGCTCGCGCAGTATCATGGCAGAAATTTCCTGGGGTCTGAACTTTTTATCGCCAAGCGGGATTTCTTCATCAAACCCCATTTGGCGCTTGACTGAGACAACGGTCCGTTCCGGAAAAAGCAGTCTTTGATTACGTGCCTGAGTTCCCACCAGAAGCTTGCCGTCATGAGCCAGGCTGACCACTGAAGGCATGATGGTTTCACCCTCGAAAGAAACGACTACGATGTTGCCGTTGCTGAAAATGGCGGCTTCAGAATTTGTCGTACCCAGGTCTATGCCAACGATCATTTCTGAATCAAGAGTGAGTGAATTTTTCATTTGCTGACCTCCACGTCGGCATAACGCCAGATCTGGTTGTAACGATAATATCCGCTGCGTAAAACGCTGGTAACTTTCCCTGAGTCGCCGCCGACAGCTGTGCTGACCAATACGGCCCGCATGGTTGACGGGTCAAAAGCGTCGCCACACAGGCCGAAACGGCGCATACCTGCTGCAGCCAGAGCCGCGTCAAATCGTTGCATTGTGAAATCGAGTCCCTGCAACAGGGCTTCCATGACCGCTTTATCGCCGGTAAGGCGCCGCAGTATTCCGTATGCTTCGAGGCGCTGCCGAATCTGCAGAGTAGTCTGAAACAGGCGGTCGTGAACTTCGACAAAGTGCTCGACCAGCTCGACCTGTGCTTCTTCCCGATATCGTTCACGAACATTGCAATCGTCTGCAATGGTTGCTTCTGCAGCTGTCTGGGCCGGCCTGCCGGCGGCGGACAGGTTGTCGATGCGGCCGCTCAGACTGCCGATGTCTTCAAGCAGCTTACGGTAACCCCTTGTCTGCAGCCGGAACTCTTCGGTCAGAGCTGTTACTGCCGAGCAGAGCGAAAAAAGGTCGGGTTCGCGAATGTTGTCTGGAAGGTCTTCGCTGAGCAGCTCCATCTCCGGGTTATCGGCCATGAGTTCTTCTACCCAGCTGTCAATGCGTTCTAACAGCATGTTTCGCAATAGCTCTTTTTTGTCGGTTGCGGTAGTCATGCTTGTCAATTTTCTGATTTTTGGGTTGCAGCCTGAACCAGGTCGAGCCACAGTTTGGGGCCAACCGTGCAGACTTTTTTGCCAGAAGCAAAAACTGACAGAATCTCATCCCGGGTTGGCGGGGTGAATTCCCAATCTAGAGAGGCTGCCAGACGTTTTTCTTCGGTTTGCACGGCCTGAAAAGCCTCCTGCAGTCGCGTGAATCCCTTCGGGTCTTTGTCGGGAGGGAAAAACCTGAGCTTTGCAAGATAGGCCTCTCTGACCGTTGTGTCATCGGCATCAGCGGTAATGCCAAGAATTTCGAATGGATTCATGATTTCGTCTGCTTTCTTTTGTTCACTTGTTTCTTCGCGGGTTTCCAGGTGTCGAATTTTCTTTCGGTCTGTAGAATTTCAGTCGCATCTTCCGGGCTCAATTCTACGTCATGGCGGGCGCTACCCCCCATCATCTGCATCAGGCCCCCGGAAAAGCCGTCAAGACTATCAAAGTCGTCATCGCGCTTTTCCTGTTTCAGTTTAAGCTCTATGAATGCGTTATCATTGGCTCTTTTTGCAAAATAGCGGGCAGCCCGCATGACTTCGGCAGCACGCTTCGGCGCGGTATCGGTCAGGGCCATGGAACGATAGAAGAGATACTTGTAAATCAGCATAGTGTTGCGTTTGATACCAACGTTGGAAGCTTCGAACAGTATCTGATCGAGTTTGTTGTGTGACAGAATGTCGCAGATGGGCAGAAGCAGATCATCTTCGATATCGAGATGCTTAATGTGCAAAAGCATGGCGTCAGAAAATTGCTGCTTCAGTTTGAGGCCTATCCCGACCTGCTGCATGCCGGCACAGGCTTTTCCTAGATCCAGCCAGAACAGGCGTGGATTTTCAAGGTTTATGTCTGGTATTTCCCCGGTTGATTTGCCTGCCATGCTGCTTCCGGCGCGTTTAAGCAGTTCGGCAACGGTCGGATGTGCCGGCCTGAGGTTTGTAAACCGGTTTGCTGTATCGCCGTATGGGATGGCAATGCGAGCTTCTTCAAACAGCCAGACAATGTAACTGCGAGGGTCACCGGCTGCAAACAGCCTGGCGAAGGCGAGAACCTCTTTTTCAATTGGCGATCTGGCCATTCTGTTTTCGAATCGTTCGAGCAGAATTTTAAACAAAATTTTAGCTTTGCCCGACCTGACAGAGGGATGCAGAGGCTCGATGCCCTCAGCGATATCTATATAGCTCTGGGCTTTTTTGTATGCCTTGCGGTAGCAGGCCATCAAAAACAGTTCGAGCAGCGGTTCGATGTTTTGCGGTGATTCTTTGTGCCATTGCAGCAGTTCGCTCTCTATTTTTGTTGTGGCGCAGCCTGTTGCGTGCATGATTTCCAGCCGCAGAGGGTAAACCGGTGCGCCCGGCCAGGCAGTTTTGGCCATCTTCAGCAATTTCTCACATGTAATTGTGCGTCCGTATTCGTATTGTAAATCAAGAAATTTGTCCTGCAGGGCCAGGCGTGCGGCCATATACATCATCCAGCCGAGTTGCCGGGTAGTGAATGGTGTCGAATTATGCTGAATCAGGGCAATATTTGCCAGGGTCTGAGCGGCATCCAGGTCAAATCTGCCGACATGACTGGCGGCAAGCCAGATCATCGATTTTTTGTATGGAACACCAAATTCTGTCATCAGTGGCAACGGGTTTTCGCAGTCTTCATCCTGCTCGAAGCGTGAAATACAGGTAAGCCACAGTCTTGCCAGCGAATTGAAGGCCGCTTCGGAACGCTTTTTTACAGCCCGAAAAAGGGCTCTGGTCGCATGATTCATTGGCGGCCAGGTTTCCTGCTCGGCGCTGGCAAAAATCTGATCGAGCTGTTCGCGCAATTCTGGTGGCAAGGTGGCGTTCAGTTCTTTTTCAAGACCGGCGAAGCCGGCGTAAGAGGGGTGCTCTGCGGGAAAAGGTGCCACGCCGGCCAGAGAGTTCAGGGCAGTGGCAATCGCGCCAACGGGTTGTCTACTGTCGATGCCGGCCAGATGTTTCTGCATTTCTGCTGTTTCGCCGCAGTAAAAGGCATACAAAGCCATTGTTGCCCGCCGCCAGGCAAAAAGCGGCGAATGGCGGTCGATTGTGCTCTTGAGTTCATGCAGTAGCTGCAGGTCAGCGCCGTTTCCGTGGGTTGTTACTGCCGAGAAAGCCCGCATCAAAGTTTGAGCCTGGCACTTCAGCGCGTGGTCGGCAGGGAGCAGGGTTGATAGAGAGAGTTGTTCAGGGTTTACTATGATGCTGCCCAGGTTTTCGACGCTGGAACGGTATGATGGAGAGTCGGGTGAATCGTTTAAAAATGCGATCAGGGCGTTTTCGAACGGGGAACCCGCGCCGGCTTTGTAGCTGAAAAAAAGCTGAAGAAGCTCATCTTTGTGCTCGGGAAAGCGGCTTGATAAGGAGTCTTTCAGTTCTGATGCCGCAGTCAGTTCGCCACGTTTCTCAAGCTCGTCAATGCGGGCGATGTAGGCAGAAAACAGCGCACGTCGGCTGTCTGGCCCCGGATTGCGTCTGAATTCCTTTTTGGCGGTTTCAATTGCTTTTTTGTGGTCGTGATTTGTTTGCATTGCTGCAATTTATGGCAAGAGGATATGCCAGGTCAAGATCAGATGTGATGCTTTTGCGTTGAGTGAAGCCTCTCTTTACATCAATGTATCAGGGCGTGTCAGCCGTCGAGGGCGCTTTTCCATCTCTAAAGCGGGCGTTTGACAGAGTTTTTAAGATGAATCAGCAGCACAAATCTGGTATTCTTACCGGCATGCATACCGGCGAATTAAATTTCGGAAACGAACTTGAACTGGCTCCTGATGGGCGGCTTTTTTTCAGTCAGTCACCGCAGACTGCCGACGGAAAAGTCGCTGCCGGCTTTGAATTATACCAGGCTTTTGCGCGTGACGCTGGTGCTGGCCTGCTGCTGCTTGGCTTTGCTGAAAAATCTATGGAAATGCCGGCTTCGCTGTCGTTCTGGCAGGCGTACTCGGCCAGATTTCTGAACGCTGTCAGACTGACAGATGGCATTGAAGAGCAGCGACAGAATCTGCGTATCCCGTTTCCCGAAGAAATGGTCGAGCTGATCATTGAATCGGCTCCGCCTCTGCCCGGCGGCGAATATCTCAGGCCCGGTGTGCTTTATGACCTCTGGCGGGCAATGAATCAGGCTCTCTGTCATGAGCTGGGTGATTGGCACGGCAGTGTCAGAGATTATTTTGCGGCACGAAATCCGGCGTGGCACCAGGTTGACCGCCTGTGCTTCAATCTGGCTGAAAACCGCAGAAATCCGCAACTGCCGTTTGCTTTCATGGCGACTTATACTTCCGGGCTTTCTGAAGCCGGAAAGCTTCGGCATCAGCCGCTAAAAAACGCTCTGGAAGAATATTCGGGGGGCCGCAACGACAGGAAACTGGTTGAATTGCTGCAACCGCTGCATCTGGCCGGCGAAAAAAGTGAACTGCTGCAGACCCTGATTGCCAGTAAACGCATATTTTACCCCTGTGGCTGGTCTGCGCATGAAGCTTTCAGGTTTCTGTGCGATATTCCGGTTTTTGAGGAAGCCGGCATCATGTGTCGGGTGCCGGACTGGTGGAAAGTCAGGGCGAAAAACCGGGTAACGGTCACTATTAAGGTTGGCGAAGTCTCTACCAGAAAACCCGGCGGCAGCCTACTTGATTTTTCGCTTGCCATTGCGGTTGGCGATCAGGAAATAAGCCCGGAAGAGTGGCAACAGATTCGCGAAAAAACTGATGGCCTTGCTCTGATCAGGGGCAGCTGGGTGGAGATTGACCGCGAAAAACTCGACCAGGTTCTGCATTACTGGCAGACGGTCCGTAACGAAATCGGGGCTGATGGCACCGATTTTGCCGCAGCGATGCGTCTGGTAGCCGGTGCTTCGGCAAAGATGTCCGAGCCGCTGGATGCCGATGCGGCGGCCTGGAGCCGGGTGATTCCGGGCGAGGCGCTGCGTCAGACTCTTGCGCAGCTGCGGCAGCCAGAAAATTCACAAATGCTGCTGCCGCTTTCGGCAGAGCTGAGTGCTCAACTGCGGCCATACCAGCTGAACGGCGTCAGATGGCTGGGGCTGATGCACAGACTTGGCCTTGGCCCGTGTCTGGCCGACGACATGGGCCTCGGAAAAACCCTGCAGGTGCTTGCATTTCTGATGGCTCTGAAAAACGATGCGTCAGCAGAGGGCAGAGGGCGGCCACATCTGCTGGTCGTGCCAGCTTCCCTGCTCGGAAATTGGGAAGACGAGATCAGACGCTTTACGCCTGCACTCAAATACCGCATTGAACACCCGTCGGCGGCGCCCGGCACAGCCGATATGGCAGATTTCGAACTCGTCATAACCACCTACGGCTATCTGACCCGCCAGCCGCTGCTGCAGAAACAGGCATGGCAAATCGTCATTCTCGACGAGGCGCAGGCGATCAAAAACCCGGGCACGCGCCAGACACGTGCAGTCAAATCGCTTGTCTGTCAAAACCGTCTGGTGCTGACCGGCACGCCGGTCGAAAACCGCCCCGGTGATCTCTGGTCGATTTTTGATTTTCTCAACCCGGGGCTGCTCGGCACTGCTGCCGAATTCAGTCGATTCTGCAAGCGACTTGGGGAAAATGCCGATGCCGGTTATGCGCCGCTGCGCAACCTGGTGCGGCCCTATATTTTGCGGCGACTCAAGACCGACCGTAATGTTATTGCTGATCTGCCCGAGAAAACAGAGGTTAAAAGCCTGTGTCGCCTGACAAAAATGCAGGCGGTGCTATATCAGCAGGCTGTCGAGATGCTGGAAAAAGACCTGAAGTCTGTAGAAGCCGGGATTCAGCGCAGGGGCCTGATTTTTTCGTATATGATGCGTTTCAGGCAGATATGCAATCATCCGTCGCAGTGGCTGCGCGATCAGGTCTTTGCGGCTGCCGACAGCGGGAAGTTTCTCAGACTTGCTGAAATCTGCGAAGAAATCGCTTCGCGCAACGAAAAAGCACTTGTTTTTACTCAATTCAGCGAGATGTCTGATATGACTTCGAGACTGAGGCCTTTGTTGTGCATTTTCATTGCAGCTTCCGCCATGGCCGCTTCGTGACCTTCTTCGTGGGCGGTGTCGATCGAGTTTTTCAGATCGCGATAGACTTTCAGGCTGTCTTCGTAGGCCATGGCCTCTTCAGGGGTGAATTTTGCAATCTCGGCAGCGGCAAACAGCTTTCTGAAGATGCGGTCCTTGAACTTTTCGGGAATGTCATGCAGGCGTTCGAGGTTTTTAAGCACGTAAAGCCATTTGTCGAAACGACTTTCGAGTTGTTCGAGAGTCTTTTCGAACTTCGGCATTTCAAGGTAAATGGGCCAGTAAAGATCGAATACCGCGCGGCGGTCGGCTTCTGAGCGGCCGAGTTGCTCGTTCTTCAGATAGGTAAGCGTTTTGATGCAGCCCTGCTCTTTCTTCAGGAGCTGGTTGAGAAAGTCGATCAGCAGGTCTTTGTTATACTCTTCACCAAACAGCTTCTTGAAGCCGAAGTCGGTGAACGGGTTCAAATAGGTGGCCGTCTGCATTGAAATACCTCGCTAC
>JAKQKW010000204.1 GCA_029560455.1 Candidatus Rifleibacteriota bacterium
TGAATAGTTTTTGCAAGTTATCAAATTGCTGAACCGGCGGCGGTCTCTTTGATCACTTCGCGCAGCAAAGAGGCTTTTTCGGCCTCTGACCGGCCATCAACCAGTCGAATATAAGCGCCACGATAAGCGGGGTTGTGGGTCTTGCTCAACACAAATGAGGTTGTTGAAACAACCTCGCCGCCAATGCTGTCAAAGGCTCGTGGCCCCAGATGTGCCATGTTGCTGATGATAAAATTGTCGATAATTTTGCTTCGCATTGTCGCAAAAGATGACAAAAACATCCAGCTCTGCATGGTAATCATTGCAACCATAGCATTTTCAGCCGCAAATTCAAGGTTACGCTCGATAAACATCGCGAACAGGTCTGATTTTGAATCAGGGTAGAAGTTGGTGGCGAAATCTGACAAAGACGGGTTCATGCCCTTGCCGCCCATGTATGGCGGGTTGGCGACCACGACGTGAAACTGCTGCCCGAGATAGCTGTATTGCCTGTGAGCCTGATCGATTTTTCGGCAGGTTTCGGAGTCAAGCAGCCGGTCGAGAGTTTTTTTGTATTCATCCATTATTACATGGGCTTCAGCCACGGGCATAACCAGTGAGCCAAAGGATTTGAGCTCGCCAAGATTGCCAAGATAGGTTTTTACCCGATTAAGGCCGCGCAGAAACTCAGAAAAGAAGCTTTCGCGGCAGATATTTTCTGAGGCTACCCTTTTGAGTCTGTCTTGCCGTTCAATCTTTTCTTTGCCGAAGAGGCCAATAACGTTTTTTACATCAGTTAAAAACCTGATGGCATCGAGAAAATTGGCGAACAATTCAGGCGCCAGAACCCGGTTCCTGGCAAAGGTTTTTTGTGCCTTTTCGAGGGCTTTCTGGCCTTTTTCATCATCCTGCCCCAGTCTGGCAGACTCCTTTTCGACTTTCTGCAATTTTTCTCTTTCGATATCTTCATGCAGAAGGCTTATTTCGCGCCAGTATGGGCTTGTTTCGAGCTTCTGATTCTGCTGCGACATCTGTTTTGCCGCCATACTGATGCCAGTTGCAAGAATTGCGGTCAGTTCAGCTTCAGAAAAATCAACGTTCTGAAAAGTGTGGATATCGGGCACGATTCTATTGCCGGCGGCATCTTTGCGGCTGAAAAAGCGTTTGTCTTTTTCTCTGGCTTTCATGCTGAGGGCGAAAGCGGCCAGTTCTGCCGCCCGTTCGTCGATTTCGAGGCCGACGAGATTTTTCTGCAGAATCAGGGCCGGTATCTGATTCGGGTCGTAACCGTGCTCTTCGTACATCTGATAGAGAAGATCGAAGGCAATGACAAGAATATGACCGCTGCCGCAGGCCGGGTCGCAGAAGCGAATTTCTTCGGGCGATGCAATTTTGATGAACTGCGCATCGATCGGTGACCCCGGCTCGTCAGGAATAAAATACGGCATTTTATTCTGCAGCGGCGAAGCCGGAAAATTCTGCAGCCAGAGACGGCCGAGAGAGTTTTCGACCATGTAACGCACTATCCATTCTGGCGTAAAAAGCTGCGTCGCTGCCGGAATATCGGCCTGCTGTATCTTTTTGTTCTTTTTCAGGTCGGCAAAAACCTCGTCTTTGCGCTCAGAAATGTAATACTGATACAGCCAGCCGATAACCTCGACCTTTTCACAGTTCGCGTCATCGAGGGCTGAGATAGTCATCTGCAGCAGCGAATTTTCTGAAAGCAGGTCGTCGGGCAGCAGCAGTTCGGTGTAATCCTGAATTTTCTCAAAAAGAAAAGGCATCTCGCGGTGATAATAATTGCAGCAGGAGATAAACAGCAGGGCGAAGGCTTCCTGTTCAGGGTTTTCTGAGGGTATCTGCCGGCTTAAAAGCTGTAGAACCTTTTGTCTGACCGGTTCAGGCAACAGAACCTCATCGATATGGCCGGTCTTGGCCTCGGTTAAAATTTCGGGCTGTGAAAGGTTCGGCGAGGGTGAAACGACGCGAACCCTCGTATAGCCTTTGACATCCATGAAGCGCAGGGCGCAGATGCGGTTGAACCAGGTATAGGCGGCCCTTTTTACTGTCTGTTCACGGCCAGACAGAGCGATCTCGCGTTCAAGCTCTTTGACCGCCGTTTCTTTTTCGCGGCGATAAATGCCGGCCGGTGCCAGTACCCGCTCGAGCTTTCTGTCGATCTGTTCGAGCAGAACCCGGCGGGCGCTCTGGGCAAATTTTTTAATTATGGCTGTATTCATGCTGTACCCGCTTAAAGTTGAATTTTCTGCCCACTGGCAATTGCCTGCTGCATCGCTGCTTCAAGCTTTTTGAGGTATTCGCTGACATCTGTGGCGCTTTCGAGCCAGGGTTTGCCGGCATTGACCTTTAACGCCGAAATCGCTATAAACACCGGTTTTGCCACTTCAGGTGCCGGCGCCGGCTTTGCCGCCGGGGTCTTTGCCCCGGTTTTTTCGGCTTTTGTTGTCGTTTGCGGCTCAGACCCGGTTTCTACGCCGAAGTTGCCATTTGACGGGATATCGGTAACTTTTGCCGGCCCCCGGTTCTGTTCGGTAAAGGTATTGAGTTTTTCGAGAATTCTGGCGTAATCTTTGCTTTCGAAGCGCTGCAGCCGGTCACGAATATTCGGCAGCAGCGACATGGTTTTGATTTCTTCTTCGACCTGGGCGGATATTTTTTTGATTTCGGCCTGCTGCTCAGGCTTTAAGGCGGTATATTCAGCTGTTTTTTCAAGCACCTCACGTTTATGCCGCATCGCTTCAAGGGCATTGTCGATCTCACGCTGAACCCGCTGCTGATTCTGAGTTTTTAAAGAGTCGAGCGCCTGCCGCAGCTGGTTCATGTTGTTGCCCTGGTAGCATTTTTCGAGTTCAAGAATTCGCTTTATTTCGGCGACGTGGTCGCCGTTCAGCTCGGCAAGATTCGACGCGATCAGAGCGATAAAGCCGACCGCTTCGTCGTAGATAGATTTCTGGCTGCCGTTGAGAAACTTGATGATCGGGTCGATTGCACCTTCTTTAACGTCGAGCAGCTCGTTTTGCTCCTCTTCAGAAAAATTTCTGAAAAAGAAGTCGTATTTCTGCCGGCCGTATTTGCTGATACGGCCGTAGTGAGTCTGAAGCGCCTTGCCGAACGGGTATTTGACCGCATCGAGGGCATAGGCGTTTATCTGGTCGGCATGATCGGCAAAAGCTTTTGCCATTTCTTCGCCGAGTGCTTTTGCTTCGGTTGACGCTGCGAAGCTGCCGAAGAAATGGTTAAAAAAGTCTTTGAGGCGGCGAACTTCTGAAGCCGGAAACTCAACCTGCGGCTCGAGCAGCAGACTTGCCTGAATCTTGGTGTTTCTGATGTTCTTTTTGAGAAAGGCGATATCGACAGGTTTCGCTCCCGAGGTTACCTCGATGCGGCCACGGGCCACAAGTTTGGCGAGATTGCACAGGGTGGCGGTCATCGGCCAGCCAAAGGGTTTTTTTTCGAAATGATCGATCAACGCTTTTATTGACTGGCTGGATGCCGAATTACGTGAAATCTGGACATAGGCAAGAATTTCATTTTCGGCTTCAGTGTAGGTGGTGGTGCCAGGAAGAATCATTTTATCGGCTTCAAGATACGTCTCGATATCCTTTTCCTGGTAGATAACCCCATTGAGCATTTTCAGGTTCGGGTAAGTAATGCTGATAAGTTCAAAAAAGGCATTTTTGACGCGGGCCGCCGGTTCGTTGCTGCCGGGGTTGAGTTTATGGCCGCCGGCATAAATGGCGGCTCTGGTCAGCAGATCCTGGAGCAGCTCACGAATTATGGTTTTGCGCTCCTGGTTGCGCAGGGCATTTTCCTGCATGATGCGGAATTTAAGGGTTTCGCTTTCGTGCCCGCTGTTGAGAGCCAGATAGCGCTCGGTTTTTTTGAGCATGGTGAGTTCGGTGTACAGTTCGCGGCTCGGTTCAAGAAATATGGTAATCTCGTTGCACGACGACCGGGCAAGCGAAACGGCTGCTTCGGTCGGATTCTGAGGGTGAAATGGCGTAATGATGTTTATGGCCATGTCATGCTCGGAACTGCAGTTTTCGTCATCGATGCGGCGGGTAAAAGTATAGCTGGTTTTGGTGATGGGGTAATCGATCTTGCTCAGCTTCAAAACATCGTCAAAGGCTACTTTGCTCAGTTCGCGGATGATTTCCTGATTTTCGATGTCGGTATTTCTGATTTCGGTCTGAATGTCTTTTTCTTCGTCGGTAAGATATTCGTAGAGATCGCCGTTTTTCTGCAGATAATTCTGGTCATAAAGGGTTTCGAGAGTTCGGCTGATTCTGGTATGCAGAGCGGCAATATCGGCATCGAAGCGGTCAAGCATGAGCACGCCGAGATTTCTGACCGTTGCCTTGAATTCTTTGACATATTTGACAAGAAACAACACCTTGAGCAGGCGCACGGCAAACGGGTCGGGCAGATGCTGATCGGCATGTATGATCGCGCTCTGTATTTTTGATTTGATGACCTTGCTGATGCCCGCAAACATTGCGTCATAGGTTGCCAGGCAGCCGGGCTCGGTATCGGCGATTTTTACCGCCACTTCCTGAAAAACGCCAAGCATCGAGCGTTCGCCAACCGAGGCATATTTGCCCTCAAAGGCGTTATGATCTGAAAGCTGTTGTATGCACGACTGAAACAGCGAAAACTGGTAGGGAACGAAGGGGTAACAGTTGCAGAAATCTTCTTCGTCGCGAAAATTGCGGTAGGTTCGTGCGCCATCGACAAGGTCGAACAGGGTTTTAAAATTGTTGGCATGCTTTTTATAAAGATCGGCGACAATGGCTTTGCCCGCCGCGTTTTTAGCAAGCAGACGCCGCTGAATGACTTCGTCGACATTCTGCCCCGAAAGCTTGAGGCGGGCCTTGAACCGGCCCTGAATCTTGGAAAAGTCGTTGCTCTGCTGTTTGCTGGCTTCTCCGACCACGGTGTTCATGTCTTCCTGTGAGGTTACCAGCAGCCAGGCGCGCCCTTTGCATCTGGTCGCAAGGCTTTCGGCAATCGTCTGCAGATTGGTCATGAGTTTGACGTTGTCGGCAATATACTGACCGACTTCGTCAACGAAGAAGTTCAGCCGGAAGTTTTTCGGCTTTTTGTCGAGATAATCATTGATATGATCTGCAAAATCTTCGATCGAAAGCCGGTAGTCATTGCGGTATTTGTGCAGCAGACCGCTTTCGCTTTTTCCGGTAATCTGGTTGTAAACCGCATCGACGTCTTCTTCGATACGCTTTAAACGAGGTCGACCCCATTCCCAGTCTTTGCCGGTTTTCTTAAGAAAGGCTTCTTTGAAAGCGGGCAGCAGGCCGTCACGGTCAAGATCACGCTCGAACTGGGCGATGTGCGGCTGTTTGCCATAGTAACCGCAATGTTCGTCAAAAACCTTCAAAAAAACCGATAAAAGAGCGTCGATTTCGGTTTTGCTGATAACGTCGGCCTTCTGATCGATATTGAAAAGTATGCTGACTGAAGGAATACTGCAGGCCTTCTGCAGGCGGCCTTTGAGCATGGGGTTATCATGACACTTTTCGAGAAAGATATCGAGGGTGTTTTTACCATCGACGATCTGATTCTGCAGAAGCATCGACAGCATTTTCAGCAGATGTGACTTGCCTGACCCGAAAAAGCCCGATATCCATGCGCCGTTGACCTTATCGGGGTTGATGTAATATTCGAAAAAATCTTCGAGTCTGGTGGCTATTTCGTGGGTAACGACGTATTCTTCGACTTCGTTGAGCAGCCCCGAATTGTCGTCTGCCTTGATTACCCCTTCAATGCTGCGGTCAACCGGTTTTGCAAAGAGATCTCTCAGTTTCATGCTGTGTCCTCACTTTAAGCCTGGCGGTGGAGAATGTTGAAGGCGCGATAGTATTTGTCGTCATGCAGAAGCCCGAATAAATCGAGCGAAGCACCTTTTTCGAGCGAATGACTGTATTCACCCGGAAAAAACATCAGAGTCGGCCTGTCTTTGGCGGTGCTCTGCAGATTATTGAGTACATTGTGTGAACGTAAAAGTGGAAACGAGGCACCGACGCCGGTTAAAAAAAGAACATCGAAATCATTCGCGTTCATTTTTTCGGCAATGGCCGGAACCAGCACCGATTTAACATCGAGAATGCCCTGCAGGTCGTCGAGAAGCTCTGATTTGCTTATTTCTGGCTCGCGGGCAATATAGTAATCAAGATCGCCTTCCCGTTCGAGAATCTCGATCATCAGGCGATACAGATCGATCTGCAGCACGGTGATGCCTGCCTGCGCGAGTGATTTAACCAGCTGTTCGACGATTTCGTCGACTTTTTTCTGAAATCTGGGCTCGAAAGGCAAGATGTAGAAGGGAATTTCATTGCCAAGACTGGTCATTTTCAAAAATGACTCGGTGCAGATGATCTTATAAAGATGATCGTAAATTTTTGCCTGGTTAAAAGCTTCGGATGCAATCATTTGGAAACAAACCTTTTAAAATCAGCGTTGGAAACCGGTAATACTTCTAAAAAACGACGGTTGCCGGCCAGTTCAGCGGGAGTGTGGCTGAGGCCTGCGAAAGGAATAATAAGACCATTGTCATTGATTATTTCAGCCTCTCTGACGATCTTGAAAAGCACCTGACGAAGCTTGGCAAGTGTCTGCGGGCTGATTGTCTCAAGCTCGGGGTGCCAGACCTGTTTGGTATTAAAAAATTCATTAAAGTCAGAGTTATCGACATGGTATTGCATGGTCAGATGCTTCTGCCTGATCACTTCGACAGCGAACTCTCTAATAAAATCATAGGTTTCACATACCGCAAACCAGATAATTTTTCGCTGAATCTCAGGCATCAGGCCTGGCATCTGCAGTATCACACCGTCAGAAAGATGTTTGAGGCGCAGGATGATTTCCTGGGTGTTTCTTTTGAGGGTTGCGGCCGTTCTGGCCTGCAGCAGGTTATCTTTAAGAACCTGCTCTCTGACTTCGTTCCAGCTATTCAAGCGGCAAAACGAAGCAATCACCAGCAGAGATTCTTTTAAAAAAAGCCCCCCGGTGGAAAAAGACATTCTATATTGTCTGTTTGTCTCAATCATTGCTTTTT
>JAKQKW010000221.1 GCA_029560455.1 Candidatus Rifleibacteriota bacterium
GATGCAGAGTTCGGTCTTGAGAAAGTCGTCAAAGCTGACCAGGCCGTTTTCGGCGCTGATGACAGCGGCTTTTTCTTCTGTCTTTGCGGTTTTGGCTGGTTTTTCAGTTTTTGGGGCCGCTTCACCCTTCGCACCCTTCTTGAGATTCTGAATGCGTTCGGTTTCGAGGCGCGGAAACATCGGCGCCGGCTCTGTGCATCTGGTGCCATCGGCAAGCTGACCCCAGGCCAGGTTGTTGATACTGACCTTCTGACCGTCGCAGCCGATCTGCCGCAGAAATTCGGGGGCAAGGTGCGGCATGAATGGTTCGACAAGGTGTGAAACAAAGCGGATGCTCTCGCCAATTGTGTAGAAAACTTCGTCGAGAACTGCCCAGTTCTGCTCTTTCGCGAGTTTCCAGGGGGCGGTTTCGTCGACATACTTGTTCAGGCGCTGAATGAGATCCCAGATGCGCTTGAGGGCGTCGTGATACAGGAAGTTTTCCATGGCGTTGATATAATCGGCCTTGATGGCAGCGGCCATTTCGGCGATTTCTTTGCTCTGCGGTAGAGCGGGGGCCGTTTTGCGGAACTGCCCGTCGCGGTTCTTGATCAGCATCGGCAGCATGCGCTGGCAGAGATTGCCATAGTCGTTGGCAAGGTCGGCATTGTAACGGAGAATGAAGTTTTCTTCGGTGTAGGTCGCATCCATGCCAAACACCATTTCGCGGAAAAGATAAAACCTGAAAGGATCGAGACCATAGCGGGCAACCAGCTCGCGCGGGTTGATGATATTGCCGACCGATTTAGACATTTTACCTTCGCCGGTAACCCGCCAGCCGTGTGCAAAAATGCATTCGGGCAGTTTGAGACCAAGAGCCATCAGCATGGTGCTCCAGTAAACAGCATGGGTAGTGAGAATATCTTTACCGATCAGGTGGCAGGAAGCCGGCCAGATGCGGTTGAATTTTTCCATGTCGAACGGGTAGCCGACGGCTGAAATGTAGTTGGTAAGAGCGTCGAACCAGACGTAGGTGACGTAGTCGGGGGCAAACGGCAGTTCGATACCCCATGAAAGTCTTGCCTTGGGGCGGCTGATGCAGAGGTCGCCAAGTGGCTGACGCAGAAAGCCGAGAACCTCGTTGCGGCGATTTTCGGGTCTGATAAAGCCGGGATGATTGTTGATATGGTCGATCAGCTGCTGCTGATATTTCGACATTTTGAAGAAGTAGTTCTTCTCAGAAATTTCCTGTACGGCGCGCTTGCAGTCGGGGCAGACTTTTTCGGGCACTTCTTTTTCTGTCCAGAAGCGTTCGCAGGGGGTACAATACCAGCCGCTGTATTCAGCTTCGTAGATATCACCCTTTTTCCAGAGTTCGTTGAGTGCGTGGCAGACAACCTTTTTATGACGGTCTTCGGTGGTTCTGATAAAGTCATCATAAGTGATGTCAAGCAGAGTCCAGAGCGATTTGAACTTTTCTACGAGCTGGTCGGTGTGCTCGATCGGTGACAGGCCTTTGGCCTTTGCCGCCTGTTCAACCTTCTGACCGTGTTCGTCAGAGCCGGTGAGAAAATGCACATTGTGGCCCATAGAACGCTGGTAGCGGCTGGCTATATCAGCGGCAAGCGTAGAAAAGGCGTGGCCGATGTGAAGTTCGTCGTTGGCATAGTAGAGCGGGGTGGTGATATAAAAGGATTTTTCTGCTGACATGGCGACCTCGATATTGATTTAAACTGCCTGACTGCTTTTGTCGGTTCGATGAATGACCGCCCGGTTGCCGCCGGCATCTTTGGCCTGACCGCATGCCTGAACGGCTGCTTTCATAAGGTTTCTCACATCTGTTACGGTTTCGGGGTAACTTGCAACCCCGGCCGAGACAGTGATGCTGATTCTTCGATTGTCAAATTCAAGAGATTCTTTTTCAAGGGCTTCTTTTATACGGCCTGTCAGATAGACGCCGCCGGCCAGATCAGTATTCGGCAGCAGAACGAAGAATCTTTCCTGCATCGACGAGGCCGTGTCGGTGTCGCGCAGGGTCCTTGCGATAACTTTGCCGCAGACGCCGTTCAGCTGGGTCGCAAATTCGGCATTGGTGTCACCGACAATCTTTTTGAAGTTGTCGATGTCGACCACAATCAGGCTTAAAGTCTGGGCATATCTGACGGCACGTGCGGATTCTTCTGCAAAATAGCCTTTCCAGACATTGTGAGCAGCCAGACCTGTGTGTTCATCGACGAAAAGATTCGCATACATGCGATTGCGCTCGATTACCAGAGTGGCGAGCATACAGAGATCTTTGACATAAGGCAGATCTTCGTTGCGAAAAACCGGCGGCACTATGCGGTTTATAAGATTCATGACCCCAAGAACAATGCCGTCTGAGCTGACGATCGGGGCGCACAAAAGACTGGCAACCTTTTCATCCTTGTTGCGGAATTCGCTGAACTGCTTGAAACGCGGGTCTTTAAAGCCCTTGTTGGCAATCAGCGGCAGCCCGTCTTTGATAACCTGACCCGCGAGTCCTTCGTGCGGCTTGAGGCGTATCGACGGGTATTCTTCTTCGGCCAGATCGTCGAGCAGACTCTTCTCGACACCTCTGACACAGGCAACCGTCATTTCATGCTTTTCTCGGTTAATCAGCAGAATCGAAGCCCACTGCACGTTCATTGCTGTGACCGCTTCGTCGAGAATGGCCTTGAGATTGCTCTGAAAATCGAAGGTGGTATTCAGGGTCTGAGCGACTTTAAGCAAGGAACGGGTCGACGCCAGTTGCTGCTCGCTCTGGCTGATCTGCAGTTGATTTTTCTCCTGTTCCTTTTCCTGATGGAACTGCTTCTTGCCGATCGAGACAATTTCCTGGTTCCATTCACCGAACACCCTGTTCATTTCAAAGGAAATTTCGGTGATTTCATCCTGGCCGGTGTCGCTGACAGTTGCAGCTGATTTTTTCGTCTGAAAATTCTGAAGTGAGTGCAGAACCATGTCAATCGGGCCGACAATTGAAGCTGCAACCATAAAAGATGTGATCACAGCATTGATAATGGCAATCGCACCGATAAAAAAGGCCGTCGCCTGACTTATTGCGGTACCCGAATAACTGACATAGACAAAAATAACCACCGGAAACAGGGCGACCAGAAAATAGGTCGCCAGCAGGCGGACTTTGATTGAGAAGTTACGAAAAATATTCAAGCAGTGTACCCCGTTAAGTTGACCTGGATTCTATGGTATTGTCGCCCATGAAGTCAACAGCCAATATCAACCCCGGTTTCTGTCGGGGAGAAGCTTCTGATAAACGCTTTCCATAACCCGGCCGAAGCGGGGCAGCGAAAAATTGGTCTCGACACTTTGCCTGGCTGAATTACCCAGACGCTGACGCAGAATTGGGCTGGTGATAAGCTTTTCAAGTGCGGCGGCAGTAGCGCCGGCATTTCTTGGTTCAACGATATAACCCTGTTCTTCGTGATGTACTATTTCTGGTATGACCCCGACCGAAGTGCCGACAACCGGTTTTCCGGATGCCATGAATTCAAGTGCGGCTCTTGAATTGGCTTCTGAGCCTATAGAAGTGATCAGGCCGATGTCAAGGGCTGCGAGCACATCCGGCAGGTCTTTGCGCAGACCGAGACATACAAGCCGGTCGGCGACACCATTTTCTGCTGCAAGCTGTTTGAGCCAGGCGAAGGTGCGTTCGTTTTCGTAGCCGGCTGCCACAAGTCTGAACTTAACCGGAAGTTCCTTGAGAGCGGTGATGGCGCCAATTGCAAATTCATGCCCCTTGACCGGGTCGAGGCGAGCCAGCAGACCGATCAGAATCTCAGATTTTTCGACCCCGATTTCGTTGCGAAATTCGCTGGTGGCAGCCCGTGAAGGGGTGAACAGTTCAGTGTCGACACCGCCATAAACGACGCTGATTTTTTCTGGTGCATAATCGAGAATCTGCTGGCATAGCTTCTTGTGCAGCATCGAACCGACAACGATGTGGTCGGTCCATACATGGTGTACATAGCGGTTGATAAAGTGGCCCTTGGGTGGGTCTATGTCAGTTCTGATGCGTGCTACAACCGCTTCCGGAACGACCTTTTTTGCGATCATTCCTGCCATCCAGGCCCCCTCGTTGATGTGAGACGATATGATATCGGGCCTGAAACTTTTGAAAATGCTTTTCATGCGTTTGATGGCATGAACGTAGAGCAGCGGATTGCGGTGATTCAGTCTGATGGTGTCATCACAGGGAATGCCAAGTTGCTGTGCTCTGTACATAGGTTTGCCGGGTTCGGTCAGAAGCAGAACCTCATGCCCGAGGTTCATCAGCTCTTTCGTGACCGAAATGCAATAATTGGAAGCACCGCTCCAGTTTGGCGAATTGAGAATCTGAATGATGCGCACTATTTTCTGCTCCTCAGTTCAAGAAATCTGGCATAACTGAAAACATTCTGAAAGGCATCACCGGCAGCGGCGACGAACCCCTGCCAGCCATCCCTGAAACCCTGCTTGAGCAGGTAGCGGCGCAGAAAGCGAAAATACGGCCTGAAGAAAAGATGTCTGAGGGTATTGAAAAGCCCGTCAGAAAGGCCTGAATTGTGCCAGAACTCAGCCTGAAAACCCGTATAAAAGATCATTTTGCGCAGGTAGTCAGCAATTTCGGGGTAGGGGTGGTGTTCGAACGCCTGTTTCAGGTGACCGATCGACCCATCGACCTTCAGCATTTCATGCACATGCTGATTCGCAAAAGCAGCCTGTCCGCGCTTAAACAACCGCAGTTGCGTGTCGGGATACTGGCTTCCATGAGCCAGCCAGCGACCAAAAAAGATATTCTTGCGCGGCAGCTTGTAGGCGGAATGCTTTGCTTCGCTGTTGATAACGGTTTTTATTTCTTCGGCAAGTTCTGGGGTAATGATCTCGTCAGGGTCGAGATAGAAGATCCAGTCAGTTTTCAGCTGTTCAAAGCCAAAACTTTTATTAACATTGAGATTCTTGTTATTCGGACGGTCGAAGAGTCTGACCTTTTCAAAACCTTTGACAATCTCTGCTGTTTTGTCAGCTGACTCGCAGTTTACGACTACGATATCGTCTGCGAATAAAGCAGATTTCAATGCATTGGCAATCTGGCGTTCCTCATTGTGAGCTATCATTGAGATTCCAATGGTTGGCATGCCGGTGTTCCTTTTTGTTTGATTTCTGGCGCATTATCGCAGAACCTGCATTACTTTTCAAGACCTATAGTTCCTCCCTCTTAGAAATCAACGACATTGAAAGAAAAGCTGTCAGGTGTGCACCTGATAGAATGGCAATTGAAAAGGGTGACGCGGTCGACCGGGCGGTGCCTTGATTTTTCTGCCGGTGGCATTATCAGATGTGTGTTTCAGAAATCTTTTTTATTGATGATTTGCTCTTGTTAAAAATGCAAAAATTGTGTATTAAATCGAAAAAATCTGGAACCTGATCGCATTTTTTCGGTCTATTTCAGCAAATAAACGGTTGTTACCAACCCGAATGCTTCAGGAGGTAAACTGAGCATGATCGAAATGACGAATATCACGAAGTTTTATGATAACTTCAGGGCACTGAACAATATTAACCTTAAGGTGGAAAAGGGCGAAATTATTGGCCTGCTGGGCCCTAACGGTGCCGGCAAGACTACCGCCATGCGCATTCTGACATGCTTTATTCCGGCCACTTCTGGCAGTGCTTCGGTCGCCGGCTATGATGTTTTTGAAGATTCTCTTGAAGTCAGACGCCGGCTCGGCTACCTGCCCGAAACCCCGCCTCTCTACCCCGAAATGACGGTCGGCTCATATCTGAATTTTATCGGTGAGCTCCGCGAACTGTCTGCTGGTAAACGCCGCGAACGCATAAATTATGTTGCTGAAAGAATCGGTTTGACTGAGTGTCTGACCCGTGTGATCGGCACCCTGTCAAAAGGCTATCGCCAGAGAGTCGGGCTGGCTCAGGCACTTTTGCATAACCCCGAAGTACTTATTCTCGACGAGCCGACAGTCGGTCTCGATCCAAGCCAGATTATCGAGATTCGCGGTCTGGTAAAGGATCTTGCCCGCGACCACACGATCATTCTCTCTACTCATATTCTCACTGAAGTCAGTATGACCTGTGGCAGAGTCGTCATCATCAATGAAGGCGAAATCGTTGCTGTCGATTCGGTTGCCAATCTCGAAAAAGCTGCCGCCGGCAAACCGGCGTGGAACATCTGTATCAGGCCTGCCGCTGGCAAAGACTGGCGACAGATGGTAGAAAAGCATGCCGGAGCAGCCATTTCCGAACTGGTTGAAATGCCAGAAACGCATCATTTCAAGCTCAGCCTCGACAAAGCAGAAGATTTCGATGACCTTTTCCGCAATATGACCGGGGCCGGGCACGTGCTGCGCGAAATCACTCCGGTAAAAGCCACTCTTGAAGACGTTTTTCTTAAGCTTACCAGCGCCGAGGAAAGGAAAGAAGCCGCATGAAAATATTTGCGATAATGAAAAAAGAGCTGCAGTCTTTTTTCTACTCACCGGTCGCCTACATAGTTTTTGCATCTTTTCTGATGATTGTTGGCTATCTGTTCTGGGTAATTCTTATTTCAAGCCGCATGGCATCGCTTGAACCGATGCTCTACAACGCCGCTTTCATCCTGCTGCTGGCCTCGCCGGTTCTGACCATGCGCCTGGTCAGCGAAGAGAAGAAGAGCCGCACGATCGAGCTTCTGCTTACGTCGCCAATTTCGCCCGCCGAAATCATCACCGGCAAGTTTCTTGCCTGCTTCACTCTCTACCTGATTCTTATTCTGCTGACTGTCCAGTATCCTCTGGTTTTATCGGCCTATTCGACTGAATTCGATATGGGACCGGTTTACAGCGGCTATATTGGCCTGATTCTTCTTGGAGCCGCGTTCATCTCTATGGGACTGTTCGCCAGCACTCTTACAGAAAACCAGATTATTGCAGCAATGGTCAGTTTTGGCGGTCTGGTGCTCTTCTGGATCTTCGGCTGGGCCAAACACGCTTTCGACAACGCTTTTGGCGAGATTCTCGGCAACCTGTCGATTTTCGACCGCTATGCCGAATTTCTGCGCGGCATTGTCGATTCGGGCAATGTCATTTTCTTTGTTGTATTTACGCTGACCTGGCTGTTTCTCGCAACCAGAGTTCTTGAATCAGACCGGTGGAGGTAAGCAGATGAACGATAGAAGACGCATTCTGATTCCCATTTTACCCTATCTTCTGCTGATCGTGTCGCTGGCAATCATTATTGCTGCCGGCCTCATCTATGTCAATTTTCCCAGCCAGACTGCCGCTGCCTCAGGAACCCTGCTGGCCGGGGTTATTACAGCGATCGTCGCCTTTATCAGCCGGCCCGCCATGCTGTCAGAAATCTTTGCCAGCCGCAAAACTCTTTTGTGGCTCAACGATATCGTTCTGATCCTTCTGATCATCGGTATCGGAGTAGTTCTGTCGCATATAGGTTTTCGCCGCAACATTCGCTACGATTTTACTGCCAGCCAGATGTTTTCTTTGTCTGATCTGACGGTTAAAGCCGTGCGTGAGTTGCAGAAGGATGTTAAAATCACGGCCTTTTTTCCGAAGGGAACCGCTGAAGAAGGAATGGTTCAGGATCTTCTCAGAGAATACCGCCGCCACAGCGATCGCCTGACCTTCACTATGATTGACCCGATGCGCGACCCGGTAACTACAAAGGCCATGAATATCACCGCCCTCGGAACACTGGTGGTGCAGTGCGACGCCAGTCGCCAGGATATCTTCAGCAGTGACCTGTTTGAAGTGCCCGGTCAATACAGCCCGCCCGACAGCAAACCGAAATTCACCGGTGAACAGGCGATTACCTCTGCCATATTCAATGTTACCAGCGGTGTCAGGCGCATGATCAGCTTCGTTAAGGGGCATGGCGAAGCTTCGATCTCAGGCTTTCAGCCCAGAGATATCGCCGGAGTGAACGAATTTCTCATCCGTGAAAATTTCGACGTATCTGAAGTCAGTCTGGTCAACGAAGAAATAGATCCACGCGCTTCGGTTCTCATAATCGCAAGCCCGCAACAGGATTATCTCGACAGCGAGATCGAAAAGCTGCGCAGCTTTGTTAAGACACAGAATGGCCATCTGATCCTGGCTCTCGACCCGGGCCGACCACTTGAAAAGCTCGAAAAGTTCATACTCGGGGAATTCGGGGTTAACTTTGCCAGCGATATCGTTGTTGACCCGCGCGGCATCGGGCGAAATTACTGGACAGTCGCGCCAACGTTCGAAGAACACCCGATTGTAAAACCGATTCAGCAAAAAAATATGCTTGGCCTGATGTTTCATGCCCGCAGCCTGACTTTTGAGAAAAAAGAAGGTTTCAAGGTCGAGCCGGTAATGAAGACTATCGACAATTCATGGGCTAAACGCAATCTTCGCGAAGGCGAACAAATTGACATCGGCTTCGAAGAAGGCCGTGACATCAGAGGCCCGTTCAATCTGGCTCTGGCTGTAGAACGAACCGGGGTGGCTTCGGGCTCCCGCCTGCTGCTCTACGGTGACTCCGACTTTTTCTCGAATGCCTATATCGGGTCGCTTGCGAACCGCGACATTTTCGTTAACGGCGTCAACTGGCTGGTTGGCCAGCATCAGCAGATTTCGATAAGGCCGAGAGTGCTCGAAATGCCGCGCATCGCCTTTGACGAAAACGACGCCGGAAAAATATTTTCATTGTGCGTGTTTGGCGCCCCGGCGCTGATTGTGATGCTTGGCATCTTTGTCTACCTCGCAAGAAGGAGAGTGTGATCGTGAAAAAGAGATTTCTTCCCACTCTTGGTGCTTTTATAGTTCTGGCAATGCTGCTCGTCTATGCCAATTACTTTGAAACCGAAGAAAAACTGCCGCCTGGCGTGCAAAAGCCGGTGCCGATTCTTGGCTGCACCGACAAGGACATCATCTCGTTGACCTGGAAAAATACAGCCGAAGCCGAATTAAAGGTGCAATACGGCAAAGAGGGCAGCCGGATAATCTCGCCGGCAGATTATCCCGCCGATCAGGGTGAGGCAGAAGGGCTGCTGAAGCATTTTTCCGAACTCAGGTCTGAACTGATCATTGCCGAAAATGCCACTGATACAGCACCCTACGGAATAGATGCCAGTTCGCCGGTGGTTCTCGTCGAAACCGCCACTCAGACAGTGCAACTGACCCTTGGTTCCAAGACCGAGGTCGGTGGGTCATATTATCTTGTCAGACAAGGTGACCCGCGCGTATTCATGGTTCCGGGCTACATCAAGGGTTCGTTTGCAAAAAGCCTGGCGGATCTGCGCGACAAGCGGCTGTTTTCTGAGGACTTCGGTCAGGCAAGTCGTATTGTAATTGAAGATGCCGCAGGCAAGGTTGAGTTGCGGCAGAATGAATCGCTTTCAGGATGGGAGATCGTCGCACCGGCCTCATATACGGCTGATGGCGTTGCTGTGGCACAAATGCTCGAAAACCTGCGTAATCTGAAAGTCTCGCGCTTCGTCGAAGATAAGCCGGAAGATGCCGCCGGTTATGGATTTGCGCCTTACCGCGCCAGAATACTTGTCGGTAACCGCGATAATCGCGAATTTGCCATCGAAACCGGCGAGATGTCCGGCGTCGATACTTATGTCAGAGTGATGGGTTCTGAGGCGGTTCATGCTGTTCTCACCAGTGAATTGCACGGGGTGCTGGTCGATCTGAATGGATTGCGTGAGAAGCATCTTGATATCCCTGCTCTTGACGGCCTTAAAGAGATGACGGTTGCAGATGCCAGCGGCTCGATTACAATCGAACGCAAAGAAAGCGGCTGGATGGTCGGGGTGCAGAAAATTGCCGAATCCGATGTTAAAGACTTTGTTAACAGCCTTGGTCGCACCCGCGTAAATTCTTTTGCCAAACCAGAAAAACTTGAAGAATATGGCCTGAAAGACGCTGAAAAAGCCAGAAGCATTGAACTGGCAGGCGACCGAGGCAAATTGAAAATTCTGGTTGGTGCCCGCAAAGGTGCGAGTCTGAGTCTGTTGATGCATGACGAGTTGATCGACATCAACGCCGAAGCAGATGACGCTTTCAATCAATTCATGAACCGCCTGCGCCGACCGCCTGAAGATGTTAAGAATGTCGTGATCGATGCTCCCGCCGCCGCTTCAGGTTCTGATGTTGCTGAAGAGGATACACAATAAACTTTAAACTTTATTTCAATTTGATAACTTCACTTCATACCCGCGAAAGCGGGTATTTTATCAGGCATGCAACTCATTAAGCGCTCAAAGTCTCGGTAATTCAGCGTTTATGCTCAGGATAGATTCAGTAAGAATCTTATCTGCAGACTTTTGAATCACTGATTTTACGGTGATGACGCCATCAGGTTAACTCATTCATTGCCTAAACCCGGAATGACGAATATTACTGTGTCATTCCCGCGGAGGCGGGAATCTTGTTCTGATAGGGGATACGGGCTTTTAGTGTGATTGCCATGCGGACTGGTTTTGCCGGTTGCTTTTATTCTGCTGTCATTTTAAACTGTTGCAACAACTTTATAGCTGCAGCAGAATAGATCAAACGTGGGGTGGGGCATGGACTGGATTACCAACAATGTTGAGATTCTGATTTTTGGCGGCGTCTTCTTTTTGTTTATTTTCGCGATCGGTTACGCTCTGTATATGGCCAAGAAACGTCATGACGCACTGGCAGCGATGGCTCCGCGTATGGGCTTTGACTTCAAAGTCCGCGATGACAGTTTCCGCGATTCGCATTCGCATCTCAAGATGTTCAGTCGCGGCCATTCGCACCGCATGACCAACGTCATGGAAGGGGTTCGCGACGGGATCAGGGTTTTGCTCGGCGACTACCATTACACAACCGGCAGTGGCAAAAATTCGTCGGCCCATAATCAGACGATCTGCATCATAACCGACCCGGAGCTTAAGCTGCCCAACTTCTATCTGCGCCGCGAATTTTCGTTTTTGGATTATCTCGGCAAGCTTTTTGGGGGGCAGGATATCAATTTTAAAGAAGACGAAAAGTTTTCGTCAGCCTTTGTCTTACAGGGAACCGTAGAGGCCGAAACCCGGTCTCTCTTCAACTCTGCAGTACGCAATGAGTTTGTGAAATTTGCCGGGCAGAATATTCAGGTCGAGGGGCAGGATGACTCGGTGATCGTTCATCTGAGCCTGACACTCGAACCTGAGAAATGGTCGGCGCTTTTAAAAGACGCTTTTGCCATCTACCGGGCTCTCAAAATCGCGACAGTGGCCTGTAAAACTGACAATCTCGATTGCCTTTAACCGGCAAAAAGTATAGAATTCAGAACGCTGATAAAAAAAACAAGCGAGGAAAGACAATGTTTGAAGAAAGATATGCTGAACGTATTAAAAGCCTGAGTCCGAGCCCGATCAGAAAAATGATGGCCATCGCCAAAGACCTTATGGCCCAGGGCAAAACCGTTTATGAACTCAATATTGGTCAGCCCGATATCGAGTGTATTCCCGAATTCGTGCAGGCGGTCAACCGTAAGACGCAGACAGGTCAGATTAACTATTCACCCTATATTGGCGAAAAGTATCTGCGTGAAACTTTCGCCCGCTATCTCAACAATTTTTTCGATCGCCGACATCTGCGCCATCTGGTAGTCGACACAGACAATGTTCTGGTAACAGTCGGCGCTTCAAATGCGCTTAATAACGTTTTTCTGGCAATATGCAACCCGGGTGATGAAGTGCTGGCCATTGAACCTTTTTTCACGCCATATATTGGCTATCTTGGCCTTGCAGACGGTGTGCTCAAGGCGATTCCAACCCGAGCCGAGAACAACTTTGCACTTCCCTCAGAAGAAGAAATCGAAAAGCTGATTACCCCCAAAACCAAGGCAATTCTGCTGAACAGCCCCAATAACCCCTCAGGCAAAATTTACAGCCGCGAAGAAATCGAACGCCTGGCCCGCGTCTGCGTCAGGCACCAGCTGTTCCTGATCAGTGACGAGGTTTATCGTGAAATGATTCTTGGCGACGAAGAGGCATTCAGTGTTCTGCAGCTCGATCTTGCCGACGAAGAACTGAATGAAAAGCTTAAAAATCTGATGATTGTCATCGACTCGGCGAGCAAATCTTTCTCTTTGTGTGGAATCCGCATTGGTTTTGTGGTTGCCCGAAAGCCGATGGTCGACAAAATTGCTATGGTTACGGCTCATTCGGTGGCATGCGTTTCCGATCTGGCTCAATATGGGGTTGCCGGTGCCTACGACGCGGTACTGGCCCGCCCCGATTATCTGTATCAGCTGCGGCAGACCTATCGCGAGCGCCTCGATGCCACGATGCAGGCGATTGAAGAGTATCTGCCGCATGTGGTTGCCCCAAGGCCTGCCGGCGCGTTTTATCTGATGATCAAGTTTCCAGAGTTCGAGGATATTACTGAATTCTGTCTATACATGCTTGAAAAATTCAATATGGGCGGCGAAACCGTGGCGGTAACGCCCGCGAATGGTTTTTATCTCGACCCGTCGCGCGGCCGCAACGAAATAAGAGTTGCTCTGGTCGTCTCACCCGAAAAAATGCGGCGCAGTATCGAGATCATTTCTGAAGCTCTGAAGGCCTTTAAGCTGCATAAAGCCAACCAGGTCAGGCCGATGCTGTAAATGTGCGGTCGTTTTGCACTCACAGGCAGCCTGGACTGGTTGTTCAGGCTGCTTTTTCTTGAGCCGCCACCAGTCTTTGCCGACCGCTACAATATCGCGCCGACTCAGCCGGTTTTCGCATTTCTCTACGACATCGACCGCAACTGCCTTAAATATGATTTTCTCAGCTGGGGCCTGGTGCCGCCATTCGTTAAAGACCCTGGCGAAATCAGCACACTGATCAACGCGCGTGCCGAGACTCTGCGCGAAAAACCGGCGTTCAAAAATGCCTTTCGTTATCGCCGCTGCATTCTACCTGCTTCTGGCTTCTATGAATGGAAAAGGGCCGGCGCAACCGCTGAACCCTTTTATTTCTCTGCCGCCGCCGATGCCGGTCAGTTGTGCCTCGCCGGCATCTGGGAAATCTGGCACGGCGAGGGTGGAGAACAGATGAATTCGTGCGCCATAATCACCGTGCCGGCAAACAGAACGGTTCAAAAGGTTCACCACCGCATGCCGGCCATCATTGCACCAGAAAAGCTCTCTGTATGGCTGAATCCCGAAACCGGACCGGATGATTTATCGAAATTGCTCAGGCCGGCTTCTGACGAACTGCTTAACTGCGTCAGGGTCGGCAGTTATGTTAATTCGCCCCGTAACGAAGGCCTTGAGTGTATTGCCCCCGAACTTCCGAAAGGCCCGTTTCAACCCGACCTTTTTTCTGAATATTGATAGTTACATAAATAAAGGCGGTTTTTGTATGGGTAAGGCACGGGGAGAAGTCGGGATTGCTTTTTCGTAAGCTTGTGAGCGAAGCGAATCGCTGGAGAAAAAGCAACCCGACTGATAGACCGGGCCGCCGAACCGGTAAACCAGATTTTAATTTTACAGGAATCAATAATTGCGCTGCCTCTTGCAAGACTGGCACGAAAAGAGTATTCTAACCCTCTGACCCCACACACTACCGGAGGCAATGGATAGACATGCTCGATATCAAATGGATTCGCGCCAACCCCGAACTTTTCAAAGCTGCCATGATCAAACGTGGCGACGCTTCGCTCGAAAATCCGACCAACAAAGCTATTCTTCAGGAAGCCGGCAACCCGACCGAACCGGCTAAAATTCTCGAAACCCTTATAAACAACGCTTCGCGCGTCGTTATCGATAAACTGCAGCCTCTCGAAGAGCTCGATGCCCGCCGTCGCGAAATGATCGCGAAAGTCGAGGCCCTGCAGGCCGAACGCAATAACGTCAACAAGGAAATCGGTCGTCGCAAAGCTGCCAAAGAGCCCTGTGAAGACCTTTTTGCCGGCATGAAAGAAATGGGTAATCAGGCCAAAGACCTAGAAAAGCAGCTTGAAGAGATTGACCAGGCTCTCAATAACATGCTGCTGACCATTCCGAACGTGCCGAATGCAACGACTCCGGTCGGGCGCGATGAAAGCGCCAATGTCGAAGTCAGGCGTTTCGGCACCCCACGCAAATTTGACTTCCAGGTCAAAGATCATGTCGATCTCGGCGCTAACCTCGGTATTCTCGACTTTGACCGTGCCGCCAAACTCACCGGAACCAGATTCTCGGTGCTGACTGGCCCCGGCGCCCGCCTCGAACGCGCCCTGATCAACTTTATGCTCGATACCCACACGCAGAAGCATGGCTACCGCGAAATTCTGCCGCCTTTCATCGTCAATGCCGAATCGATGAAAGGCACCGGCCAGCTGCCGAAATTCGAACAGGATCTCTTCAAACTGCAGGGATTCGATTATTACCTGATCCCGACTGCCGAAGTGCCTGTCACCAACCTCTATGCCAACGAAATTCTCAAAGAATCAGATCTGACGATCGCCTTTACTGCCTACACTCCCTGTTTCCGCAGCGAAGCCGGCAGCTACGGCCGTGATACCCGCGGCTTAATCCGCCAGCACCAATTCGACAAAGTCGAACTGGTAAAATTCTGCAAACCCGAAGATTCATACAACGAACTCGAAAAGCTGCTCGACAACGCCGAAGAAATTCTGCGCCTGCTTGGTCTGCCATATCGTGTCAAGGCCCTGTCTACCGGCGATCTCGGCTTTTCTGCCGCCAAAACTTACGATATCGAAGTCTGGCTGCCGTCGCAGAATACCTATCGCGAAATCAGTTCCTGCAGCAACTTCGAAGATTTCCAGGCGCGCCGCGCCGGTATCAGATACAAGGGCAGCGATGCCAAGGCAAAGACAGCATTCGTTCATACCCTGAACGGCTCTGGACTTGCGGTTGGCCGCACCTGGCTGGCAATTCTCGAAAATTTCCAGGAAGCGGACGGCCGTGTCAGAATTCCTGAAGTTCTGCGCCCCTATATGGGCGGCCAGACGTATCTTGAACCACTCAACCGGCCGGCTCCAGCTAAAGCAGCTGCCGAAATGACTGCTGCCAGCTGAGACAGGGATTCAGGTATTGATCACACTGAGAAAGCTTTTTCTTCTCATTGCCATATTGGCAGCGTTGGTTTTGACCGGCTGTGAAGGCGAGTCGAACCCGACGCTGCCTTTTAATTTTCCCATTCCCACCGATCTGCGCCTGTCAGGAATCATCAATCTGGCTGATGTCGCAGTTCATAAAGATCTCGGCGGCATCACCCCGTCGTTGATAGATCTCAGGCCATTCAGCGTAAAAATTCAGGATGACCTTTCTGCCCCGGCAGTTGTAGATGAACAGGGGCGCTTTACCCTTTCGCCAATAAGTATTCGCGACCAGGTCGTGCTTTTCTGCCAGCACGGCACCAATAAAAACCTGGTGCTTGAATGGATGGCGGCAACCTCGGCCGGCCTTTACGGCGAAATGAACGTAACGGTAGACCTGCGCTCGACGGCCCGGTCAATGATTGCTCGCAGCCTGCGCGAACGCTACGGGCGGCGCATCAGACCAGAAGAGCTCAAAACCGAACATATCAGCACTACCGTAAATGCCATTGCCGAAGTGCTCGAAAAATACCCGGCAAAACTATCCAGCCAGCCTCTTGATCAGGTTGCTGAAGTTAAAGCGGCCTATACTGCAATGGCCGATTCTCTGCACGCCGGAAATTCCGGAGTTTACCCGAACGAGCATGTTCTGTTGCTGCATATGGCTGGAGACAACAGCCTTTCTTCTTACATTGGCGCCAATATCGAAGACATTGCGCTGGCCGGGGTCCCTTCGGGTACTCAAATCCTGATTCAGGTCGATACCAGGGTTGATGGCTTCAAGCGTCTGATGTTGCAGAAAAACAAGATTGTCGAGCTGGTTTCACTCGGCAAATTCGATTCAAGCTCGGGCCTGGTGATTGCCGATTTTATGACCTGGGCCCGCCGTGCTTTTCCGGCCCGTCGCTATTCCATGATCATCAGCTCACATGCCGATGGCTGGAAATCATCGGCCGCCTTGCGTAACTCTCTGATTATCGATGACAGCGCCGAAAAAAAAGGCAATATCATCGAAATTGCCGCTTATATCGCTGGTGCCGCCGCGAATTTCGACGGCAGTCGCCGGCCGCTCGAACTTCTGGCATTCGATGCCTGTAATATGGGCAGTATCGAAATTGCCTGGGAATTCAGGAACTGCGCCTCGATGACTGTTTTTTCGCAGGCTATGGTGCCGGCAGCAGGCTTTCCTTATGGCAAAATTGTCAAAAGTATGAACGACAACGGCGGTGGCAAGCTCGACGGCGAAACCTTCGGGCGTATAATCTGCGATGAATACCGCAAAAAATATCTTGAGGGCGTCATAACTCAGCCGGTAACAATTTCAATGATCCGCAATTCAGCTTTTACCAGCTTTATCAGTCGGCTCAATACCTGGTTTGTCGCGATAAACAACGAACGAGACCGCTATGCGAAGGTACTGGCAGGGTTGCGCGATCACCTTGAGTTTGTTGTCGAAGACGGCGAGAAAAAATACGTGGTGCAGGCCTTTGAAAGGGCCGAAAATCGCGATCTCAAAAGCTTCGTCACCAACGCCGCCGGGCCTCTGACCACATTGAAAATCGATACAGAGAACCTGCTGCGAGAGTTTCCCGGGTTGATTGTCTGCAGCTACCATTCGCAAAAGGCTTTCCCTGGCGCCAGTGGCCTTTCGATAACCCTTCCTGACCGGCAGATCTGGTTCTCTGAATTTGTCGGCCCCTCTCCCTCCTCGTATTTCTTTCTTGCCTTTGCCCGCGAAACTCTCTGGCCAGCCCTGCTCACCGCAATCAACGCCGTTGAATGACCCCGATTAACTTGCCTTGACATGCCCCTGACCGCGATTTATAATAGATTGCCAATCTATCCTCAAGGAGCCTGACTGATGCGTAGCCCAATTCACAGAGAAGGTTTTTTCATGGCCGGTTCTCTGCTCGTGCTTGCCATGGTTTTCTCGACGATCAGCCGCTGGCTGGGTCGCATTTTTTATCTTGCCACCGCATTTACACTCTATTTCTTCCGTGACCCCGAACGTCAGATTCCTGAAGGCGACTGCCTGATCGTTTCCCCTGCAGACGGCAAGGTGGTCGGCATTGATTCGGTCGAGCATGTGCCCTTTCTCGATGGCCCGGCAAAACGTGTCAGCATCTTCCTTTCTGTTTTCGATGTTCACATCAATCGCTCGCCAATCAAAGGGAAAATCGCCTATCGTCACTACTCGCCCGGCGAATTTCTCGCGGCTTTCGAACCGAAAGCCTCGGTCAAAAACGAACAGAATGCTGTCGGAATAGAAGATGGCGATGGCTACAGGGTTCTGGTTAAACAGATCGCCGGTCTGATTGCCCGCCGCATTCTCTGCTGGAAAAACCCCGGCGACCAGGTTGGTGCCGGTGAACGTTTTGGTCTGATCAGGTTTGGTTCACGCACTGAAATTTACATGCCCCTCGATGCCCGTATCGAAGTTCGCCTCGGGCAGCGGGTTCAGGGCGGTTCAAGCGTGATCGCAAGAAGATGTTGAGATGGTAGAAGAAAACACCACCAGCCTGCCTGAAAGCGCCGGCAAAGAAAAAAAACGCTTTGTCAGCCGACACCTGTCAATTCTCCCCAACGCCTGTACCTCGATGAACCTTGTTTGTGGCTACCTCTCGGTAGTCATGACCTCGCAGGGCGAATTTCTTGCCGCCGGCTGGCTGATAATGCTGGCCAATATCTTCGATATCCTCGACGGCCGTCTCGCCCGACTGACTTCTGTTGAATCAAGATTCGGCGCCGAACTCGATTCGCTGGCCGATCTAATCAGCTTCGGCATGGCTCCTGCTTTTCTCGTTTATACCCGATATCTTGAACATGACCGCGTTTCAGGCCTTGTCGTCACCGGTATTTTTGTTCTTTGCGGCGCTTTGCGCCTGGCGCGTTTCAACGTTACCCCGCCCTCCAAGCACGATGTCTTTCAGGGCCTGCCTATCCCGGCCGGGGCGGGTATTCTCGCAACCATGACCATTTTTGAGCTTCAGTTTTTCAACTTCATGCGCATACCGGCAATGGTTATTCCGTTTGCGGTACTTGTCACCTCATTTCTCATGGTCAGCACCATTGAATACCCGGCCATGAAAAAGACACCCCAGACCAGTAACAAGAGGCGGTTTGCCGTTCTTCTGGTTCTTGTGGCCCTGGTTATCAACCCACCGATGACCCTTTTCTTTCTCACCTGGGGCTTCGCTTTATATGGACTGACTTTCAGCCTGCTGCGCAATGCTCTGCTGCTTCTGAAAAAACTGCGCCGCAGTCACCCGGACACCACCCCGGAAGTCAAATAAAAACAGGCTTTTTGGCCAGACAACAAAAAACCGCGTGTCCAGATGGGGACACGCAGTTTCTGTTTTTGCTTTAACAGCTTTTAATCTACTCTTGAAGAAACGATTTCGACATTGTCGATCATTGGCAGGCCATTTTCATCCTGTCTGACATAACCGCGCAGATGCAGAATTGTTCCCTTCGGGAAAAGCTTCGGCATTCTGCCAAGTTTGATTGCACCGGTCGGGTCGGCCAGCAGATACATTCTATCGCCTTTAACACCGTAACCCTTGGCGAGAACGCCCATCAGGCCAACGTATTTGCCCTGCATTTCTATCGGAGCAAAGAGAATCTGCGAAACGGAAACCATTTGCTCGACATTCAGGGTCAGAGCCTTTGCTTCAGCAACCTGCAGAAAAGGCCGACCCTCGGCGATTTTTACCTGTGCCAGCACACTCATTGGTTTCCAGTAGATTGGAGTCTCGCCAGTCTGGCTGTCCTGGGGTAACAAACCGGTGCAGTAGATTGCATTTTTATCTTCGTCGCAGAGAACCCAGTCAGATCTGGTAACCGGGGGGCTGCCGGGAGCATTTTTCCAGCCTGAATAGCGGCCACTGACCGTAACAAACTTGCCTTCAAACTGTTTCGGGTTCTTAAGCAGCTCAGAGACTGGTGTAATCAATTCTTCTGCAACAGCGACATTGCTGCAGAACATGGCTGCTGTAAGAGCTGCAACTGAAAAAACTCTGATAATTTTTTTAATCATTGTTCAAATCTCCCAGATGGACATATTTTTGTTTGATCTTTTCAGCCAGAACCGGCAGTTCATCAACTTTTTTCTGGCCGAGGCGTTTAATGGTGTCGATCGAAAAATGCTGTTCGCCAAACATCAAACCCATGTGTTTCTGGACGAACTGCAGATCTTCAAGAACCTCTTCGGCGTTACAGACACCGCTGATCGGGGTCCCTGTCGAAAGAAAGTGCTTGGCGGCCTCAACAAAAACCATGAGGTCATCAAGATACCCGATGTTTGGCACGTCATCAGGGATCATATCGTGATCATCGATCAGATAGACGAAGGTGCCGGCAATGATTTCTCTGCGTTCTGCAGTGAGGTGAGAGAAGGTAGAATATCTGACGAATCTTTTGATATAGTCCCGCAGCTTGCTGTCGATAAGATCTTTGAGCTTTTCGCTGTTCATAAAATGCAGGTCTCCCCGAATGGTTTGCTTGAATTTAGCACATAATGGCTTATTGAAGCAAACTCAATAGTCTGCAGGTGCAAAGAATTTTATATTGGCTCGAAACGGTAAGATTGTGTTAAATTAACCGGGCTCGCAAGGGCAAGCAAAAACGGAAGGATATTCATGACAACCCCCAATTTCCCACTCCAAGATCAACTCCGCGGGTTTTCACGAGCCTTGTTTTCTACCTGGTTGTATCACCGGCGTTTCAATATTCTTTTTGACGCTGGCGAGGGGGTTGCCACCACTCTGCTTAACCGGGTTTTTGGCATTCGCCGCATTTTTCTCTCGCACGGGCATGCTGACCACATTGCCGGTCTGGTTAACCTGATAAACATTCGTAATCTTGGTGCCGGCGATCAGACTGCCAGTCTGCAGATTTATTTTCCCCGTGATAATAAACTGATAGAATTTATTACCGATTACCTTACCCGCACTCAGAAAGACCTTTCTTTTAAGCTTGAGTGGATTCCTCTCGACGAAGAAGAGAAAATCATTCTCGACGACCAGAAAAGCAAGGTTTTTATGCGTACTTTCAAAACCAGACATTCTCAGAGGCAGCTGAGTCTCGGTTATAATATCATCGAGCAGCGTCGTCGTCTGAAACCTCAGTTTGTTGGGCTGTCGCAGCGTGAGATCAACGAGATTATCTGGAGCAAAGGCAAAGACGAAGTTGCCGAAGAATTCGAAAAGATCATTTTTTCCTATGGCGGCGATTCCCGGCCGATTGACCCGCAGAAAGTCGCCGAAAGCCTGTTTCTTTGCCATGAATGCACTTATCTCAGCATTGAAGACGACGAAAGAAACTTTCAGCAGCATTCTTACCTCGCAGAAGTGCTTGAAACAGCAAAAGCGGCCCGGGTAGAGAACCTGCTGCTTTTTCACACATCCCTGCGTTATAATCTTGAAGAGCTGCGTCAGGGAATTGAAGACGGGATTGCCAGAATCAACCCTAGCTGTCGGGTTCTGGTTCTGCATGGCGACAGCATTCTCGATACTGCCTCCCCTCAGAGCTGGAAAAAGAGAATTCAAAGGGAAAGAGCCCGGGAAAAAGCCATGGGAGAGCCTTCTGAATGAGGAGCGTTATGAACGGCAAAGCAAAAATTCTTGTTGTTGACGATGAACACAGTGTCCGATGGGCTTTTGAAAAGGCTCTGCAAAAGGCCGGTTATGAAGTAATGCTGGCCGAAAACGGCCTGAAAGGCCTGAAACTTTATGAAAGCTTCAAGCCTGATATTATTTTTGTCGACATCCGCATGCCTGAAATGGATGGTCTGCAGGTACTGAAAAAAATCAGAGAACATGACCCGGAAGCGCAGGTTGTAGTCATGACCGCCTATACCGACATGGAAACTACCGTCACTGCAATGAAGCTCGGCGCCTACGATTTTCTCAGCAAGCCTTTCAATATTGACGAATGCCTGTTGCTGATTTCTCGCGGTTTGAATACCCGTAACACCGGCAAAGAGGCAGAAGTTGCTGTACAGGCACCAAAATCAAGCGGACTGAAGGGCAACAGTTCGGCCATGCAGGAAGTCTACAAGCTTATCGGCAAGGTTTCTGTTGAAGACGTGACCGTGCTCGTCACCGGCGAGTCAGGATCAGGAAAAGAGCTGGTTGCTCAGGCCATTCATTATAATTCGCGTCGCTCATCAAAGCCTTTTTGGGCGATCAACTGCACTGCTATCAATGAAAGTCTGATGGAATCAGAATTGTTTGGTTATGAAAAAGGTGCTTTTACTGGTGCGGCTGCCTCTAAACCGGGCATGTTCGAGCTGGCCCAGGGGGGCACAATTTTTCTTGACGAAATTGGCGATATGAATCTGGAAATGCAGGCAAAACTGCTGCGAGTATTGGAAGAACGCGAAATAGTAAGGGTGGGGGGCAATCGCCGCATCGATGTCGATGTCAGAATCATTGCTGCCACCAACAAGGACCTGCGTCGCCAGATCGCCGACGGTCGTTTCAGAGAAGACCTTTTTCATCGCATCAAGGTTATCGAGATAAAGCTGCCGCCTTTGCGTGAGCGGCCAGAAGATATTCCGCTGCTCGCCAGATATTTTTGCTCGATTCTTGCTGCGCAGCGTCGTGGTGTTCCCAAAATGCTTTCTGATGAATCAATTGGCGTTCTGGCCGCTTACGCCTGGCCAGGCAACGTCAGAGAACTTCGCAATGCTGTAGAGCAGTCTTACACCCTCAGCCGCGACCAGGTGATTCTGCCTGAGCATCTGCCGGTTGAGGTTCGCCTTGGTGGAGGCTTAAAGCCCGAAAAGCTTGAACGCGAAGAGCCCTCGAAGACTCCGCTTGAACCACAATCGCAGCTCATGGAGGCAACAACACCGGTTCATGCTGAAACTGCGCCACAGCGTGAACCCGAAGATCGGTCTTTTGAACCGGCGGCCGGGCCGGCAGCGGTCTGCGCGCTGGTTAAAGAATTGCTTAAACAGAGCCCGGATGGCGACGCTTATGCCTTCGTTCTCGAAAAATTTGAGCGTGAACTTCTGCGTCAGAGCCTTGAATTGCATCGTCACAATCAGGTGCAGAGCGCGGCACACCTTGGTATAACGCGCAATACCCTGCGCGCCAAGATCGAAAAATACGGCCTTTGAGGTGTAATTCAGATCTTTATTTGCCGGGTATTTGACTCGCTTCTCTTATAATGATAGGATGCCAGCATCGATCTTTTTAACCAGCTTTTTAAGGTTGATCTGTAAATTTGTATCAGGTGGAGAGCCAAAATGCCGATATATGAATTCGAGTGTTGCGACTGTCACAAAACTTTCGATAAACTCTGCTCGATTAAAGAAGACTTGACCAGGATTACCTGTGCTCACTGCAACGGCAACAACATCAGAAAAAAAGTTTCAGCATTTTCGACTTCAGGCAACCGCACCAGTCATGAACTTGGCGGTTCCGGCAGCTCATGCTCCAGTTGTTCCTCAGGCTCCTGTTCAACTTGTAACCATTAAAGAATGCCCCGGCCAGTTTTGTTGCGGTCGGGGTTAAATTTTTTCAAAAGGATGTTTGTATGGCAATTAAAACTATCATTATGGGCGCAGCAGGTCGTGATTTTCACAATTTCAACATGGTTTACCGCAATAACCCGACCTATGAAGTTGTCGCTTTCACTGCTACCCAGATTCCCGACATCGATGGCCGTGTTTACCCCGCCGAACTCGCCGGCAAGGGCTACCCAAAGGGAATCCCGATAGAAGCCGAAGAAAAACTTCTCGACCTCATCAAAAAACACAACGTTCAGGAAGTAGTTTTTTCTTATTCCGATGTGCCGCATGAATATATCATGCACCGTGCCAGCCAGGTAACTGCTGTTGGCGCTGCTTTTAAAATGCTCGGCTACCATCAGACAGCAATCAAGTGCAGCAAGCCGGTAGTTTCTATTTGTGCCGTCAGAACAGGTTGTGGCAAGTCTCAGACTACCCGTGCCGTTGTTAAGGCTCTCAAGGCCATGGGCCTCAAGGTTGTTTCTGTAAGACACCCGATGCCCTACGGCGATCTCAAAAAGCAGATCTGCCAGCGCTTTGCTTCATACAAAGACCTTGATCTGCATAAATGCACCATCGAAGAACGCGAAGAATACGAACCCCATATCGATATGGGCGCCGTTATCTACTCCGGCGTCGACTATGAAGTAATCGCCCGCAATGCAGAAAAAGAAGCTGATGTAATCGTCTGGGATGGCGGCAACAACGACTTCCCATTCTTCCAGTCAGATCTCAAATTTGTCGTTGCCGATCCGCATCGCCCCGGCCACGAAGCCGCCTATTATCCTGGCGAAGCCAACGTCTATACCGCTGATGTAGTTGTAATCAACAAGATCGACTCAGCAAACCCCGAAGACATCAACTACGTCCGCGAAAACATTCTGGCCATGAACCCGACCTGCCAGATCATCGACGCTGCCAGCCCGATCTTTATCGACGGCTGGGAAAAGATCAGAGGCAAAAAAGTTGTGGTTATCGAAGACGGCCCGACTCTCACCCATGGCGAAATGACCATTGGTGCCGGTATCGTTGCTGCCCAGCGTTATGGCGCCGGAGAAATCATCGACCCGAAACCCTGGTTCAAAGGCACTATTCTCGCCGCCCTCGACAAGTATCCTCACATTGGCGACCTGATCCCGGCTCTTGGCTACGGCAAAAAACAGACTGATGATCTGGAAAAGACCATCAATGCCTGCGAATGCGACCTGATCATCTCTGCCACACCGATCGATATCACTCGTGTCGTTAAGGTTAAAAAGCCCTGCCTGCGCGTTGGCTACGAACTGCAGGAAATCGGTCGCCCGACTGTTGCTCAGCTTGTAGAAGAATTTATCGGAAAAGGTAAAAAGGCCAAACCAGCCAAAGCTGAAAAGCCCGCTAAAGCTGAAAAGCCTGCTAAAGCCGAAAAAACTGCCAAAACTGCCAAAGCTGCCAAACCAGCTAAGGTTGAAAAAGCCGAAAAGCCTGCAAAAGGCAAACCCGGCCGCAAGCCCAAAGCAAAATAAGCTCTGACAAAAAACCGCCCCGGGAAACCGGGGCGGTTTTTTTTAGACTTAAATCAGCGGCTTCATCATTCAAATCTGCGCTGGCGGCAAGGTTATCGACAGAATGGGTCAGCAGGGTTTGCCGCAGGTGTTGCAGTAATAGTCTTTTAAAGAGTTTACTGCATTGCAGTGTGGGCAGTTCTTTTGTGGCCCGGCAGGTGGCGCCTGTTTTGCTGCCGGCGGAGCCGCAGGTGCTGTCGGTTTAAGTGGTGGCAGCAGATTTTCGTTGTCATCACCTATGCTGTCATAATCGGGGAACCCGCCACCTGCAGGCGCTGTCGTTTGCCCAGGCTCATTGCCGATGCTTTCATAATCAGGAAATGCGCCGGAACCTGTTGTCTGTGACGGGTAGGCATCGTTGCCAATGTTTTCATAATCAGGAAATCCGCCTGCAGGTGGGGTTGCCTGACCGCTGTCATTGCCTATGCTGTCATAGTCAGGAAAAGCCCCGGGGGCCGGTCTTGCGGCTGCCTCGCTTTCGGTTTTGAGGCGCAGTCCGCTGCGAGCTTGACCGGCATTCGTTCTTGGTCGATCTTCCATGAATTCTTCCTGGGCTGGAAAGCGGGCTGCGGCAGTCTCACGCCATTTCTGTGCTTCCTGTGGGTTATCGAGCCGATGGTAGTTTTCGATGATTGCCATATAATATTCGGGAATTTCTGGTGCGGCTTTTATGGCGCGCTCAAAAATCTTCAGAGACTGCTGGCTGTAAGTTTGCCGCTTGATAAAAACGTCGGCGAGATAGACAACCGATTCGACATCGGCCGGGTTGATCGAAATGGCTTTGAGAATGAAATCCTGAGCCATTTTGTGGTCAGCCTGCTGCCTGATATATACCCTCGCCAGATATGAGATGACGTCTTTGCGGGTCTCGTCAATTTTCAGCAGAGCCTGAACATGTTCGAGACCCATTGGTGAAGAATCTTCAATTATAAGGGCGGCTTCGCCGGCAATTCTTTTGGCGAGAGGGTTGCGGGCATCTTTTTTGAGAAGGTTGTTGGCCATCTCATAGGCCCGTTGCGGGTTGCCGGTTCGCAAAAGGGCCTCGGCCAGCATGACCTGAACCTGTTTGGGGTTAGGTGTGTCTTCTTTGGCGAAGCGCTCTTCAAGAAAAGCGAGGTTGACTTCATAATTGCCGCTCTCTTTGATCTTTTCGAGCTTATTGATCATGCTCGTTGCTTTCCAGTTTGCAAGTGCCTCTTTGCCCATTTTTACCGCAGGAAACGCAAGGCCGAGCATGAGAATGTAAATCCCGAACTGCACCTTATAAAGATATATCCAGTAGATAGTGCTGGAAATATCGCTTCTGAACGAACTGTTACGGTTTTTAACCCGGGTGAGGTATTCGAGTGCTTTATCTCTGTCACCTTCCTGATAACTGACCATGCCGATGATGTAGTCATGCAGAGTTTCGTGTTCAGGGTCACCCTCGAGGGCAATTATGGCTTCGCGAGCTTCAGTGTATTTACCGGTTTTCAGACAGGTTTCGGCAAAAATTGCTGAAATGGCCTTGCTGTGCTCAGGAAATTCAGAAAGCAGTTCTTTGCCACGGCTGTAACACTCTTCATAGCTCTCGGCCGAAAATAGGTTGTCAAATTCATTGAATTTTACAGAAAAGTCGTTCTGTCTCTCTCTGGCCTTTGCAGACATTTTTTTCATTTCAGCAATGCGTGCCGGCAGGTCTTTATTGTCAGGTGCGAGCCCCAGTGCTTTCTCGTAGCTCATGGCTGCCATGTCGAAGTTTTTTTTCTGCTCGTTTTCTTCGCCTTCCTTGATAAAAAGCTGCAGCTGTCTTGCCAGTTCCATTTTTCGCTTCTTTTCGGCGATTACAGCTGCGTTGGCCTTTGCTTCTTCGGCCCGGATTTTGTCGACAATGCCTGAAACAGATGTCAGCCGCTCAGCCAGGTCTTTGTTCTCCGGGAATTCCTGGGTTGACTCATGCAGTTTTTCAAGAGCTTCTTCATATTTTTTTGCCGCAATCAGGGCGTCTACGTCTTTTATTGACTGTTTCAGAGATGCCTCTTTTTCAATTTTGTCCATCAGCTCAAGGATCTCTGAGGATTTTGCTCCGGGCATTTTGCCTGCATTCTGCAGCAGCTCAAGGGCTTTGGTGTAATCACCCTTTTCGGAGCTGATTTTAGCTTCGTCAACCAGGCGTTTGACGTTCTCTTCGGCCTTGTTGCTCAATTCTCGTTTGAGGGCATACATGTCATCGTTGTGAGCTCTGATTTTTCCGGCCTGATCAAGAAATGTCTTGGTCATGGCAAAATCGCCGTCGCGGTAAAAAGCCTTGGCAACTATAACGAGAGATGCCTGTAGGTTCTGATCATCGGCTTCTTCAAGCGACTTGGCGTTGGATTTTACAATAAGGTCGCCTTCTTTTTTGATTTTTTCGTATTCGCCCGTTTTCCACCAGTGTTCAAGCAGGCTCTGCCATATTTTTGTGCCGCCGGGGTAGGCCAGACATGCCTTATGCAGAAATTCGGCCATTTCGTTAGTCTGGCCTTTTGCCTGGGCAGTTTTGGCGTTTAAAATATAAAGCGCGCCAAGAGTTTTTTGCACTTCGAGCTCGCCAGGGTTGAGCTTCAGTGCCTTGGCAAGGAGTTTTTCTGCTTCAGCCTCTTTTTTCATCTTGATAAAAGCCCGGCCGGCGAGAAACCAGGGTTCCCAGTTGTCGGGTTCGAGATCCATGGCCTGCTTCAGCAGCTTCAGGGCCTGTTCATACTGAAAAAGGTTCAGGTGATCTTTGGCTTTTTTGGTCAAATCTTCTGAGGCGCCGATCTGCTTCTGTGCAAAAAGCGGAGCCATGCATGAAATCAGCATGACCAGCAATAACAACAGTAATCTGGAGCTGTTTTTAACCGGCATAGTTTGTGGTTGAAGCATTATGGAGACTTAAAAATAACCTTTTTTTTAAGCTAAGGCAATGAAAAAACAAAACTATGTACATTTTGTGGTGATTTTTCACCTGGAAACCTTTTATCATAACGCCGGGCAAATATTCATTGACTTGCTGTGCCCCCTTGAATATAATACGTGTCTACTTTGGTCGACCTCAGCAAGGGAGTTTCTGTAAATGAAGAGTAAACATAGAGTCAAAATCATTGTAGTATTAGCGGTATTGCTGTTCTCCGTCTTTTACGCGCTGCCGTCTACAAAGATATGGGAAAACGCCTTCGGCATCATTTCCCCTGATGAACAGGCCGGTGTGCCTGCCCGCCTGCTTGAATATTCTGCCGGTGAAGACGGAAAATCAGCCGTGGTGAAAATCCAGGTTGATAAAATGGCAGAACTTTTCAATAGAAGCAAAAACCCGGCGCGCCCCGATGACGCCCTCAACAATGTGGCGGAAACTGTGCGCAAGACTCTTGTTGACGCAGGTTGTGAAGCCCGCGTAATCAACCCGGACTATGAAAACGGCAACGCCAGCATCAGAGTTAACGGCAAATCGGCTGACGAGCTTAAAGCTCTTGTTGGCTCCTCAAGACTTTATGCCAGACTGCCCCTGATACTCTCTTCTCTTTTCCCGAGATCCAAGATTACCCTCGGCCTCGACCTCAAGGGCGGTATTGACCTTGTTTATCAGGTTGACCTCAACTCGATCCAGGAAAACGACAGCATTACCGATGCCGTTAAACGCTCGGTTGAAATCATCAGAAACAGAATTGATATGTATGGTATTGCCGAACCCAGCATCAAAGCCCAGGAAGGCAACCGTATCCGCATTCAGCTCCCCGGCGTTAAAGACCCGGAACGTGTAAAACAGCTGATTCAGAACACTGCCATGCTGCAGTTCCACATCGTTGTCGATCAGGCTCTTACCGCCGCCCAGCTTGAACCGGTTAACCCCGAAGCTGAAATCGTTCTCATGAAACCCGCTAGCCCGCAGCAGCAGGCCATGTGGTTCAAACTCAACAAAAAAGCCGACGTTACCGGTCGCGATCTGAAATTTGCCAAGGTCGCCTTTGACGACATGGGTGCTCCGATCGTTCACCTCGAATTCAACGCCGAAGGTGCTGCCAAGTTTGCCCAGGTCACCGGTTCTCACATTGGTGAACAGCTGGCCATCGTTCTTGACAACAAAGTGCACAGCGCTCCCGTAATTCAGTCACGCATTACCGGTGGCATGGCCCAGATCACTGGCCGCTTCACCTTCGAAGAGGCACAGAACCTCTCGATCGTTCTCCGCGCCGGCGCCCTTCCCGCCAGCCTGATTGCCCTCGAAAGCCGCGTCGTCGGCCCGACCCTCGGCCAGGAATCAATCAATGCCGGTTGGGCCGCAGGTATCATCGGAACCCTGCTCGTATTCATGTATATGGCAGTATTCTACAAACTCTCCGGCATCTTCGCCGATCTGGCAGTTCTGTTCAATACCCTGATCATCTTTGCCGTTCTCGTTTTCTTCGGCGGCACGCTGACTCTCCCCGGTATTGCCGGTCTCATTCTTACCGTTGGTATGGCCGTTGACGCCAACGTTATCATTTTTGAAAGAATCAAAGAAGAATTCAAGTCTGGCAAAACTGTTAAAGCTTCGATAAACGCCGGTTTTGACCGTGCTCTTGCCTGTATCATCGACTCTAACGTAACCACTCTGCTGACCGTTGCAATTCTCTATGCTTTCGGTTCTGGCCCGATTCGCGGTTTTGCGACCACGCTCGGTATCGGTCTCATTGCCAACGTTTTCACCGCCATCGTCTGCGTTAAACTGGCCCTTGACATGTATTACGCCGATGGTCGCGCCAAAACCCTGAGCATCTGATTTAAAGTAAAGAGAAAGGTTGAAAACCATGCTTATTCCAATAATGAAACACAAGAGTACGTTCTTTTATATTTCCGGTCTGCTGGTGATTCTTGGCATCCTGCTTCTCTTCGTCAAAGGTCTGAACTATGGCATCGACTTCAAGGGCGGCAGCATCATTCACGTCAGATTTGACGCTGAATCAAATGAAAACAAGATTCGCGAACATTTCAAGCAGATGGAAAAATCACTGGGTCTTTATTTTACCTCTGAACAGATTGTCGTTCAGTCAGTTGCCGGTGGCCAGGGCCGTGAATTCATCATTCAGTATCCCGCCGCTCCGGTAGATACCGCTAAAAACGCTGAAGTGCACGATCAGATTCTCAAGAGCCTCAAGGAAATGGCCCCGTTCTCTGATGAAGCCCTTCAGGTATCCAACGTTGGCCCGACCATCGGTGATGAAATGAAAAAACAGGGCATCTGGGCTGCATTGCTCTCAGTAATCGGTATTCTCCTTTACCTGGCCTATCGTTTTGAATTTCAGTCAGCCACCGGCACCATCGTTGCTGTTGTGCACGACCTGTTCATCACCCTCGGTTTTCTTTCAATCGTCGGCATTGAATTTGACGTCACCGTTCTTGCCGCGATCCTGACTCTGCTGGGTTATTCAGTTAACGATTCGATCGTCGTTCTCGACAGAATCCGCGAAAACCGCAAGATTTCAAAAGAAACCAATCTGGCCAGTATCGTCGATCTGTCAATCAATCAGACCTTCGGCCGCACTATCAATACCTCTGTAACCACCCTTCTTGCTCTTATCGCTATTCTCGTTCTGGGCGGCGCCTCGATCAAGAGCTTTGCCATGACTCTGACCTTCGGCGTAATCGTTGGTACCTATTCATCGATCTTTATTGCCAGCCCGGTCATGTGCGAACTGAGCACCGCTGAAAAGAAAAGCGCCGCTGCCAAGTAAGTTTTGTTTTTTTTAAGGCGCCGCAAGGCGCCTTTTTTATTGGAGTTGATTATGAAAGCTGTAGTCCAAAGAGTAAGATGCGCATCACTCTCTGTCGATGCATGTCTGGTTTCAAGCATCGGCCAGGGACTCGTCTGTTACCTCGGCGTCGGTCGCGGCGACACCGTTAAAGAAATGCAATGGCTGGCAAAAAAAGTTGCCGGCTTGAGAATATTTCCTGATCAGGCCGGTAAAATGAACCTGTCGGTGAAGGACTGTGGCTTCGAAATTCTTGTCGTTTCGCAGTTCACACTGTTCGGTGACATTCGCAACGGCTTCAGGCCCAGCTTTATCGAGGCAGAAGCGCCAGAACCCGCCGAAAAAATGTATGAAGCGTTTTGTGCCGAACTTGAGACCGCCGGAGTGTGCAAGGTTGCACGAGGGGTTTTCGGTGCGGACATGCTGATTTCACAAGAAAACCAGGGGCCGGTCACCATTATTTTAGATTCGGCAGTTCGAAACCTTTAAGGCGTCAATCAGGAGCCAAACAGCTTTTTTCTGAGGTTCTTCAGATAGATCAGGCTCTTGTTGGTTGCCGGATCTTCGCCGCCTTTTTTGATCTTATCGGTCATCATTTCTTCGATCTTGGCAAAAGTGGCCGGATCAAGCAGCATTCGGGTTGGTTTAACCGAATAGGTGAAGGCAACGCTCATCAAAAAATCACGGTCGAATTCTTCAAGACCCTTCTGGATTCTGATGTGTTCGAGCAGCTCAAAATCCTGCTTTGAGATGGCAAAGTAGGGGTCTGCAGACTTGGCAGGGCTGGTTTTGACATAAATCAGGGCGATGGTGAGAAAAAGGGCCGGCAAAATCAGCATCAGAAAAGTTTCTGTCTGCTGACTCGAACTGCTGAAATATTCTTGAAGCGCCTGAAGCACTTCCCGCCCGGTCAGACTCATTTAAAGCACCTTAAAGCTAAGATCGGCAACAAGTTTTCTGATCTTCTGTGATGGGTCCTTACGCAGAACCGGCATATACTGCGAAAGCATCTGTGGGTTGATTCTGGCTACTGCTTTGATAGCGTTGAATCGCAGCATTTCATTGCGGTCATTCAGATAAGGGAAGATAAAATTCAAAAAATTGGGATCGCAGATTTCGCCCATTGCCCAGATGGCGCTTGCACGCATGTTGGGATCACGGTGTGTCAGCATTTTCTGGATAATCGGCATGACATTGAAATTGCCGACTTTTCGAATGCCAACGAGCGCATTGGCGCGGATTCGGTTGTTACCGTCTTCGAGAAACGGCAGCAATATCTGAATGGCCTGCCGGTCTCCAAGCTGTGACACGGCTTCTACAGTGTTTGCCCGGACTCTCGGGTCTGGGTCATTGAAGAAGCTGATCAGATGCTTGATCAGGTCCTGGTCACCGATAACACCGAGTGTTTTGACGATTGCGGCTCTGACGACTTTTGAGGGGTCTTTCATTGCCGCAAGCAAAGCGTCTTTACCCTTGTCATCGACTTGAATGTTTTCGAGGAGCAGGGCTGCCTGCAGCCTGGTCTGCGGGTCGAGAGATGAAAGATCCTGAATGACCTGCTCGGTAAAGTTCTGATCGAGTTTTTGAATGACCTTACCGGCAAGTTTCCTCACTTCTGGGGTTAACTTGGCAAAATTGGCCTTGTAACGTTCTTTGGTGAGGCGGGCAATCTCTTCAAGGGCAAAATTGCGCAGCTTTTCTGAGCTGCTGTTGATAAATCTGACCAGATGCGGGGCCAGCTGGTTTGGCGTCATCTGCGCTTTCAGTGTCTGCAGCGAGAAGAATGCAACCCCTTCGTCGGGATCATGCAAAGCTTCGAGCAGGAAACTCTGAATCTGCGGAAAATGCTGCTGATTGAGGCACTTCAGTGCAGTCTGCCTGACATTGGGAGCCGGATCTTTCGTTGAAGACTTCAACAGCTCCAGCAGACCGTTCATTTTAAGCTCGCTGGCGAACTCAAGGGCCGCAAGCCTGACGCCCGGGTCAGAATCTTTCAGAAATTTTTCGATGGCAATGTTGCGGTTGCGCGCGGCCAGATTGCGTTTGAAAGCTTCGCGATCCTCTTCTTCCGGAAAACTGTTGACCAGCTTTAGAACAAGGCGCCAGAGAGTGTCGTCATTGTTGCCCTGCAGGGCGCTCAGCATCAGAGAACCAAAAGAGGGGTCGTTTTCAATGAGCCAGTGAAAAAGATTGAAAATTTCTTCGAAAGGCCAGTCTTTTAAGGAAAAATAGGTCTCATGAAAGTTTTTCTGGAGAAGTTCTTTGACAAACGGCCTGATAAGAGCGTGTCGATTCTGGGCGAGCGCGTAAAACAGTCTTCTGATGTTTTTACGGTGCTCATCAGAAATGTCTTCGCGGCTGCGCATCAACTCGACCACACGCTTTTCCCAGGAATCGTAAAGGCCTGCAAGCATGATTTTGTTCGGTTCGCTGCGGTCGTTCATCCGTTCCCAGGTCTTTTTGATCAGGCTTATCAGAGCATTGAGAACCTGGCTGCGAATCTCGGTAGCAGATTCCTTGAGCAGTTCAAAGCCTTTGTCGAAGCAGTATGGGTCAAAATGCTTGAAAAGCTCTGGCAGAATTTTTATGCGGAAGCGTGTGTCACGAATAGAACAAACAAAATCAAGAACCTCATCTTTTGCCTGCGAAAAGCGGTTGATCAAAACCACTTCAGAGAGGTTGTGCAAACCTTCGAAATGCCCAAGTCGATGCTGTTCGATAAAATGCGGCAATAATTCCTTTACCGGGTATTCGTTGAGAATCTGCACTATCTTTTCTTTGCGGGCATTTGAGGCTTTTGGATAAAATTCGAGGTAAAGAGGTATGAAATCAGGCCGGCTGAAGCGGGTCAGGGTGTCGAAA
>JAKQKW010000233.1 GCA_029560455.1 Candidatus Rifleibacteriota bacterium
GCGTGATTACGACATCACGTCATTCAAGGAGCTGATAAAGGCCGCCGAAGAAGCAAAAGCCCGCAAATCTGCCAGAAAAATGTTTGAAGTCGCTCTTGAAAAGGCCTTCAAGCGCCTTCAGTTCACCCGGGTTCAGCAGGACGTCACTGCCAACGCTGATCTGCTTGAAGAAATCGACATGCTCATAAGCAAAGTCGAAAAATACCTCGACCCCAACATGCCAGATCTCGATACCGTAGACCGCAACAATCTCGAAAATCAGCGCAAGCGTCTCGAACACAAGATTAAAAAAGCTCACAAAGATCTTTTGAATGTGCCTGAAGAAAAGCGCATCAGCGTCGAAGTCATGGACAAAAATGGCGAAGCTGGCAAGATTTCTGCAAGCCGCGAAGCCAATCTGCTCGCCAAACTCAAGACCGTTATTCCCGAACCTGGCAAACTTGAAGTCAAAATCAAACTTCAGCCCGACGACCTTTTCGACATGGAAATCTACGTAAAAAACTTTGTCGCGCCCAACGGGCTGTCGGTTATCGAAGGTGAACTCGGCTTCACCTCGATCAGTCTCAAGGCTCTCGACGACAGTAATGCCACCCAGGTGGACGATGTTCTGGGCGACTCTTATTTCAACCGTTACCGCATCGTTCAAGACGAAGATCAGCTCAACGTCATGCCAAAAGTCGGTCAGGCCGCTTACGAAATGGGTTCTTTCGCTCCCGGCCAGACCTGGAAAATGCCGCTTCAGAAAGTAAACAAAGTATCTGACATTATCAAACAGCTTGAAGGCAACACCGAAATCTCCGTGGTAAACGCCAAAACTGCGGTCAGCGAAAAGGCCATTGAATTTAAAAACAACGGTTCACGCAACCTCATCTTTTTGCAGGGAACCGACATGACCGGCCTGGTATCGGTAAAAGCACTCGGCTTCCTGATTCCTAAAAAGGGGCAGGTCACTTTTCGCGAAGCACTGATGATAGTCGATGACGAACCGGCCTCAGAGATAACCAGCTATATGGGTGGGCAAGGCATCAACTGGTTTTTAAAGCGCGGTTCAGAAGCTATTCGCAAAGGCCTACCATTCACGCCTATTCTCGAAAATCTCAATATGGACCGCGATGAAAGCGGCAGAATGGTCTATATTTTCAGCGGCCGCGGCAGAGTCGCACGCTAACTTAGGCCAATAAAGCGGCTCGACCGGGCTATTCCGGTTGAGCCGTTTTTTATCGCTCATTTATGGTGATAGCCGAGCACCATGCCGTGTTTCTTAAACAGTTCGCGCCGGAAAAGCGGATTATAGGCTAAGTAGGTCGCGATGCTCCACAGATCCTTGGCATTGGTCTTAAAATCAAACGCGCGTTTCATAATGCTCACCGGGTGGTTGAACCGCCGCCGCGCCCAGAAGCAGATGTCAGTCAGTTCATCTGGTGTCATGCGGGCAGGTTTGAACACGCAGTCGCCAAAATGATAACGCTCATCGAGCCACCATTTATCGTATAAGAGCCGGCCCTGTTCGAGCATTTCCTGGTAGATTGGCGTGT
>JAKQKW010000236.1 GCA_029560455.1 Candidatus Rifleibacteriota bacterium
CGGTTGCCCGTCGGGGCCCAGAACCTGCATTCCGATCAGTTCGTCGGGATAGAAATCAGAGTTGCCCCTGAGACGCTCCCTCTGCGACTTCGGAATAACCAGCATCGCATTGACATAAGCAGCAGCGGCATCACAGTCATCAGCACCTTCGAATTTAACATCGATGGCCGTTTCCGTGAAGTGCCCGCGCCATTCGCTGACAGTAGCAACTTCAGGTTCGCCAAAGCGCTTCTGAACGAACACCTGCGAGCCCGGCTGAAACCGATCAGGAAAATCGGTCAGCAGACCTATCCGCAACCAGCCCTTCAAACCGACAGTCTTGCGCACCTGCCCGATGGCGATCCAGGAATCGGAAGCACCAGCGTCGGACTTTTCAGCCTTGAGACGCGTTATTTCGGGCTTTGGCTTTTGTGACATCGGTGTCAGACCAGTTCCATTATCACCTTTTTGGTGCCGGTGTTGGCCGACGACCTGATGATAGTGCGCAGAGCATTGATGGTTCTGCCCTTCTTGCCGATGATCTTGCCAGCGTCTTCGGGGTTAACCTGAACCTCGAAAACCACGGTGCCATCGCCTTCGATCGGCGTGATACTTACTTCGTCAGGATGCTCGACCAGAGCTTTCACCAGTCGTTCAAGCATGTTCTGTGCGGTCTGGGTCATTGATTACTCCCGTAACCAGCGCTTAGCGCTTGGTCCAGACGAATTTTACAGAACCGTTGGCGGCTTTCTGCGGAACCTTTACGATACCCTTCTGGCGAAGAATGTTCTTAACGGTTTCAGTCGGCACAGCGCCGTCTTTGAGATAGTTGAGAACTGCTTCTTCATTCAGTTCGATCTTGGTTTCCTGCGGCAGCGGTGAATACTGACCGAGGTTTTCGAGGGTTACGCCATCGCGGGTCTTGCGGCTGTCAAGAGCTACGATTCTGTAACAGGGGCGGTGCTTGGTACCAAGCATTTTCAGTCTGATTGAAACGGCCATTTTAATAACTCCTTCTATGTTGTCAAAACCGCTGACGCGGCATTACATTCCGAAAAATTTGCCGAGGCGACCCGGGCCTTTGCGTTTGGCAAAGCTGCCGAGCTGCTTCATCATTTTGCGCATCTGCGTGAACTGCTTGAGCAGCTGGTTCACATCCTGAATGGTGTTGCCGCTGCCGGCAGCAATGCGTTTGCGCCGCGAACCATCGATAACATCGGGCACATTGCGTTCCTGTTCCGTCATCGAGAGAATGATGGCTTCGAAACGCTTGAATTTTTTATCATCAAACGAAAACTCTGAAAGATTGCCCATCGATGAAAAACCTGGAATCATACCAAGAAGCTGGTCGAGCGGGCCCATCTTTTTAATCTGTGTCAACTGATAGAGAAAATCATTGAAGTTGAAATCGGCTTCGAGAACGCGCTTCTCGATCTCTTTCATCTTCTCTTCATCCATGTTGGCCTGGGCCTTTTCGATGAGAGAAAGAACGTCGCCCATACCGAGAATTCTCTGGGCCATGCGTTCGGGGTAGAAAGGTTCGAGAGAAGACGACTTCTCACCGGTACCGACAAATTTAACCGGCTTGCCGGTAACTTCACGAATTGAAAGTGCAGCACCACCTCTGGCGTCACCGTCAAGTTTGGTGAGAACAATGCCTGAGAGCTCAAGCATTTCATTGAAAGTAGTGGCCATGTTGACGGCGTCCTGGCCGGTCATGGCGTCGACAACGAGCAGAACTTCGTGGGGCGAAGTCGCTTCTTTGATGCCCTTAACTTCAGCCATCATCTGCTCATCTATGTGCAGGCGACCGGCGGTATCGATGATAACCGTATCGAAGTCACGACTTTTGGCGTGTTCAATAGCGGCAAGAGCGATATCGGCAGGCTTCTGGCCATGCTGGCCGGCGAATACTTCAACGCTGAGCTGGTCACCAAGCACCTGCAATTGCTTAACTGCGGCGGGACGATAAATATCGCAGGCTACCAGCATCGGGTTCTTCTTTTCGTCTTTGCGCAGATACAGAGCCAGCTTAGCGCTGGTCGTCGTTTTACCTGAACCCTGCAGACCGGCCATGAGAATTACGGTCGGTTTCTTCGGAGATACAGCCAGCTTGGTGCGCTCGCTGCCCAGAAGAGTCGTCAGTTCTTCAAGAACGATCTTGATTACCTGCTGAGTAGGGGTAAGACTCTTAAGAATTTCAGTGCCGATCGAGCGCTCTTTGACGCGCTTGATGAAGTTCTTAACGACCTTGAAGTTGACGTCTGCTTCGAGCAGCGCCATCTTAACTTCGTTAAGAGCAACATCGATATCTTTCTCGGTCAGCTTTCCAGATCTTCGCATTTTTTCGAAGACGGCGGTCAGCTTCTCTGAAAGGCCCTGAAACATTGAGCTTTCTCCTGATTTGATTCAATAAAGGCAGAATAGAGTAGCCAGTATAACTTAACAGCAAAGTTTAGTCAAGACCTATGTACACTTCAGATGTTCGCCACTATGCAGAAGCAGGCCTGAGCAATAAAAAAGACAACAGCGCCGCAGACAATGGCCTGGTCGATGGCCGGGAACAACCGACAGAACAAGATTTGCATTTTTCGAAAGATTTGTTCTGCATACAGGAAAAACAAATTTGCCGAATTCCTGAAGAGCCCGTCAAAAGCAGATTTGCGACTCTTTGCCGCCCGAAACGACTCTTGAATTGTAAATAAAATGTTTTTTTTGTTGACAGGTTTTTTGAAGTATGCCTATATTGCAAACAAATCTTATTCGGATTAATCAGCAATCGTTACATTAGAAAGGGGTTATCGTCATGCCGAAATTTTATGAAAATGAAGAAGTAAAAATCCTTGCCGCCCAGAAAGACTGGGACAACCTTGACGATGATGAAGAAGAAGAAGAACTCGACGAAGACGAACTTGAAGACTTCGACGATGAAGATGAAGATATAGACGAAGATTTCGACGACGAAGAAGAGGAAGATTTCGACGACGAAGACGAAGAAGAATTTGAAGAAGAAGAAGAAGACGAAGAATTCGACGATGAAGACGAAGACTTCGAAGATGACGAAGAAGAATTTGAAGAAGAAGAAGAAGAAGTCGAAGAAGAAGAAGAAGATTTCGAAGACTACGACGATTTCGAAGACGAAGATGAAGACGAAGAATTCGACGATGAAGACGAAGATGAGGATGAATAATCTTCTCTTATAAAGAAAAAACACCCCCTGTTGCAGGGGGTGTTTTTTTTATGTTCTACAGCAGAACAGACAAAGTACCGGAACAAGCAGAAACCCCGCATAAAAGCGGGGTTTCTGCTTGTCAGTTATCAGATGTTCTCAATAATTATTTCTCTGCAACCAGTAGCGGGCCTTTTCTTCTTCGAGAATACGGCCTATATCAGCTTCAGAGAGACCAAATTCTTTTATATCAGGGCGGTTAAGCAACCAGACCCAGTCGTCGTGATTCCACTGACCGCTTTTCTGATGCACGAATTCGCGCAACTTGCCAAGTAGTATTTCCTGCGGGCTGAGACGGGGTGCAATCACAACCGGAGCGGCAACGTGTTCAACATGAACATGCTCTTCAGAAGCTTCTGAACTGTTCGGCGAACAGGCATAAACTTTAAGGCCGCCACGCTTACCACGCTCAAGCAGATAGCCTTCGCGAACCATTGCCTGAAAAAGACGGTACATCGAGCCCTTTTCGTTTTTATCTAGTTTGCTCTTGAAAAGATCACGGTTAACGTCGTTGGCGGTAAAATCCTCACAGCCTTCAACATACTTCATGATCTTTTTTACATTTTTAGAGATAACCTGATGCAGATGAATATTTCTATCGTTGTCACAGCGGCGCTTATTGCGCGTGCCCTCAACAACGCCTTTACAGAAGGGAAGTTCACATGTTCTCTTTCGTCCCACGATATGCACCTCTGACTTGAAATCACCTGATATACACCGGGACAATGCCCTGATGACTGCAATAGATTAACCAAGGCTCAACAACTTGTCAACCTTTTTCGTCACGACTGTACAGAACTGACCGAACATAGTACACAGTTTTGAACGTCGTGCAGAATCATGAACAAATTGCGCATACCGTTGTTCTTATTGTATAATCCCACCAGAAAAATGAAGCGGAAGGGAACATCAACATGCCTCAGCTACGCAAAGACCCGGTAACCAAGCGTTGGGTCATCATCCTGCATGAGCAGGCTAAAACCCCTGCAGATTTCCAGATTCCACAGCCCCCACGCCAGCAGAACAAATGTCCCTTCTGCCCTGGCCACGAAGACATGGCTCCACCGGAAGTCATGTCATACCGCACCCCGGAAACCCTTCCAAATCAGCCGGGTTGGGCAGTCAGAGTCATACCGAACAAGTTTCCCGCCCTGCAGATCGAGGGTGATCTTGATCGAACCGGGATCGGGGTCTACGACATGATGAATGGCGTGGGCGCCCACGAAGTCATTATTGAATCACCGAATCACGACGACGGGTTTCACAATTACACTGTCGAGCAGATCTCCAGAATTCTCCGTACATATACTGATCGATATCGAGATCTCAGGCGCGATAGAAGATTCAGATACATTCTAATCTTCAAAAATCAGGGTTCTGCGGCCGGAGCCAGCCTCGATCACCCTCATTCTCAGCTGATCGCCACTCCGATCATTCCAAAACGTGCAATGGAAGAGGTTGAAGGAGCCAAGCGCTATTACTACTACAAAGAACGCTGCGTTTTCTGCGACATTATTCGCCAGGAACTGAGTTCTGGCGACCGCATCATTCACGAGAACGAACAGTTCGTCGCTTTTGCACCGTTTGCATCACGGTTTCCCTTTGAAACCTGGATCGCTCCCAAAGATCACAAAGACTCATTCGGCGACATCGACAGCAATGAAATCGAAGGGTTGGCAGGCATCATGCACGCAACCCTTCGCAAGCTGATAAAAACACTCAATAACCCGCCATTCAACTTTATCATCCATACCGCCCCATGCGACGAACACTGTACCGACTATTTTCACTGGCATCTCGAAATAATGCCCAGACTGACTAAAGTAGCCGGTTTTGAATGGGGATCCGGGTTCTACATAAATCCCGTAGCCCCCGAACGCGCCGCCAGATTTCTGATCAACCAGGAATAGTCAGGAGACCAATTCGTGCCACAACTTCGCAAAGATCCCGTTCTTAAACAGTGGGTAATCATTTCGCCCGAACGCGGCAAACGCCCCTCTGACTTTAAAAAGGCAGAACAACCTCCTGACGACCCTAAAACCTGTCCTTTTTGCGAAGGCAATGAAGCGATGACACCGCCCGAAACCCTGTCGTTTCGCACCGCCGGAACCCATGCCAATCACAAGGGCTGGTGGGTACGCGTAATCCCTGACAGCGCACCGATTCTCAAACCTGATGGCGATTCTGATCGTGAAGGAATCGGCATGTTCGACGCAATGAACTCTATCGGCGTCCATGAAATGGTAATTGAGTCGCCCCATCACACAACCACAATCCAGAATTCAACAGTCGAGCAGGTTCGCGAAATTATCTGGGCCTATAAACAACGCCTTCTCGAAATCAAAAAGAACCCCCGCTACAAGCACTTCATGATCGTTAAAAACAGTGGGGAAGGCGTCTCAAGCTTCACCCACTCTCACTCACACATTGTCGCAACTCCGATTATTCCCAAGCGAATCGAAGAAGAACTCGAGGGCGCGCGGGAATATTACCATTACCATGACCGCTGTCTTTTCTGCGACATTATCAAACAGGAAGCCAAAGAGCAGGTTCGCCTGGTTTATGAGAATGATAACTTTATCGTTTTCTGTCCTTTTGCCTCGAGGTTTCCGTTCGAAATGGAAATAACGCCGAAGTTTCATCAGCCGTTTTTCGAAATGCTCGAAAACAACCAGGTGCACAGCTTTGCCAGTGCATTGCAGACCGCCCTGCAGAAAATGGAAAAACTGCTGCCAGGGCAACCTTACAACTTTGTTCTGCACACTTCGCCCTGCTCAGATTCATACCGTGAGTTCTACCACTGGCATGTCGAACTTATTCCCAAGCTGACAAAAGTTGCCGGTTTCGAATGGGGCTCAGGCTTTTACATCAACCCCACAACCCCTGAAGATGCAGCAAAAATGTTGCGGGAAGCAAAAGTTTAAACCAGGGGGCAACCATTAAGTCGCCCCCTTGCCTGTTCCCCCGCAAGTTAAAAGCAGAACACAGAGCTTTATTGCCTGAATTCTGCCTTATATCCGTTTGGTTCAACAGACCTGAACATGGCGGCAAACTAAGATTCAAGCCTGCCGACAATCAGGTGGATTAAGACAAACCGCGTCAATATTCATCATTTGTGCAGCTCTGTTCAAAAAAAAGAAAACTGCATTTTTTAGTTGACTCGCAGGGGTGTTCATGCTAGAATAACTATACGATATGGGGCTGTGGCGCAGCTGGGAGCGCGCTTGAATGGCATTCAAGAGGTCGACGGTTCGATCCCGTTCAGCTCCACCGAATAGAGAAACCCGCTTTTAAAGCGGGTTTTTTTGTTGCCTGTTTTTGTTTTTGTGTCAAAATTTGCGTCAAACTTGTGTCAAAATTTTTAGCCACTCCTTTGCCTGGATTTTTCGAAACCAGCTCTGGGTAAGCGCGAATTTCATAGTAGATCCGGTTCGATATCAAATTCTGGCGCACAAATCTACTATGAAATCATCCCAAACAGTCATTTTCAGTGAGATAACTGAAACTACTATGAAATAAAGCCGCTGTTCATGCGGTTCCCATTTTCATGAAAATGTTGATTGAAGCATATCACAACATCTTTCAGGCATGGCTTCCTATGCGGCTTTTCGCCTTCATATCCTGACGGCCACATTCTTGACTTAGTTTGCAAAATTGCACGTTCTTAAGTTAAGACGCAAGGGAGGTAATAACATGAAAGCGATCAACAAAAGTGCCGCCAAAACAATGCGGAAAATGATAGGCATGATGGAAGATGGCTATGCCAAGATTGAAAAATCTTCTAGCTTTATGCCGGTCACAATTGAACATGTAGGCCAAAACAGTCTTGGTCAGCTATTTTCAGTAGCTCACTACTGCGAACAAAACAGTGACCTGATGAGAGATCCAGAAGTAGTTTTCATACTTGGCGCAGACGAAGAATTCTACCCGGTAATGGTTCAACAGGACTTTATCGGCAAATACCAAGACGTGCTTGAATACGACGAAACAGGCAAAATCAAAGGCTGGTATCCCAGACTTCAAGCTGATTTAGCTGCATTTGCAAACTTTTGGCTGAAGAACATCAAGTATCAGCAAAGCTTATAACGGCACCATGTTGAGTTTATCAAGGCGCTATATTCCGGGAAAACTTGTGCAGGGGGGACAAGGCTTGAGG
>JAKQKW010000263.1 GCA_029560455.1 Candidatus Rifleibacteriota bacterium
CGCTGAAGTGTCAGGCGATGACGCTGATGAAGACGAAGAAGAAGAATCTGATGATGAAGAATAAGCCCGATTCCGGTATAAGCATAAGGAAGGAGACATTTTAAAATGTTAGATATGGACAAATTTGATGCGATTCAAATCAGCATCGCTTCTCCCGAAAAAATCAGGTCATGGTCTTACGGGGAAGTCAAAAAGCCAGAAACCATCAACTACCGCACGCACAAACCGGAACGCGACGGGCTCTTCTGCGAAAGAATCTTCGGTCCCCAGAAGGACTGGGAATGTTTCTGCGGCAAATACAAGAGCATTCGCTATCGCGGCATTATCTGCGAACGTTGTAATGTCGAAATCACCAAGGCCGCCGTGCGCCGCGAGCGCATGGGCCATATCCAGCTGGTAACTCCGGTTGGTCATATCTGGTATTCAAAAGGCAGCCCGAACTATATCGCTCTGCTTCTCGACATCTCTGCCAGAGACCTCGAAAAGGTTCTGTATTTCCAGAGCTACATAGTTATCGATCCAGGTAACCTGCCGCTCTCGAAAAAACAGCTGCTGCCCGAAGAAGGCTCAGCCGGCGAAATGGGTTATCGCGAACTGCGCGAAAAATACGGTGACATGTTCACCGCCAAGATGGGCGCCGAGGCTATCAAGGAACTGCTGGCCGAAATCGACCTGCAGAAGCTTGAAAAAGAGCTGACCGAACAGCTCAAAACCTCTACCGGCACCAAGAGAACTCACCTTCTCAAGCGCATGGAACTGGTCAAAATGTTCGCCCGCTCTGTCAGCCGTCCCGAATGGATGATTCTCGACGTTATCCCGGTCATTCCGCCCGATCTGCGCCCGATGGTTCAGCTCGACGGTGGCCGCTTCGCCACCTCCGACCTCAACGATCTCTATCGCCGCGTCATCAACCGCAACAACCGTCTGAAAAGACTGATCAAGCTGCAGGCGCCCGATATCATCATCAAAAACGAAAAGCGCATGCTGCAGGAAGCCGTTAACGCCCTTATCGACAACGGCCGCCGTGGTAAGCTGGTTACCGGTCCGAACAACCGCCCGCTCAAGTCGCTTACCGACATGCTCAAGGGTAAACAGGGCCGCTTCCGCCAGAACCTGCTTGGTAAACGCGTTGACTACTCAGGCCGCTCGGTTATCGTCGTAGGTCCGACCCTTAAACTGCATCAGGCCGGTCTGCCGAAGAAGATGGCTCTTGAACTGTTCAAACCCTTCGTCATGCACAGACTGCAGCAGAAGGGCATGGCTCACAACATCAAGAGCGCCAAGAAGATGATCGAACGCGAAAAGAATGAAGTCTGGGACATCCTCGAAGAAGTCATCAAACATCATCCGATTCTGCTGAACCGCGCTCCGACCCTGCACCGCCTTGGTATTCAGGCTTTCGAACCGGTTCTTATCGAAGGTAAGGCCATTCAGATTCACCCCCTCGTCTGTTCAGCTTACAACGCCGACTTCGACGGTGACCAGATGGCCGTTCACGTGCCTCTGATGCTTGATGCACAGGTAGAAGCCCGCATGCTGATGCTGTCGGCAAACAATATTCTGAAACCCGCTGACGGTCTCCCGATCACCAGCCCGACTCAGGATATGACCATCGGTTTGTTCTATCTCACCATCGAAAAACCCGAAGGCAAAGAATATCCGACCCGCGAAATCAAACTCGAAAAAGGTCAGACCTGGGATGAACTGCTTCTTAACAACGGTCGCCCCTATAACTTCCGCCTGGCCGAAGAAATTTCCGAAAAACTCCCCGCCGGAACCGTGATCGATTCAAGCGAAGTTCTCGAAAAGATCAAAAAAGAAAAGGTCAGCAAGGTTACCGTTTATAATTCACCGGTATTCAGTAGCATCGTCGAGGCCGTCAATGCCTATGAAACCGGCAAATTCAACCTGCTCTGGCCTGTCTACATGAAGAAAAATCTCTTCGTGGTCGACAGCCGCGAAGAAGATAAGGCTCAGAATGTCAGAGACGAATATTTCCGCACCACCATCGGTCGCGTAATTTTCAACGACAGTCTGCCTGCCGACTTGCCGTATCAGAATGTTCAGGTTAAGAAGGGCACCGTATCGGCTCTCATCAAACGCCTGTTCAACGAATATTCACTGACTATCGTCGGCGAAACCCTTGACAAACTGAAAGCCCTCGGCTTCAAGTTCGCCACCGTCTGCGGTCTGACGATTTCTATCGTTGACATGATCGACCCGCCCAAGAAACGCGAAATTCTCGAACAGGCCGACCGCAAGGTTGTCAAGATCCGCGAGAGATGGGACAAGGGTGAAATCACCCGCGACGAAAGAAAACAGGCTGAAGTCGACGTCTGGACCAAAGCAACCGAAGACGTTACCGATGACCTGCTGCAGGAATTCGAATCGACCGCTCACCTTGGTGAATTCAACCCCGTTTACATGATGGCGTTCTCCGGAGCGAGAGGTAACATGCAGCAGATTCGTCAGCTGGCTGCAATGCGTGGTCTTATGTCGAATCCGCGCGGCGATATTCTGGCCTTCCCGATTAAATCGAACTTCCGCGAAGGTCTGAACCAGTCGGAATACTTCATCTCAACATACGGCGCCAGAAAAGGTCTCGTCGACACAGCACTGCGCACCGCCGACTCAGGATACCTGACCCGCCGTCTCGTCGATGTTGCACAGGATGTGGTTATCACCAACAATGACTGTGGTTCGGAACTGGGCGTTGAAGTTTCTCCGATCCGCCAGAACAGAACCTCGAACAATATAATGATCGACGATATCGTCGTTCCGATACGCTACCGCATCGCTGGTCGCGTTCTTGCAAAACCGGTCGTTCACCCGGCTACCGGCAAGGTCATTACCTTCAAGCTTGGCAGTGAAGAAATCAAGCTCGATGCAGGTCTCTACTGCACCGATGAGATCGCCGCCGAAGTAGAAAACCGCGTCGAATTCCCGATTGCCATTGCCGACCTTAAACTAGATATGATCTGCGCCGAGCAGATTATCGACCCCAAAACCAACCGCATCATCATGCGCCCTGACCGGCCGCTGAATGAATACATTCTCGAACGCATCCGCGAATCCAATTTCCCCGAAATCAAGATTCGCAGCAAAATCATCATGCGCTCGCCGCTCACCTGCCGCTCCAAGGTCGGTATCTGTCAGTGCTGCTACGGCGCCGACCTTGCCACCGGCAAAGTCGTCGATATCGGTGAAGCCGTCGGTATTATCGCCGCTCAGTCGATCGGTGAACCCGGCACTCAGCTGACCATGAGAACGTTCCACCTTGGTGGCGTCGCTCTGGCCCAGCGCTCATACATCAAAGCACGCTCAGCCGGTATTGCCAGATTCGATACCCTCAAGCTCGCCAAGATTTCTGACCGCGCTAAATTTGAAATCGGCTCAGGTACCGAAACTTTCGACAAAACTGAATTCGGCTCAAGCATCAAGACTGTTGTCGTCGGTGGCTATCTGACCATCGAAGGCAAGAACAGCCGCAAAGACCGCGTTCATATTCCGGTTGGTTCCGAAATGCGTATCGAACCGGGTGAAAAGGTAACTCCGGGTAAAGCTCTTGCTGAATACAACCCGAATAACATCGTCACCGGTTACACCGGCGAAGTAATCTTCGACGGTATCGATCAAAAAGACGGTATGGTCGTTTCTGAATCTGGCGTTATCAAGATCCTTACCCAGGATTTCGATCCGATCACCAAGGACTTCATCATTGAAGACTACAAGATTCCCCAGGGCGCCACTCTGAGGGTCGAAGACAACGAAATAATTCACGCCGGTAACCTGCTCGCCGAAATCTCGGCTCAGTCGCATGCCGCCATCGCACGCATGGACGGTATTGCCAAGTTTGAAAACGTTCGCATCAAGAACAAACAGGTTATCAGTGACAACGGTATGATCTTCGTTTTCCCGACCAATGAAAAGGCTGGAAGCCGTGTGGAATACATGCTGCCGAAGAGTGTCAAAGAAGCCAAGGAAGCCGCGATCAAAAACGCCGGTCTCATTCTTAATGTTAAGAATGGTGACGAAGTTTTCCCGGGCCAGAAACTTCTTTCTGTAATCTCAGAAGCAGACGGGACCGTTTCATTAACTTCCGGCGGAACCAAAATTTCCGTAAGCAAAGAAGTTGAAGAAGAATACGAATTCAAGGGCGAAATGGCTGCTGCCATCGATGAACAGAGCAAATCACTGTCTCTGATCGCCCCGATTTCAGGTCTCGTAAGAGTAATCAACGAGAAGAGCGCCGCCAACAAGACCCTCGACCGCAAGAGAGTCATCGTTAAGAACGAAATCGAATACAATGTGCCGCGCGGCGTCATTCTCAGACCGAAAGAAAACTGCAAAATCGCCAACGGCGGTGATGTCGTCGAAAATGGAGAACTGACCTCGAAACTGTTCATTCAGGCCGAAATCGACGGTACTATCGAAATTACCAAGATCAAGTCTGAAGTCAGAGTTCATCTGATCACCGATGACATGGAAATCATCAGAAACGCCACCCTGGCGCGCTCAGCCATCAACCGCGAAAATGACGAAGTCATCGCCAATGGCGGGACCGTGATCGACGATGCTCTCTACGCAATTCTCGAAGACAACCGTGCCGCTGTCCGTGAAGTTTACATTCTCAAGGGTGAACAGCAGGCAGTGAATATCATTGGTGAAGATGATCTCAAGGTTCAGTATCCTGTTCCGAGAGGCGCCACCATCAATGTTGACGACGGTCAGGTCGTTAAGGCCGGCGATAAGCTGGTGAGCGACATCGAGCCGATGGTCAGTGAAATTTCCGGTAAGGTTAACTACATCTACGGTTATAACAAGATCATCTGCGAAGAAATCATCGAAAAGATCCTGGTATACAGCGGCGTCGAATTCAGCTATCCGGCTTCACTCAGCCTGAAATTCCCGCCGACCGTAGTAAAAGACGGTGAACTGACCGTGGCTCCGATTCCGTTCGAAACCTATACCCAGGTTGAAGACAGCGATGGAACCCCGGGCATCAGAATCTGCCAGAAAGTTCTGCGCGAAAAGAAATACAGCATCACCAAAGAAATGGTTGCCAGCAACGCCCTGATCGTGAAAGACGGCCAGGACGTCAGAGAAGGCCAGGTTCTTGCGGTGCTTAAAGCCGACAACAAGGGTGTCGTTCTTCTCGATCACGACATCTCAAAAGAAGGCAAGCTCAAGAGCACCATCAAGAGCATTATCGTTCAGCCGGGTGAATCGCACCAGGTTCTCGACGGCGCTGAACTCAGGATCGATGACGGTTCGAAGGTCAAGAAGGGTGAAATTCTCGCCAAGTGGGGCGCCTCAGCCCGAAAGACCACCGACATCATTCAGGGTCTGCCGCGCGTTGCCGAACTGTTCGAAGTGCGCCGCCCGAAAAAAGAAGCGGTTATCGCCGAAGAATCAGGCGTTGTCAGAGTCTCTGGCAATACCGTTACCATTCTCGACCCGAAGAGCGGTATCGAAAAACCGGTTCGCGTTGCCTTCGGCTCTACCGGTCTGGTAGTTCACGACGGTGAATACATTGAAGCCGGCGACGTTCTCACCGACGGCAAGGTATTCTCGAAGAAACTGGTCAAAGTTGTCGGTCTGCCGATCGTGCGCCGCTACCTGATGGATGAAATCCAGCGCGTTTACCGCGATCAGGGCGTCAGCATCAACGACAAGCACATCGAAATCATCGTGCGCCAGATGCTGCGCAAGGTTGTCATTACCGAATCCGGTGACTCCGAATTCCTGCAGAACGAATCAGTTCACGTCAGAAAATTCGAAGAACGTGTCAACCGCCTGATGGAAAAGGGCAAGCGCCCGCCGGCAGGTGTCCCGATGATTCAGGGTATCACCAAGGCCTCTTTGACCACCGACAGCTTCATTTCGGCCGCGTCGTTCCAGGAAACCACCCGCGTTCTGACCAAGGCTGCGATCAAGTCGAAAGTCGACTACCTCAAGGGTCTGAAAGAAAACCTCATCATTGGTAAGCTAATCCCGGCCGGTACCGGTCTGTCGGTTACCAGAGACATTCTCTTCAAGAACCTGCCGGTTGAAGTTGAATCAGCAGCTCCTTCGGAAGCTGAAGATCTCTTCAAGAACGCCATGGAAAAAGAAGCGGAAGGTCTGACCGAACTCGAGGAAGAACTGTTCACCAAACAGCCTGGTGTTTTCGAAAATGACCAGGACGAAGACGAAGAATAATCTCTGAAAAAAAAATCAGCTGTTCCGGTTTGCCGGGGCAGCTGATTTTTTTTTGCTGCAAATGTTTGGTGTACACAGGGTGGGGCGCCGAAAAAGTGGCACGGCGCGGAAATAATGATAAAAAGACTGTTGACAGTGGTTTAAACATGTGCTAGTATCAGATTTCCACCTCTTTATCTGGTGGAGGTTTCGCAGTATGCGGAACTAATCTCAAAAAGGAAGGTGTTAGCTGTGCCAACAATTAACCAGCTGATCAGAAAAGCTCGCCAGGCGGTTAAATACAAATCAAATTCACCGGCACTTGAAAGCTGCCCGCAGCGCCGTGGTGTTTGTACTGTAGTTAAAACAACTACTCCGAAAAAACCGAACTCAGCTCTTCGCAAAATCGCCAGAATCAGGCTGACCAACAAGCTCGAGGTAACTGCCTACATTCCTGGTATTGGCCACAATCTGCAGGAGCACTCTGTAGTAATGATCCGCGGCGGCCGCGTAAAAGACTTGCCGGGCGTTCGTTACCACATCATCCGCGGCGCTCTTGACTGCGCAGGCGTTGCCAACCGCATGCAGGCCCGCTCTAAGTATGGTGCCAAACGGCCCAAGAAATAAGGAGAACTGATTCATGCCACGTCGTGGTCACGTAACCAAAAGAGAATTGACTCCGGATTCAGTCTACAATTCTAAATTGGTAACCAGATTTATCAACAACCTGATGCTTTGCGGTAAAAAGAGCATCGGTAGCCGCATTTTCTATGATGCAGTTGAAATGGTCGCCAAGAAAAGAAAAGATGATAACGGTCTGGAACTGTTCAAAAAAGTAATCGATTCAGCAAAACCCATCGTTGAAGTTCGCAGCAAACGCGTGGGTGGCGCCAACTATCAGGTTCCGATCGAAGTTAAACCCGATCGCGCTGTCGCTCTTGCTTTCCGCTGGATCCTCAAACACAGCAGAGCCAGAAAAGAAAAATCAATGGCTGACCGCCTGTGCGCAGAATTCGACGATATTCTGAACAACACCGGCGCCACCATGAAAAAGCGTGACGAAGTACACAGAATGGCCGATGCCAACAAGGCGTTTGCCCACTTCCGGGTTTGATAAATTTTCCGTATAATCTGTTGCATTAAGCAGGTACACTCCAGAAATGACAGCCAACGCGACAATCAGTAAGATCAGAAATATCGGCATCGTGGCCCACATCGACGCTGGGAAAACCACGACGACCGAAAGAATTCTGTTCTATACCGGTAAAGCCTATAAGCTGGGCGAAGTTCACGAAGGCACCGCCGTCATGGACTGGATGATGCAGGAGCAGGAACGCGGAATTACAATCACGAGCGCGGCAACCAAATGCCACTGGCGTGATTGTGACATCAATATCATAGACACTCCCGGGCACGTAGATTTTACTGCCGAAGTCGAACGCTCTCTCAGGGTTCTCGACGGAGCAGTGGTGGTTTTCTGTGCGGTCGCCGGTGTACAGCCACAGTCAGAAACTGTCTGGCGTCAGGCTAACCGCTATAAAGTTCCTAGAGTTGCTTTCGTGAACAAAATGGACAGAGTCGGCGCCAGCTTCGAAAGAGTTGTGCAGCAGATTAACGAGAGACTGGGCCACAGGGCCCTGCCGATCGTAATGCCGCTCGGTGCCGAAGATAAGTTCATCGGCCATGTCGACCTGATTACCATGAAAGCCCACATCTGGGACGAAGAATCCACTAAGAAGCTGGGTGCAGAATTCAAGACCGAAACCATTCCGGCAGAACATCTCGAATCGGCAAAAGCCGCCAGAGATGCGATGATCGAAGCAATTTCGGCCTATAACGATGAAATCCTCGAACTCTTCCTCGAAGAGAAAGAAGTTTCAGAAGATCTCATTCGTCGCACCGTCCGCGAAGCTGCGGTTGCCAACAAGATCGTTCCCGTTCTTTGCGGCTCGGCTTTCAAAAACAAAGGTGTCCAGGATCTGCTCGATTCCGTTACTTACTACTTACCTTCACCTCTCGATATTCCGCCGGCAATCGCCTATAAGGTCGAAGATCACTCAGAAGTAGAGATCAAATCAGACCCCGAAGCTCCGTTCGCCGCACTTGTCTTTAAAATTGCAACCGATCCGCACGTTGGTAAGCTTGCTTACCTGAGAATTTATTCCGGAACCATTGAATCCGGTAAAGTGGTCTATAACATCACCCGAGAGGGCAGAAAAGAACGTATCGGCCGACTGCTGCAGATGCATGCCAACCAGCGCCAGGATCTTCCGCGCGCTACGGCTGGTGACATCGTGGCTGCCGTAGGTCTGAAGAATATCGCCACCGGTGATACTCTCGCCTGCACCACCGACCATCCGACTCTTGAAAAGATCGCTTTCCCCGAAACAGTAATTTCTGTTGCCATTGAACCCAGAACTCAGGGCGATCTTGCCCGGCTTACTGAAGTTCTCGAAGCACTGATGAATGAAGATCCGACTTTCAAGGCCAAGATCGATGCCGATACCGGCGAAACGCTGATTTCCGGCATGGGCGAGCTGCATCTCGAAGTTATCGTTGACCGCATTCTGCGCGAATTCAACGTTAAAGCTTCGGTCGGCAAACCCCAGGTTGCCTACAAGGAAGGTATCACTTCAAAGGGCAAAGGCGAATGTGTCTATGAAAAGACCATTGGCGGCAAGAATCAGTTTGCTCACGTTATTCTCGAAGTTGAACCCCTCGAAAGAGGCAAGGGTTTTGCTTTCGTAAATGGCCTGAACAATGGTGTTCTTCCTCCGGTGTTCGTCGCTGCTGTAGAAAAAGGTTGCCAGGACTCCATGAATGATGGTATCCTAGCTGGCTTCCCGTTGGTAGATGTGCAGGTTAAACTTGTCGGCGGCATGCACCGCGAGACTGAAAGCAACGATGTTGCCTTCAAGATCGCCGCTTATGAAGCCACAAAGAACGCTCTGCGCAATGCCAGACCAGTTCTTCTGGAGCCCTATATGAAGGTCGAGATTGAAACTCCCGAGCAGTATATGGGCGACATTATCGGCAATATGAATTCAAGACGCGGCAAGGTAATCAACATGGAAATGCGTGAAGACATCAGAATTATCGACTGTCATGCACCTCTTTCCGATATGTTTGGTTACTCAACCCAGCTGAGATCGCTCTCACAGGGCCGCGCAACCTTCACCATGGAGCTGTTGCACTATGATGAAGCACCGAAGGCTGTTATTGAACGCATCCTGGGTGTGTTCGGTTTTAACCAGAGTCATCAGCACATGATGGCAGGCGATAATTGAACTAACCCCGGTATTTACTCTGATTGAAATCCAAGGAGGATTTTAAAATGGCTA
>JAKQKW010000258.1 GCA_029560455.1 Candidatus Rifleibacteriota bacterium
TCGAGCACCCCATAGTTCCCTGCGAACGATGCCGCTAAGACCGGACGTTTTGCCTGGAGGGCAAAACGCGGGCGATTGCCGCAGGATGCGGCTTTTTCGACAGGAGTCGTTATGTCGCGTGAGCCAGGAGGGCGGAAGCGACAGAGCCCGTGTTCCGGTCGTGCGAGCAGAGGGAGCAGATGGAACTATGAGGGTGCGAAGATCGCAGAGCGTTGTTGCCAGGACGGCATTATGCCGCGTGAGCCAGGAGGGCGGAAGAGGCGGCAACGACGGGCATGCCGTAACAAGCTGTTGGAAAGAAAAAAGTTTACGTTTACCCTAGGGCGCTGGTTCGTTTCTGCTATGATTTTTTGAGAAATGTGATACTTTTTAAAGAGGAAGACAAAAAGGGGGCGGCTATGGTTGAAAAGATCCAACTTGCACCCGGTTCGGTGACGAACCACGGCAAAGCGTCTGCTAAAGGCAAAAGCGCCGATAAGACATCTGGCGGTGCTGCTCTTAAAAATCTGAATGTTGATGAATTTGGTCTTTCTGGTGACGCCAGAAACAAGGTGGTCTGGGCACGATCGCAGTTCGAGCTGAATTATCAGGTGCTGCGTTCGATTAATTCAGCCAATGGCGTTGAAACGTCGCAGGAAACCTTTTCTTTCAGGTCGGCCTATGAATTTATGCAGCGCGCTTCGGGCGAAGAGGCGGTTGCGACGGTTGAGGAAGACAGTGAAACTCCCGCAGCAGAAGAAACGGGGAGCGAAGATCAGCTTACAGCTTTACAGGAATATTTTTCCCCGGAAAATACCGCCCGCCGTATTCTTGATGTGGCAACCAGCTTTTTTTCGTTGAGCGAGGTTTTTAAAGCCGAAGGCGAAAGCGAAGCTTCCCGCCAGAAGTTTGCCGATTTCATCGGTGGCGCTATCAGCGAAGGTTTTCGTCAGGCAAAGGCAATTCTTGGCGAACTGCCCGAAGATGTAAAAGCCGGTATCGATAAAACAAATTCACTGGTTTTTGCCGGTCTCGACGATTTTGTAAAAAATGGCATCGACCCAGAAAAGACCGCCCCGGGCGGTGTTTTTGATAAAATTGCGGCTTATCGCAGCGAATCGGCGGCACAGCTTGCCCGCAGCTTTAAACAGAAAAATACAGTTGCTTACAATGCCAACGGCGAAATTCAGACGTCAGCTGACCCGAAAGTTTCGACAAAAGGCTGAGATTGTGTATCATCTCGTTTCCATGGAATGTAAAATCTCTGCCTGTACCCGTTCCGGGCATAAACGCAGGGATGACGAACAAACTGCCGCCCATTGAACTCAAATTTAACAGCGGACTAATTGCCCTTTTTGGCGGGCAGGATTTTGTTTGCCGCCGGTTTGGCAGGATTTTCAGTTATCAGCCATTTTTTGCTTTCTGCCGCCAATTCAAGACGGGCGGGAGTGCTTTTAAATTCGGCCTTTTCGTTCATACTGACTTTGGCAAAGCTGGCGGCAGTCTCTGATTCCCATTTGAAGTTCTCAGGGCCCCAGTTTTCGGGCTCGAGCTCGAATTCAAGCTGTAACCCGTCTTTTTCGATCTTAAAAATTCTCAGGCCGTTGAAATCGTAGGCGGCGGTAATGTCAAGGCCGGCAACCGCTACCCGGCTGCGTTGTGGCGAAAAGATCGGGCGATCACCGAGATTAACAGTTTTTCCGGTGGCTTCACTGACGAAAAAGTGTTCAGAGCCCTCATACAGCTGGGCATAAATCAGAAACAGCCCTTCTGGCTGAATGTAATCGATGCAGTAATACATTACGTGCGATTCACCACCACTGTCATCGCTGGTGAATTCAACTTTTCGGTCGCCGGCGCAGTTCAGGCGCAGCGTCTTGCCTTTTCTGACCACCTTGGCTGAAAATCGCCGCAGAACCGTCTTTTCGTCAGTTTCGGCCTCATTGTCGATAAAATCGGGGTCTGCCGGCGGACTTTCCGTGTCATTTTTTTCAACTGCTGTTGCAGGTATGGCAGGGCTTTTTAGCGTAACTTCAGGCTTGCCGGCTTCGGGTTTAGAAGCATTTTCCTGAATAAAACCGCCAAATGCCCAGCCGGTATGGCCGCCTGAAATGACTTTAAACCAGTTGCTGCGCTTGCCCTCGATCTGCTCAGTCGGGCCATTTTTGTCGATAATCTCGACTTTAGTTCCCTGCAGCAGCTTAACTATCAATTTCGCGTTGCGCGCCGGTTTTTCGCGCAGGCTCAGCCCGCTTGCGGCAGTAATCACCGCTGGCTCGCCGGCAAACGCACACCCGATTCCAGAAAATATCGCTGCGGCAACCAACAATGGCTTAATTCTCTTTTGCATGCTGAACCCCTCTGAATAAATCATCGTTTCATTAAATCACATATTTTCAGAATGATAAACTTTGATAAGAAAAAAAAATCTAGTATAATCCAGTCCATATAGGATTTGATCTGGAGGGTACGAGATGCAATTTTTCAGGGTTTATCTTCTTTTGTCGGCTTTTTTTCTGGCTGCGGCCATTTTTCCTCTTGCCGCAGAAGCCGGGGGGACAGGTGCAGTTTTGCTTCCGGCCGGAACGAAGGTCAGCTTCGCTTTGGCTGAGGGCCTTTCGTCGAAACATTCGAAGAAAGGTGCCGAGGTGCCGTTCAAGGTTGCCATGCCGGTTCATGGAAAGATCGGCAATACTCTCGTTCCCTCAGGCAACAGAGTTGAGGGAGAAATACTGCGTATCCGGCGTTCTGGCATGTTTTCGCAGCCAGGTCTTGTTGAAATTGGAAATCTTCGGGTTCAGGCCTTCGACAACCAGTATTATCCGCTTTCAGGAAAGCTGGTCGTAAATGGAAGGGGTGATCAGATTGCGGCAATCTGCGTCGCGGTTGGGCTATCATGGCCGGTTGCCTTTTTCCCTGGTTCAGAAGCCGTTGCCGCAGAGGGAATGATTTTTTCCGCTTCGGTAGCCGAAGATTGCTGGTGCCGTGTCGCTGGCGCGCGTCCTGTTTTTGCTGAAACCCGCAATTCTGTGGCCAGGCAGGCATGGGAAGAAACTGTCGCTCTTGCCGATAAGGGTGATTCTGAGAGTGCTTACAAAGTGGCTGTCTGGGCATATTACGGCATCGGGATGCATGCCAACCCGGTTTTTGCGCTTAAATACCTGGAAATCGCGCTGGACGGCCAGCTGCCTGAGAACCTGCATGAGCCGGCTGCCATTTTGCTGCGCCGTCTTTCCGGCAGTGCAATGCTCAACTGAAATTTTTCGGCTTTGTCGTTAAATCGGGGCTTTTCTCATAATAAATAGAAGGTGAAAAACAGTGAAAAGGAAGCTTTTTTGTCTCTTCGTTCTTTGTCTTATTTCTTTTACCGGTTGCGCGCTTTTGAATCCGTGGGTTGGCTCAAAAGAAGATGATTCAAACCCTGTTTCCATACAGCCGGGCCTGAACCTGAAGACAATTCGCGGGGTTCTTTATATTGAATCAGATACCGGGCCATTGTCATTAGCGCCTCTCGCGAACCAGATCGCATCAGGAACTTCTTTGACAGGATCTGGTTCAGCCGAAGTCGCCTCTGGCGATGTCTCCTTAGGCACATCCGATGCTCGGCTGCGTCCTGCTAAAAAAGTCTCTGGTATAGAAAATGCCAAAGTTTATGCCCTGCATGATCCGGATAACTTTGTTTTTACTGACAATACCGGTAAATTTGAATTGTCGGTGGACATGGAAAAATTCAAGCAATGGCTTAATAAGAACGGAATTCCGACCATCAGTGATGGTTCAAACGGCGATATTTCTGAACTGGTAACTATCGTCGCCGAAAAAAAAGAGAAACAGGCCGATGGCTCAGAGTTGAATCTCAGCACTTCTATTCCAGTAGATTGCAAAAATAAAATAGTTGTTCAGCTCGAAGACCTGTATGACAAGGAACTGCACTCTCAGGTGAAAGTTCGCTACAGCGGTCATTCTTACGGAATTGTCACTGTGGATGGCCTTGCGGCAGGTGATGCAAGCATTCTTTTTTATGAGACAGCAAATGGCCAGATTGCTTACAAAGGTCAGACAGACAATACCGGCTCATATTCGGTATTTCCACCTCCTGGCCACTACCGGCTCGTTGTGACTAAAGAAGGCTGTGAACCGGTTGCTGTCGAATCATATGAAGTAAAGGAAAAGGGCAAGCGCAAAGATGATTTTAATCTCAAACCCGGCAAAAATGATAACCGGGCGCCGGTAATCACTTTTAATCCCGGCACGGTCAAAGCTCCTGAACTGCAGGTTAAGATCAACGGGGTTGCCGTTCAGAATGGCCAGACCGTTGAATTTGACCAGAATTCAGAAATTGAACTGAGTGTTCTTGCAACCGATAACGATGCGGGGCTCGGCAATGTCCTGGCCGCCTGGAATTCAGCTGAGTGGTTCAGAGAAACCGGAGCCAGGCAATATTCACTTTCACATACCGAGAAGAGAAAGCTTGCCGAAGCCGGCCTTTTTGCTGTCAGCATCAAGACCAGCGATTTTGACATGATTGCTTCGATGTCGCCGGCTCAGCCAGGCTATTTTCGGATTGAAGTGCCTCAGGCCGGGGATGCCGCTTTCTTGAACAGTATTGGCGCCATGGTCAAAGGAAATGACGGCACTGAAAAATTTCGTTCAATTCTTATACAAGATGCCAATAAGAAAGTTGGTGCAGTTGCTGAGATACTCGTTAATCCTGGAGATATCGTTGTTCCTTACATTCATGTGAATACAAAAAATAGAAATCCCAGGGAGTATGACCGTTTTGTCGGGCAATTCGACGCGAACAACAAGCCGGTCTGGAAATCGGAAATCGGTGCAGATGGCATTGCTTTGATCGGTTTTGAAGACCTTATTCCTGAATTTAAACCTGATTATGACTACAATGACGTATATTTCAAAGCATGGTTTGCAAAAGAACCGACTCCGGGCTCAGAAGTTCTTGTCGTTTCTCCATCGCCTTCGCACCAGCTGGAATTTTCATTTGCAATAAAAGTCAAGCCCCTGGTCGTTGCACCTTCGGCGCCGATCAATCTGGCTGCTGCCGCTGGCAATGCGATCGCCACGCTGACCTGGAACCTTGTGGAAGGTGCCGCCAGCTACAACGTCTACTACTCGACCAGCGCCGGTGTCACGGTTGC
>JAKQKW010000306.1 GCA_029560455.1 Candidatus Rifleibacteriota bacterium
CGAAAAGACAACAGCAGGCGCATAATAAGCGCCTGCTGTTGTCTTGACTGCAAATTTGACCGGCGTATACTGAATAAGTTGCGGCCGTTGCATCTGAGCATGTCTAAAATGGTCGAACGATTCCGGGCAAGGAACGATAACGAATGACAAAACTGATACAAAACGGCAGCGAATACCTTGAACAAAAGATCTATCAGGTGCGAGGTCAAAAAGTCATGCTTGATTCTGACCTGGCTAAACTCTACGGGGTTGAGACAAAGGTATTGAATCAGGCGGTAAGCAGAAATAAAGAACGCTTTCCTGATGATTTTATGTTTACTCTGTCACTGGAAGAAGCCAAAGCCTTAAGGTCACAAATTGTGACCTTACCGACTGGCAGCCACTTTCGATACTCTCCGCGCCTTTTTACTGAGCACGGTATCTTGATGCTTTCAAGTGTTCTGAAAAGCCCGCGCGCCATTCAGGTCAATATTGAAATCATGCGGGCATTTGTTAGAATGCGAGCCGTTACCGCCATTCACGGAGAGCTGAGCAACAGGCTGACAGAGCTTGAAAAAACCGTTAAAACCCAGGGCAGAAGTATCGATTTTATTCTAGACCTGGTTGACCGGGAACTGAAAAAGAAGCGAATTGGTTTCAAGCCTGGCAAAGAAAAATAAGCCCTCGCGACCAGAGCGCCGGCCGGTCGTTTTTATTGTGGTAACAGCCAAAACCAGCATGAATTTTGAGATCACAAATTGTGACATCAAGTTTGCAAAGCGCTGCCGGCAAAGCAGCCTGTAAAAGTATCTAAGAAGCAGACACCCATAAACACGGCCAAACATAATGAAACAGGCAAAAAGGTAATTACCATGAAAAAGCGAAGACAATGACTGCTATCAGCAGGGTTACAGTGATGCCGATCGCATAATTGCGCGCTTTTTCGCCGAGTTCTTCAAGAATGGTTTCTTCGGTTCGGATTGAAAGCAGGGAAGCTGTGTTAGCATCTTTTGGGGCGCAGATACATGGCCCGTTTGCGTCGAAAACGAGCTCGCCGAGCAAATAAACCCTGCGGTCGGGCGCGAGAATCTGCTCTTCTCTGACAGTATCAGAAGAGCTTTTTCTCACCATTTTCGGCCCGAACAGCTCGTCTTCTTCGGGGTTGATAATTGAAGTGTCACCGCCAACTACCCGGTGCCCGTAGATCTTAAGCCCTTTGGGGTCAACGGCGATCCTGCCGGAACCGTCGTCGATAAAAAAACACGCTTCACTCCTGAATTCTTCTATCGTCAGATAACCATATTGCGGCTGCTTATTCCGGGTAATCTGCCGCGAAGCTTTTTCTATACGATCCTGCCTGATGGCATGGTAAAAAACACATTCCCGGCCTGAATAGGGTGCATTGAATAAAGGGCAGGCCGCCACCAGCTTGCCTTTAACTTCGACCATCCGTTGCTCTCTCGGGCCATCGAGTAAAGAAGCTATTCTGGCAGTCGGTGTAACGGTAATTGCCCTGGCACGCCGCAAAACCACGGCCCTTTTCCAGTAAAGCATGCCGGCCAGCAGCAGGAAAACCCAGGCAAGCCCCACAAATTCGGGATTTCTCAGATCAACCACCCCTCTCCAGCAAATTCACACCAAGTATAACAGAGGCGCCAGCTCCCGACCATGCGATTTTTGTGGCATTCCCTATCAGATCTGCATCACCAGGTTTTTTGTTATTCCCATATTTGCAGCCAAAACGCAGGTAGCTGGTGGCAGAAATCTTATGAATAGCGACTTAGCTCCGCGATTGCTCAATAAATCTGAACAAGCGCGGAGGTCTAAGCCGTCACAGATAAGATTTCCGCTTCTGCGTGAAAATCGGCATCTATCGATCAGGCAGCGGAGTCGGTCCAGTATTCGCGCGGCACCGGGTTCGCCCCTTCCCAGATAATCTGCCTGAAATGAACCGGATCGGTGTTGCCCTCGGTATTGATGAAGAGTATCTGCGAGTCGTGATTGATTTTGAGGAAGTCGCGCAGCTCGCCCACGCAGTTTTCGCGCAGAATAGAAACGAGTGCGCCAAGCGTGACTGCACCGGATTCACCAGACACGATGAACGGATCGCCGGCGAGGGG
>JAKQKW010000260.1 GCA_029560455.1 Candidatus Rifleibacteriota bacterium
CATCAGTAATTCCTGATGCGAGGTGCCGGGCGCCGGGGTCATATCGTAGATCTGCCCGTCGATTATTTCGCAGCGCTGTTCATCAGGCCACTGCTGGTAATCTGCCCAGGTAAAGTGCTCTGAAACCTTCTTTTTTGCTGAAGTTCTCATTTGTTCTCCAAAATTGAGAAATCTTAATACAGTATAACCTCTCATTTTTGTTCAGACAAGGCCAGCCACGGATGAACACAGATAGACACGAAAAAGCCATTGGTCAGGCAGTTGTGCAGCAATCAAATCAATTAGTCATAGTTCTCAGACAAAAGAAAGAGGGTGGTCTCACAGCGTTGTGAGACCACCCCCCTATTTAATGGGGCGTGCTTGAGATCAGTCGACGATCTTGAGGTGCAGTTCTTTGAGCTGTTTTTCGGTGGCTTCGTTCGGGGCCTGCATCAGCAGATCCTGGGCGTTCTGGTTCATCGGGAAAGCGATGACTTCGCGAATATTCGGTTCATTGGCGAGCAACATGACGATGCGATCGACGCCGGGTGCAATGCCGCCGTGTGGCGGAGCGCCGAATTTGAAAGCGCGAATCATGCCGCCGAATTTGCCATCGACGACGCTGTTGTCGTAACCGGCGATTTCGAAGGCTTTGTACATGATTTCAGGCAGGTGGTTTCTGATGGCGCCTGAGCTGAGTTCGATACCGTTGCAGACGATATCATACTGATAGGCTTTGATGGTCAGCGGGTCTTTGGTCAGAAGTGCTTCCATACCGCCCTGTGGCATCGAGAACGGGTTGTGGCTGAAAATGGTCTGGCCGGTTTCTTCGTCTTTTTCGAACATCGGGAAATCGACGATCCAGCAGAAGCGGTAGCTGTTCTTTTCGCGCAGATCGAGTTCGTCGGCGAGTCTGATTCTGACCTTGCCGAGAATGACCGAGGCTTTGTTTTTGTCGTCGGCGATGATCAGCAGGCCCGAACCGTTTTTGGCGCCCATGCGTTCGCGCAGGGCATTTTTGCTGGCGTCAGAAAGCGGTTTGGCGAGGCTGCCCTTGATTTCGCTGTCGGTGTAAACGAGCGAAGCAAGGCCTTTAGCGCCGATTTCTTTGGCATAGTCTTCGAGGTCTTTGAAAAATTTGCGTGATTTGTCGGCGATATTGTCGACACAGATGGCTCTGACGCAGCCGCCGGCTTCGACGACCGATTTGAAAGCGTTGAAATCAGAAGCGGCGAAGATATCAGAAACATCTGAAATTTCGAGGCCGTAGCGCAGATCTGGCTTGTCACAGCCGTAGCGCATCATGGCGTCTTCATAGGTAATGCGCGGGAAAGCCGGTTCAGTGACTTTCCAGTCTGATATTTCGGTGAACAGGCCGTAGAACATCTTTTCGAGATAAGCGAACACGTCGTCCTGGGTAACGAAAGACATTTCGACGTCAAGCTGGTAAAATTCGCCGGGTGAGCGGTCGGCGCGGGCGTCTTCATCTCTGAAGCACGGTGCGATCTGAAAATAGCGGTCAAAGCCTGAAACCATCAGCAGCTGTTTGAACTGCTGCGGTGCCTGCGGCAGAGCGTAGAATTTGCCCGGGTAGAGGCGGCTGGGCACGAGATAGTCGCGGGCCCCTTCCGGAGAACTGCTGGTAAGAATCGGGGTCTGGAATTCGGTGAATCCCATTTCGATCATGCGGCGGCGGATGCTGGCGATTACCCTGGAGCGCAGCAGAATGTTTTTGTGCAGCTTCTCGCGGCGCAGATCGAGAAAGCGGTAGGTCAGGCGTGTGGTTTCGGGGGCGTTGTCTTCGTCGGCAACCTGGAACGGCAGCACATCGGAAGCGCTCTGCAGGGTTACCGAACTGACTTCGACTTCGACCTCACCGGTCGGCATGTCTTTGTTGACGTTGGCGCCGCGGCTGATGACCTTGCCTTCGATGGTAACGACAGATTCAACCCTCAGATTGTTGAAATCGGTATAAGCCTGGGTGCCGGGCGCGGCCAGAACCTGGGTGATGCCATAGTTGTCGCGCAGGGTGACAAACAGCACGCCGCCGAGGTCGCGTTTGCGGTGAATCCAGCCGGAAAGCCGAACCTGCTTGCCGCAGTCACTGCCACGAAGTTCGCCACAGGTGTGAGTTCGGTATTTGTTCATGAGGGTGTATTCCTTTGGGGTGAATTTTACCTGGCAAGTGTAGCGCAACCGCGCTCCTTACGCAAGAGCGTTTGCTTTTCCTCTTGATTTTGCAGGTGTTTGAATCAGTTGGCAGCAGGCAGGCTGATTGTGGCAGTCAGGCCGCCTTCTGGGCGGTTGCTGAGAGTTATGTGGCCATTATGCAGTCTGATGGCCCGTTCGGCAATCGCCAGACCCAGTCCGATGCCGCCTTTTTGCGGGTTGCGGTCTTCTGACAGGCAATAGAAAGGCGAGAATACTTTTTTCAGCTCATCTTCAGGAATGCCGGGGCCCTGGTCGGAAATACCAATCGTGGCCTGACTGCCGGCGCGTTTGAGCTCGACGCTGACGATGCCGCCATCAGGAGAGTATTTCAGGGCATTGCGAAGAATATTTTCGATGGCGCGTTCGATAAGTTGCTGATTGCCTGTCACTGTCACTTCTTCACCGGCTGACAGGCTGACGGCAAGATTTCGTGCTCTGCCTTCAAAACCGGCATCATTACAGATGTGTTTCAGGGCGGCCTGAAGCCCGACAGTTTGTTTCTGGCCGTTGATTTCGCCGCTTTCAAGCCTGTTGAACTGCAGAAGTTCTTCGATAAGAGCATTCATGCGCGAAATTTCGCGGCCAATGCGACCCAGCATCGGTTGTTCGGCTTCGCCGGTGCGATTCTGAAGAAGTTCGAGGCTTACCTGCAGTCTGGCAAGCGGCGAACGCAACTCATGCGAGATATCACCGAAAAGGCGGCGCTGGCTATTGATCATTTTTTCGATTTTTTCGGCCATTTCGTTAAAATCAGCTGCCAGGTCGCCAAGTTCGTCGTAGCGTTTGACGGCATCGCCGGTGACACGGGTTTTCAGGTCACCATGCGCAAAGTTGCGGCTGGCTGCCCGCATTTCGATGACAGGTTTAACCATATATCGCGACAGCCAGAAACACAGAAGACCGGTAGCGAGCAGAAAAATCGGCAGGTTTTCGAGCAGTCGGTAAATGAGAAATCTGGCCGGCATTGGCATTTTATTCGGAATATGACAGATGATTACATATTTCCTGCCCGAATCAGAGGTCGTTGTAGCGCCGATCAGCATTTCACCGGCCACAGTCTCGCTGCCGGGTGTCTGCTCATTCAACAGTTTCGCAGCGTAATTGCGTATTTCGGGCTCATTGTCGCTGAACAGGCGCTCGAATTTGTTGAAGTCATCTTTGAACCATGGCTTTTTGCCTTCGTCCCACTCAGGTTTGTCTGGCGGCGGAGAATCCGGTCCGGGTGGTGGTTCCGGGTGCATTTTATCAGGTGGAGGCGGCATGTCACCGGGTGGGCGCATGCGTTCACCTGGCTTTTCCGGGGCATCGCCTTCATGGCCGGGCGGCATGCCATGCCGGGCGGGTTTGCCCGCAAAAATAAGGTTGAGTTCAGCATCATAAAGCCAGAAACTGCCTGGCAGTCGAAAATGCTTTATACTGTCGCTGCCGAGCTTTTCGTAGGCATTGACCAGTGTCTGGCCGTTTTCGCCGATTATTTCGCGACTGATGTTGAAAAACCGCTGTTTTTCAGGCTCAAAATGGTAAAAGTAGCCGTAAACCGCCACGGTGATACCAGTCAAAACGAGCGTGAGCCAGACCCATAAGAAAAATTTAAGAAAAAGCCGCGAACCATAAAAGGTCGACGTGATCTCGCCCGTTGTCTTTACCGGTTTTTCAGGATCTGACATAGAGATAACCAACCCCTCTGATCGTTTTGATGCGCTCTTTGTCGTCGGCGATCGTGCCTAGTTTGCGGCGCAGGTTGCTCATGTGCACGTCGAGACTGCGGTCATCATACGAAAGCCGGCGCCCGAGAACTTTCAGCGCGAGTTCCTGGCGTTCGACCACTGTTCCGGCGGCGCGCATCAGGTTTTCGAGAATGCTGAATTCAACCTCGGTGAGGGCAAGATCGCTGCCATTTTTTGTGGCGGTGCGGGTTGAGCTTTCGATAAAGATGTCGGCGATTTCGAGTCTGATTGAATCGGGTTTGACGCTTTGTTCCTCGGCATTGCCCAGGCGGCGAAAAACCGCTCTGATACGCGCCACCAGTTCCCTGGGGCTGAATGGTTTGGGCAGATAGTCGTCAGAGCCAAGTTCGAGGCCGAGAATGCGATCAACTTCGTCACCTTTGGCGGTAAGCATGATTACCGGTATTTTTGAAAAGCTTCTGATGCTTTTGAGAACTTCGAGACCATTCATTTCGGGAAGCATGATATCGAGAATCACGAGGTCGAAGCTGCCGTTTTTCACCATCTCAAGCCCGGTTGCGCCGCCGTGGGCAGCCGAAGTCGCGAACTTTTCGGAAGCCAGATACTCCTGCAGGAGCTCGCAGAGTTCGGTGTCGTCATCGATGATCAGAATGTGTTTCATTGGCATAACCTCGCTGTGGTCTCTATTGATATTCTCTGCAATAAACGCCGATTTTGCAACCATTCGGGTCAGTTATGATGGTTAAGAATTGTAAAGGCCGAGGGCTGCGAACTTTACGCTTCTTAGTGTTGTCTTTACCGCATCTTAAGCTGTTTTTATTTATGCTTGAAGCAGCGAAGGGGGAGGTAAAAAAATGAAAACACAGAACCGTGCGGAATCTCTTTCTAAAACAGCTGTAAATATTGCATCAGACTATCAGGAAACCATTTCAGAGATCACTTTCAAAGCTGAAGACTTTCGCTCTGCCGCAGACAAAAAGCCAGGCGTTCTTCCGGTTGTGAATGGCCGGGCTCTGGTTAAGGAATGGCGTGAACTGATCGCCATTTCGCAGGAACAGCTTGCTGAAAAATTTGGTCTGTCTCCTGCAGTGATAAGACGTATCGAAATGCTTGGTGGCAAGCTCAGAACTGAAACCGTAGAGATGCTCGCCCGGCAGGGTTTTTGCCCGGGTAATTCAGCTCTCTGCCTCTGAGCCGGTTTTTTCTGAATCCTGCATAAACGACATTTAACCGGTTCGTCATCCCGGTCTTTCGATTTGCAGTGATCAATCAATAACCTCTTAACACTTCTTTGCATTGTCTTAACCCCATCTGAAGGAAAGAATCGTTAGATTCTAATTGTAATGACCCACGGAGGTGCAGAATGAAAAGACATCTTGTTCTGGCGCTGGTTTCACTGTCACTGGCAGCGGTATCGCTGGTTCTATACTCGGCTGAGCCGGGTTTTCCGGGGATGCACCGCGGCCCCCGTCATCTTAATGACGCAGGTTTTGACAATTCACACATGATCGGAACCTTCGGTTTCTTCAGACTGGCTGAAGAGCTGGAAATATCTGATCCGCAGCTTCTTCAGCTTCGCGCTCTGTTTCAGAAAAATGGCGAGAAAATGCGCTCGGGTCAGCAGCATCGCAAACTTTACAAAAAGCTTTCAGACCCGGATCTTACTGAAGCTGACGCGAAAAAAATTGCGGCAGAACATGGCAAGGCTGTCGAAGAGGCGATCATGTGGCGCTTCCAGATGCAGCAGGACCTGCGAAAAATTCTTTCTCCCGAACAATACAAAAAGCTGCATGCCCGCCGCCGGCCACCGATGCCTCCGATGCCGTGGCGTGGCGGTCACGGGATACCGGAAGGTTCAGAAGATGGCCTTAGCGGCTGTCGTCGATAATCAGTCGATCTGTAGGTGAAATCTGACTTTTCGACTGATGTGGCTTGTTGTAACCGGCTCAATCCGCTTTTGCACGACTTAATTAAAACAGGAGAAACATATGAAAAAGACTTTAGTTCTCATTGCTCTGCTGCTGGCTTTCGCGCCTGGTGCTTACGCTGAAGAAACATCCGACAATTCTGCTGAGCCGGTAAGCTTTATCGGCAGTTGGGGCGCCCCCGAAGATTCCAGTGATGGTCCTGGCTTCGACGGACCTCCACCGAAGCGACCGTTTGGCGGGGCCCGCTTTGATATCAGCCGTGCCGCCGAATATGACACCGACGGCGACGGCACCCTCAGTGACACAGAAAAAGAAGCGATGCAGACCGCTATCAAAGCTGAAATGGAAGCAAAAAAGGCTGAAATGCTTGAAAAGTATGACAGCGATGGCGACGGAACTCTTAGTGAAACTGAAAAAGAAACTATGCACGAGGCCAGAAAAGCCGAAATGGAAGCAAAGCTTCTCGAAAAATTCGATGCTGACGGCGACGGAACCCTGAGCGACACAGAAAAAGCCGAAATGGAAAAGAATCGCCCTGCAAACCGCGGTGGCAAGGGCAAAGGCCCTCGCGGCGGTCAGATACCACAGGAACTGCTGAGCAAATACGACACTGATAACGATGGTAAGCTCAGTGAAACAGAGAAGAAAGAAATGGAAGCTGCCATGACAGCTGAAATGGAGGCTAAAAAGGCCGAAATGCTGAGCAAATACGATGCTGACGGCGATGGAAAGCTCAGCGATACTGAGAAAAAAGCCATGCATGAAGCGAGAAAGACTGAAATGCAGAGCCAGATGTTGAAAAAGTTCGACAGCGATGGCGATGGCACCCTGAGCGACACTGAAAAGGCCGCCATGGAAAGCGCCAGACCGCAGAAAGGTGAAAGAGGTATGGGTAAAGGCATGGGCAAAGGCGGCCCGCGCCCGGGCATGAAAAACAGGAGATAAAGCAACGAATCCAGACCGTAATACAACAACCAAACCTCAGTCTGGGGCTGCGTCGAATATGTGGCGCAGCCTCATTTTTTGCCTTACACAACTCTTTATTCAGACTTCGCCGACCCTGCCGGGTTGTTTTTGCACCTCTCAAAACCGGTTTATACACATAAAAAATCCCCGCTTTCGTATGAAGGCGGGGCAATTCGGAATGTGTGAAAAATCGGAAAAGTTAATCAGGCATCAATTTCGAACAGTGATGAATTCATGTTTTGAGCCGAGCTGGCAGTAAAGCGTGAATACTCGTTCATGGCCCGCATGAAGCGTATCGCCATGTCCTGACTCACATCGGAGGAGCTGTCGGAAGAAGTCTCTGCCGAATATTCCTGAGCATACTGCTCGATCAGTTTCAGCAGATCGAGTTTTTTGCCATCAGCAACGTCTGTTTCTGAAGTGCTTGAACTTTCCTGCGAAGCCATCATCTCATCGATCGATACTTTGCCATCCTGGTTGGTGTCGAGCGAATCGAAGTTCGAAATCATCTGACTAAGCTGTTCCGGAACCTCCATGCCTTCAGCTTCCATCTGCGACTGGATTTCAAGCAGTTCATCCTTGCTTACGCTTTCCGGTGACCCGCCAGCACCATTTGCCTGCCCGAGTTCGCTCATCATCGATGGCGGTGGGCCTGGAGGCGGCCCCGGGGGCGGTCCTTCCGGTCTGCCGCCCTGCCCAGGTCCGCCTGCTGTCATGCCGTTTTCGCTGGCGTAGCTTTTCAGCTCGTCAATGCTGATACCGTTTTGATCCTGGTCGATTTCATCGAAGGCTGCCAGCAGGGTGTCAAATGGGTTCGCTGCCTGACCTGACTGGGTCTGGCTCTGTTCCTGGGCGGCCTGCTGCTGAATCTTTTCAAGATCTGACTTCTGCAGATTCACCTTCCCGGCCTTGAACTGCTGTATCTGTGTCCAGACTGAGTTCCCTGAAATACCGCTTACACTCATAAATGCCTCCTGAGCATTCACTTTTCGCCGAAATTGATTCCTCGAAGTATTGCCATTTTGTCGGCAATTTAACCTCCCTGATCTAAATTTCGACTGAAATGCCCGGTTTATCGCATTAAGTAGTCTTAACGACCGTTAAGAAGTGTAAAGATGGGTTTTTTGAGAGCCGTGTATCTTTAATCCGGTGCGTATCTCAAACCGGTATGCCAGTTGCGCGGCGAATGGCGGAAGTTGTTGATCGCGTTGAAAAATTCTGAAGTGACCAGATCATAGAATTCAAGGGAAGCGGCACCGCGGGTCTGATTGCCGGTGTTGTTCCTGTCGCATCCGGTTTTGTCTGAG
>JAKQKW010000317.1 GCA_029560455.1 Candidatus Rifleibacteriota bacterium
GAAAGTTCAAGCATTGCCGGCAGGTTGATGAGTTCCTGCAGAACCGAATTGCTGATGGCGATAACATCGAAAGCGCCGGCCGGCATTTTGCTGGTGGTGCCGGTCATCAGTGAAACCGCCGCGTCACGCAGCAGTTTTTCGTCACGTTCCGGCGGCAGAAAGGCCATATCGACAAAACAGCCGTCTACAGAAGCAGCCATCTGATAGAGATAGGAATGGGTGATACCGGCGGCGACTTCACTGTATTCTGACAATCTGACGATCAGAACCCTCAGTCTCGCGTCGAAAAAACCGGCGACCGGCATGGTATTGGGCTCGCCACCGCTGAACCAGACGCCGTTACCGGTGAGAAGATGACGATTGCAACTGAACCAGTCAATGACACGCTGCGATTCAGCCCGCCAGCGTTCGTCAGAGGCTCTGTCGGTAACTGACAATTTTTCAGCCTTTGCGGAAACCAAGCCAGAAACCGACAATAAAAGAGCCGGCAAAGGGCAGGTTGTAGGTTATCACTGACATCAGGCCGGTGGCCGAACGTTCGATGCTTTCGTCGGGCACAGCGCTCTTGATTCTGTTCCAGTCGATGGTGATGAAGCTGTTGAAAGCGAGCCACTGCAGAGATATAAAAGCAATACCCACGATCAGGGCGAGCATTTTGGCGAACTTTTTGAGAGTGTAGCCGACAGCCCAACCGGCAATACCGCCGCCGCCGAGGGTGCCCAGCAGGAATTTCACGTCTGGCGGCAGCCCGCCGGTCGTCGTTTCAGCACCGGGCACGGCCGGGCCGGAAGCCAGCGACTGTGCTTCCAGAAGTTCGGGAAGCAGCAGCACCAGGCCCGTCAGTAACAGGCCGGAAAGTATGTTTTTGTGCGGCATGAGCATTGGTGTTCAGCTAATTACTGGTGCCTGATCAGGGCTTACTGGTATCGGGGGCAGTGAGCAGGCCTGAAACCTTCTTAACCTGATAGATGCCCTCGCCGGTGGCGACCCAGAGATCGCCGTTGAGCCATGCGAGACCGGTGATGGCCACTTTGGGCAGACCGGGCATCAGGGTTGCGAGATCGAGCCATTCAGAGCCGCGCAGGGCGGCGAGGCCCTTGTCGGTGCCGACAAAGAGGATTTCCTGGTTGTCGCTGGCGGCGAGGGCGCTGATAACGTTGCCGGGCAGCTGGCTGTTACCGGAAACGAGGTCTTCGACGATCTGACCGGCACGCTGTACCCACTCGCGATGCTGTGCAGTGTAGATGTTCCAGGTGTTGGCCATGTCAGTGACGGTGAGACCGCTGGTGGTGCCGACCGCGAGCATACCCTGATATGGCATGATAACCTTGATGTTGTTGCCGGGCAGGCGGCAGTTTGACGGACTGGCGGGCACGTCGATCAGTGATGAGCCCATGACGGATTTGGCCGGGCCGGTGTAATTCTGGAAAAGGCCGGAAGCCATGCGGGCCATGCCGGCGCGGGTGCCGACCCAGAGCTGGCCCTGACCGTCGAACATTACCTGTGTCACTTCGTCCATGACCAGACCGGCGTTGTCTTTGCCCATCGGGGTCATGCCGCCGCCGTTCGAATAGACGACGCCGTAGGCAGTGGCGACCGCCAGTTCACTGCCTTTGCCGATTACCGAGCGGGCGCGGCCACCGGTATAGACAGAAGACCAGTTATTGCCATCGAAGCGGCAGGCGCCGTTGTCGGTGGCGATCCAGAGGACGTTGTCGCTGACCTTGAGATCTTCGATGATATCGGAGCCAAGAACATTGGTGTTTTTGCGCTGGTGAATCTGCCAGTTGACGCTGTCAAATGCAAACAGACCTTTCTGCGAGCCGGCCCAGATTTTGTTGGCAAAAGCTGCCAGTGAGGTAATCGCCTCTTCGGGCAGGCCTTTGCTGCGGGTAAAATGCTCGATTTCGAGTTTTGCCGGTTTTGCCGGGGCCTTGGGCGCGCCGCAGCCGGTTACGAAAAACAGCAGAGAGCTGATGAGGGCTGACAGCAGCAGATTTCTGGCATTCATGGCTTGCTCCCGGCTTATTTCTGGTAGATTTTCATCAGGTTGCGAATTTCCATGGTGCCTGATGCAACGCTGGTGCGGTGAGTGGTGCCGTGCAGAACGACGCGGGTACCGGGCATGGTTTTGAGTTTTTCGGTCCAGGCTTCAGAAAGCACTTCAAGACCACGGTCTTTTTTGCCAAGGCGATCTTCTTTGATATAGACCTTGTCTTTATGCAGCAGGATATTGCCGCGCACGGTTTCTTCCTGGGTCCAGACTTTTACCGGTTCAGCCGGTTTCTTTTCTTTTTTGTTGCGGCGGCCTTTTTTCTGTTTGCGTTCTTCTTCGGGCAGGTAATCGTTGGGGTTTTTCACTTTTCTGACGGCCTGGGCGGTCCAGAGGAGAACGGCCGGCACACTCTTCCTGACGGTTTCGGTCTTTTCTTCGTCGGTTTTCAGTTCGTATTCGGTGGCGATATTACCGATCAGATCGGCTTCGATGACGGTACCGTAATTGATTTGACCACGATCGCGCTTATTGCGGCGGTCGCGATATTCGCGCGGCAGGTCGAAGCTGACCCAGCTGCCGGTCGCCAGCGCCAGCTCAGCGGTATCAGAGCCGACAAAATCAAGAATCTTCATGCTGACGCGGTCGCGATAGATGGATTCAACCTTGCCGATGGCGGTAAATTCAACGACCGACGCATCAGAATACAGGGTGGCGCCGAGAAATATCGAAAAAACGCATGCCAGCACCGAAAACAAGACCCTCTGGCGGGCAATCAGATTCTTTTGCATTGAGTTCTCCTGCAGATAAAAAAGGATTTGAGAATGTATACCACATCTTGCCGGCAGACGCAAAGTCTGCTTGTTGTGCGGTGCAGATAATCAAGGGAGAAGGTCTTTGCTTTTTACCGGCTATCTCGGCTATTATTAGCCAATAATGAGGGAGTTGCATTTGCATTACCAGTTCACGACAATCGACCAGTTCTATCGTCGGCTCGACAGCTTACCCGGCACCGGCACCAGCGCCTCTGCCAAGCTTTTTCAGACATTTTCGCACCGGCATTTTTCGGCGCGGGGGCCAATCAATTTCATCAAGATTCTATGCCGGATGCTGCCGCTGAAAAAATTCTGGTTCAACCGCCAGCGCAGTCTCAAGCGCATGCTCGATTACACGTATTTTGACTTTGCCAGCGACCTGCTCGAGAACGAAAAAGAATATCGCTGGCTGTATGAAACATTTGCAGATGAAGAGTCACGAAAGACACTGATACAGGTCATGCTCTACAAGATAACCCTCGATCGCAATTTTCTGCACAGTTGTGCCCGCCACAGCATCGACCAGTATTACGACCCCGAAATCTTCAGTTTCGGCCAAAACGAGGTAATTGCCGACTGCGGCGGCTTTAACGGCGATTCTGCCCTGCTCTTCTTCAGACTGTTCGGCAATTGCCGGCGGTATTATCTCTTCGAACCCGATCCCGCGAATCTTGACTTCGCCAGGCGAACACTCAAAGCGTTCAGTAATATCGAGTTCCGGCAGAATTCCACCGGTGCCTGCAATGGTCTGCATTCCTTTTCAGAAAAGGGCCCTTCCGGCAGAATAAAAGCTGACGGCAGGATTAAAACAGCAATGGTCCGACTTGACGATGCTGTGTCTGAGCCGATTACGCTGATAAAAGCCGATGTCGAGGGCAACGAAACGGCCACCCTCGACGGGGCCTGCAACCAGATCAGGCAGCACCGGCCGCGTCTTGCGATCTGTGCTTATCATCGGCCTGATGACGCCTGGAAAATTGCGCGACGGATCAGGGAACTTGTTCCTGACTATCGACTGCGTTTCAGGCTTTACCAGAGCGCCTACTGCGAGACGGTCATTTATGCTGACTGAGTTTACTTTCTGCAACGAAGCGGCCAGCCCGTGAAATTGTCCCGCACCCGCAATTCAGTATTGAACATTTCTGCCGGCATCCTGCTGCAGATGCTGACCATTGGCCTGGGTTTCTACTCGCGGCAATTGTTTGTAGAAAATCTGGGTTATGAAATTCTTGGCGTCAACGGGCTTTTTCAGAATCTGGTGGCCATTCTTGGCCTGGCCGAAGCTGGCATCGGCACCGCGATAATCTGTCATCTCTACCGCCCTCTCGCGGCTGGCGATCAGGTGCAGATAAGATCATTGATGCATCTCTACGGCCGGGCCTACTGTCTGATAAGTCTGGTCATAGGCATTGGCGGGCTTCTGGCCATGCCATTCATTCATCTGACAGGTCAGGGCGTTTTTTCTACCGGTTTTTTGCGGGCCGCCTTTGCCCTGTTTCTGCTTGAGACGATAACCGTCTGCCTGTTCATGAGTCGCAAGTCGCTTCTGATAGCCGACCAGCAGAATTATCTTGTAAATTTTATCAGCGCTGCCGCGCAGATTGTTTTGTTTATCTTTCAGATCGCGATTCTGCACGCAACCAGAAGCTATCTTCTCTTCGTCACCGCCGGTGTGATACTGAAAATATTTGAGGGGCTTGCCTTGAGCTATTTTGTCGCGACCAGATACCCGTTTCTTGGAGATAAGCACCAGTTCTCTCCGGCCGATGATTGTTGCCACAGCGTTTTTGCCAGCACCCGCGATCTGATGTTTCACTATCTGGCCATGTATTTTGTCAGGAACACCGATAACCTCATAATTTCCGGCTGGCTTGGGCTGGCCATGGTTGGTCGGCTTGCCAACTATCAGATTGTCATTCTTGCGGTAAAGAATATTTTCAGTCAGTTCTCAAACGGAATGATCGCCAGTTTCGGCAATCTGCTGGCACTGGAAACGCCGCAGAAAAGCGAAAAAGTTTTCTACACGGCTTTTCTCGGTAATTTCATACTCTTCAATTTTGCTTCGGTTGCCCTGCTCAACCTGACCAATCCGTTTCTTAACCTGTGGCTTGGCCCTGAGTCGCTGCTGCCTTTTTCTGTGCTGTTTCTGCTGGTTCTCGACTTTTTTCTGCACGGGATCTCGATGGTAGCGGGAGCATTGCGAGCCAGTTCCGGGGTTTTCGCACCCGACCGCCATCTGCATCTGGGGGCAAGCCTGCTTAAGCTGGTTCTTTCGCTGGCTCTGGTGCAAACTTATGGAATCGCCGGAGTGGTTTTCGGAACGGTTGTTTACCGCTTCGCAGAGTGGCATTGCATACTGGGCTGGCTGCTGCACCGACAGGTTTTCAGGTCAGGAATGCAAATTTTCATCAAAAACTCTCTGGCGGCAGCCGCAATATTCGTGTTGTCACATATCGCCGGCTATCACGCCTGCGAAATGACCGCAGCGGCAACCACCTGGCACAACTGGTGGACACGCGCCATCATCTGTTGTATTGTACCGAACCTGATTGCACTGACCGCTCTGCATCGCTCCGCGCGTTTGCGTGCGATCATCGCCCGATTTTCTGACCTGAGGCAATAAACAGATGACCTGCGTCTGCTTCGTCATTCTTCACTACCATGAAAAGTCTCTGAGCGAGACTTTTGCCTGTGTCGACTCGATAAGAAAACTGAAAACCGACGCCGGCTGCCAGACCAGGCTGATCATAGTTGAGAACGGCTCGGCCGATACGAGCAGGCAGGCTCTCACAGCAAAATATTCAGGCGACAAGGACATTTCCCTGGTTTTTTCCGACGAAAACCTTGGTTTTGCAAGAGGCAACAATGCCGGCTGTGCTTTTGCCATAGAGCAGTTCAAGCCGGATTTTCTGGTCGTCATCAACAATGATATCCTGTTCACTCAGCCAGATTTTATACAAATTCTCGTCGACCAGTACCAGCGCGAACGTTTCGACATTCTCGGGCCCAACATTCTCAACGCCGGCCGCATACCGCAAAACCCGTTTTACGGCGTCGATAACCTGGCAACCGTCGAGAAACTGATTGCCGACTTCGAAAAGCGTGCCGAGCAGATCGAGAACGCTTCAGTTGCCGGGCATTTCTGGCTGCGGTGCAAAACATGGGCCAGAAGCATGCTTTATAAAAGCGTTGCCTTTCGGCGCTTCTGGCGTGCTTACACAGACAACACCAGATTTTCAGCGGAACGACAGGCGCAGGACAACGGCCATGTCGGCGAAATTCAGCGTGGGGTCATGCTGCATGGTTCGGCACTGGTGTTTTCGGCTGGTTATTATCGCCGTTACCCGCAGATTTTCTACCCCGGCACTTTCCTCTACTTTGAAGAGGCGATTCTGCACCAGCGAGTGCTCAGAGATGGCCTGAGCTCAATCTATTACCCGCTCCTGACCGTCATTCACAACGAAGGCATGGCGACCGGTGCCGCTTTCAACCTCGACAGGACCAGATTCATCGTTAAAAACTATCTTGCCTCGGCGCGGGTTTTCCGCTCAATTCTTCTGCATGGCGAACAGTAACCAGGTTTTCTTTTCGGTAATCATTCCCTGCTATAACGCGGCCACGACAATTGACCGCTGCCTCAATTCATGTCTCGATCAGACCTGCAGAGACTTTGAAGTCATCGTAATCGATGATGCCAGCACTGACACGAGCTCTGAAATGGTTCGCGCCAGACAGCCCGAATTTGCAGCAGTCTCGATCAGGCTCGAGCTTATCACGCTTTCCGAAAACCTTGGGCAGGCCGCAGCCCGCAATCTCGGCTGGGAAAAGGCGAGCGGGGCCTTTATCGCCTTTCTCGATGCCGACGATTTCTGGCACTGCTGCAAGCTCGCGACCGTCAGGCACTTTCTGCAGATGAACCCCACTCTTTCGCTTCTGGCGCACCGTTATACCGAGCGCCACGGGCACGAATGGCAGCGTCAGACCGAGCCATCCGCCTTCATTCTGAAGCCGGTAAGTTTCAGGCGACTGCTTTTTAAAAATGTTGCCGCCTGCCCCTGCTGGGTTGTCAGGGCATCGCTTGGCGAACGTTTCGACCCGCAGATGCGCTTTTCTGAAGACCGCGATCTCTGGGTGCGCGTGGCGCATCGGCATCGTTGCGCGATTCTGCATGGTCCGCCATTAACCTGTCTGGGGCGCCCCCAGCACTCAACCGGCGGTATCAGTTCGCAGAAATTACGGTTACGTTCCGGTGAAATCAGGGTCTATCTGCATGCAGCCAGGCTTGAACCAGCGTTGTTTCCCATGCTGCCCATGCTGTTTTTATATTCGCTGCTCAAGACCATTCGCCGGGAATTACTTTTGTGGCTGCGCGTAGACGGCGGGCAATATTAAAGAACCGGCACGGTTCCGGCAGAATTGCTACGGCGCTGGCCGTAGCTGTAGCAGAGGGCAAGAACAAACCAGCAGGCCCGGTTGGTAAGAAGGTTGCGAAAGAGGCCATGAAATGCTGCAGCCAGCAGCGCCAGAACCAGAGCGGCATGCAGATTATCCCGCTCACGCCGGCTTTTTCCGAAAAAGGCTTTGCCAACCTCAAGGAGCATCAGACAGCAGAAGATGAATCCGGGAACACCGGTTTCAACAATGATGTTCAGCGGCGTGTTATGAATCTCGGTAGCGTACATCGGGCTGAAGCAACCCAGACCAATTCCGCGCGCCCACACCGGCACTGCTCTTAAGGCCATGATTATCTGCTTCAAACGCGGTTCGTCAAAAAACAGCGGCGTCTCTTCTGTCTGACCAAGACTGCGCTGAAAGCTGAAATCATCGGCAAAAAACAACAGAGTGCCGACAATGACACAGCATACAGCCAGGCCTTTCAGCAGGTTTGATAGCCCGGAGCGGCTTTTAAAAAGAAAAAACTCAGAATACAGGATTTCGAATACCGCCAGCCAGAAAACGCTCCTCGAACCGGTTGCCCCACAACAGGAGAGAAACAGAACACTTAAGAGAAGTCTGAGCGGCATCGACCGGCCAAGAACCGCGACACACAGCGGAAACAGCACTGTCAAAGATATACCCAGCTGCCCGGAAAATTGAAAGGGCCAGCTCAGCTTGCCGACAGGCGCAACCGGCACATAGGCAGAAAGAAGCAGGCTGGCATCAAGCTTTTGCAGGAGAATTGCGAAAAAATTTGTAAGCATGACCAGAAGCATGGTGCCGGCCACCAGAGTTGCCGCACGCTGCAGGCGCTCTTCGCTGCAGAGAAAACTGGCAACCGCCCGAAACACGGCGTAAAGAAAGATTATGGCGAGAAGTTCGAAGAAGTAATCGCCGGGCACTGCCGGGATTTCCTGACCCAGGACTGAAAAGCCGACAAAGCCGATAAAGCAGGCGTCGATAGTGTTGAGAGGCGGCAAACCGGTTCTGAGAATTCTCCAGATGGCGGTAAGCAGCAGAAAAATTGCCGGCAGGTCAGATATTACCAGCTGCGAAAACAGCAGCAGACCAAAAGGAATCAGGAGAAAAAACGCCCGCCATGACGACGGCATCGAACTTTCACTGGTCATCGGCAGAACAGCACCTGAAGATGACATCAGGCTTGGCGGTCAGCTCTCTTGTGGCTGAGAAGCATCAACAAAGACAGGTATACCAGGCCGATGGCGCATGGAACCAGAATATAGATCAGCTGGTGAAATGGCTGTACCGGCACCGAAACGGCCTGCGGACTGCTGATAATCCGCGGCATTCTCGGATAAATGTCGAGAAGTTTAAAATCCTCAGAAAAATGCTGGTTATAGCTGTTTCGGAGCGCGTGAAAATCATTGAGCCAGCTGTTGAGAAACAACCAGCCAATGCTCTGCCATAGACCGGGAGAATCGGTCGCCCTGAGATTCTGAGTAAAAAGAGTTTCAAAATTGCTGAAATCCTTGAGCAGATCTTTGAAGCCGGTCAACCCGAAAATGCCGCTGATCACCCACGATTGCTGTGCAAGACTGGCATAGCGCAGACGGACAGATTCGCGCCGGGTTTTAAGGGTTTCTTCGCCAAGAACTCTGAGTTGCTCAAGAAGGTATGCCGAAAAACGGTTCAAAAAAGTTCTTCCGTCATAGCCGGGTCTGACCAGGCCAATTTTCACCATCACTTCACCGACCGGCAGGTAACGAAGATTTCGACGCAGAGATGCCACCAGAGCCAGGTCGTCGGCTCCGTCAGCAGGTTCTGAGAGCTCGGGAACCCGCAAGATTTCGAGCATTTTCGCGTCATCGTTAATAATTCGTGTCCAGAGAGTGTCAAATTTGACCAGCGGTTCACCGAGCACTGACCCGATAATCAGAGTATCTTCGCTGAGAACGCCACGGGGCGGGTAGTTATAGAACCAGAATTCGAGAAACAGGCCGATCAACAAGGCGGCGACGGCCAATATCCAGTGTTTTCGCGCTGCCTGCCTGATGTCTGTCAAGCTGACCAGGTGATTATCCATCGTTGCTCCTGCTATCTCTGATTGAGAAAAATGCGACTTCTGCGGTCGAAAAATTGGCGATAGCGGGCTGCATTCTAACAGCAAAAAGTCTGGTTGTAAACCGCAGCGGGGCAAATGGCCTGCTTGACGGAAGGCCGGGCCGATGATAGACTTCGGCTTTAACTGCTTCACAGGAAAGGCACTTTAAACATGCAGCGAAGCGAACTTGAAAAGATTCTGGAAGGGTTTTCCAGATGCAGCCTGGCCGTGCTGGGCGATGTGATGCTCGATGAATTCTGCTGGGGAAAGGTCGACCGCATTTCGCCCGAAGCCCCGGTTCCGATCGTTCAGGTCAAAACCGAAACCTGGCGCCCGGGTGGCGCTGCCAACGTGGCATCGAATCTGGTCACTCTTGGCGCCAAAGCTCACATTTTCGGCATCATCGGTGATGACGGCGCCGGCCGCCGCCTGACCGAGGAACTGCAAAAAGACAAGATCGGCACTGCCGGTCTGGTAATCGATTCCGGTCGTCGCACCTCGGTAAAAACCCGCATTCTCGGGCAGAATCAGCAGATGATTCGTGTCGACCGCGAGCATACCGATGCCATAGATTATCAGCGCCAGAAAGACATTCTCGGCGTTCTGCTCGATATGGCCGACGAACTCGATGGCGTCATCGTCTCAGACTATGCCAAGGGCGTCATCGTTGAAGACCTGTTCAAAGAAGTGGTGACCCGCTTCAGAAAGCTTGGCAAGTTCATCGCCGTCGACCCGAAGCTGAAGAATTTTCCGATTTACAAAAAGCCGACGATCATCACCCCGAACACCAAAGAGGCCGAATCGGCTCTGGGTCGGATTTTTGAGAGCGAAGCCGACGTCATGAAGGGCGGTGTCGATCTGTTAAAGCAGACCGGTGCCGATTCAATATTGATCACGCGAAGCGAACACGGCATGAGCCTGTTCGAAAAGGGCAGAGATCCGGTCACGATTCCGACCCGCGCCCTGCAGGTATTCGACGTGACCGGTGCCGGCGACACGGTGATCAGCACCTTCAGCCTTGGCCTCGCATCGGGCTGCAGCATGCCGGTTGCCGCGGAAGTGGCCAACCTGGCTGCCGGCGTCGTTGTCGGCATTGTCGGCACTGCAGCCGCCAGTCGCGAACAGGTGCTCGAACATTATGACCGCAGCCATTTCGCCAACCGCAACCGTGTGCAGTAAAACCGGTTCAGCTATGCCGAACCGGCCTGATCTGAAGTGAAAGAACAGACAATGAAAAAATATTTTCTCGATGACCTGAACGCGATGCGGCTCACCGCCTGGTCGGCCGCCAGAACCGAACTTGCCGGTCACTTTGCCACGGCGGTAGATATTATGGTGGGTGCTCTCAAGGCCGGCCGCCGAATTCTCGTCTGCGGTAACGGCGGTTCTGCCTCTGATGCCGAGCACATGGCCGGTGAACTGGTCGGGCGTTTCGGCTACGACCGCGCTTCGCTGCCCTGCGTTTCGCTCTGCACCCCGTCAGCCACTTTTACCGCCATTGCCAACGATTATGGTTATGACCAGGTTTTTAAACGCCAGGTGCAGGGCTTGGGCAACTCCGGTGATGTGCTTGTCGGCCTCTCGACCAGCGGCAATTCGCCGAACATCGTCGAAGCTTTCAAAACCGCGAAAGAACTGAAGATTGCAACAATTGCGATGACCGGCAGCCGCGATTCAAAGTTGTCACAGCTTGCCGATCTGACGGTTCGCGCCCCTTCGTCCCGCACCCCACGCATTCAGGAAATCCACGGCCTGCTGCTGCACAGCATGTGTCGGGCGATCGAAGAAGAGATTTTTCCGGGCAAAGCACCGGCGCCGGCTCTGCCGGCCGGCAAAATCATCAGTGGCAGCGATCTGCCACTGTTGGCTGCCGCAATGAAAGACTATCAGAGCGTCTTTACCAACGGCTGCTTCGATATTCTTCACCCGGGGCACGTTTATGTGCTGAATGAATCGCGCAAGTTCGGTGAACTGCTGATTGTCGGTTTGAACACCGACGCCTCGATCAAGCGGCTCAAAGGGCCAACCCGCCCCTATCACAGTTTTGCCGACCGGGCCATGGTGCTGGCAGCTCTCGAATGCGTCGATTACGTCGTCGGGTTCGATGAAGACACGCCTGAAACTCTTATCAAAACGCTGACTCCCAAAATTCTCGTCAAGGGCGGCGATTACACCCCGGCAACCATCGTCGGTGCCGACTGGGTAACCAGCCATGGCGGCTGCGTCAAGGTCGTGCCGCTGCTCGAAGGGCATTCAACCACAGGGATTCTCACCAATGGCAACGGCAAATAAACGCAGCTATTCTGTTATCGGCGTCGTTCCGGCACGCTTTGCCTCGACCCGGCTGCC
>JAKQKW010000339.1 GCA_029560455.1 Candidatus Rifleibacteriota bacterium
GGCAGCGAGAGCGCTTTCGACTTCGTCAGGCGGGTCGATGCTGGTAATCAGCGAGGCTTCGAGAGTGATGCCATAGCGGGCGGCAGACTGGGTGCATTCCCGCATCATGTGTTCGTTTATTTCATGCAGGTTTTTGCGCAGGTCATTGATCGAAACGCCGGCAGTTGCACTGTTTTCTTCGGTCTTCTGAGCTTCGAAATTGGCAATGCGTTCGCGCAGAACCGAGATGAAATAGGCCATGACGTGCACGATCGGATTTTTAACTCCGAATAGATAGGCGTAGAGATTCTGGTCAGTGACCCGATAGCGAATCTGGCCGCTGAGCGCTGTATTGAGCTGGTCTTTGGTGACGGCTTCGAGATACTGGCCGGCATGATTGGCGGCCGGATCTTCGGGGTCGAGAGCCATGTTGAGTGTCTGGGTCGAGATGTTCACCTTGTGGACTTCTTCCCAGGGGAACTTGAAGTAGGGTCCACCCGGTGGAATGACGACCACCTGCGGGTAGGCGTAGCGTTCGCGCTCTTCGTCAATCAGATTGATGGCAACCGGCAGCGACAGAATCGTCTTGCCCTCGATGCGCTGGGCGCGGCCGAAAACTGTTTTAACAGCCAGTTCGTTTTGCTCGACGGTATAGATGCCCGACCAGAGGTAGTTATAGAGAAACCAGACGACAAAACCAATTATAAAGCCAGCAAAAAATGGCATGCAGACCTCCCATATCTAAATTTACTGCCCCGCCATTCTAAACCATTTTTTCCAACTTTTACAGTTTCTGATGATTTCTGAAATCAGCAACGCTTATTTGCAATATTATTGATTACTGCAGAAACAAAGTTGAACTGGTTCGTCGGCCCGGTCTATCAGTCGGGTTGCTTTTTCTTCAGCGATTCGCTTCGCTCACAAGCTTACGAAAAAGCAATCCCGACTTCTCCCCGTGCCTGCTATTACAAAAGATTCTGCTTTTGATTTGCAGTTATCAATAGCAGCACAAAAGCAGACGTGCCATGTTTGAAAGTCGATAACTGATGCCGGCCGGTGCCGAAGTTGCGCTGATAAATGTGTTGAAAAAATGCTGCCTCGGGTGAGTGAGGCAGCATTTGCTGTTAGAGCGTTTATTGATCAGTCTTCGTGAATCTGTTCGCGCATGTCGCCCATGATGGCGCGGGGAACCGGCAGGTCGAGCATGGTATGCAGGCCGGGTTTGGCGTTGATGACCTGAGGGATCATGTTGATGCACATGGCGATGGTGCCGATGCCACCGGGAATTTCGGGTTTGTTGGCGAGGTTGACGTTCGGGGTGCCCTTGATTACCACGTAGTCACCGGTGTCGGTGCCTTCGAGTTCGGGCTCGATCTGCTGCGGGTGAATCATTTCGACGGCCATTTTGCCGTTGACGTAACCGAAGCCTTTCATGGTGCAGCCGGCGACGTTGCCGGGCTTAACTTCGGCGTATTTGGTCTTGCGCAGCACTTTTGACACGATCGGGGCCATGGTCTGTTCGACCGGTTTGTCGAGTTTCCAGCCGATGGCGTCGCAGATCATGTTTACTGATTCGTTGAAGCCGACGTGACCGGCGAGATGGCCGGCGGCAGACTGCTTGTTGAATTCGTCGAGGGTGATGCCGACGCCCTGTTCTTCCATGACGGCGGGGCCGAACGGTGAAAGACTGTTGACGCGTTCGGCTTTGATGAATTCGACGTCAGTGCAGGCGCCGCTCATGAGAACCACGAGCAGGTCCATGATCAGGCCTGGGTTGATGCCGGTGCCGAGAATGCTGACGCCATTGGCTTTGGCAAGGCGGTCCATTTCGGCAGCCAGTTTCGGTTCTTTGGCTTTCGGGTATGCCATTTCTTCGGCGGTGGTGATACAGTTGATGCCCTTTTCGACGATCAGTTTGATCTTGTCGAAAGCTTTGGCAGTAAAACTGTCGGTGCAGAGAAGCACGACATCAGCCGATTTTTTGCTGATAACTTTGTTGATATCGCCAAGAATAGTGACGTCTTTGCGGTCGCCACGGGGGACGCCAAGCACTTCGAAGATGCTTTTTCCGACGCGGTCGGGGTGAATGTCGCAGACGCCGACGATGTCAACGCCTTTCTTGCGCAGCAGCACTTCAGCCATGCCGCTTCCCATGGCACCGAAACCCCAGATGGCGATTTTTACGTTTTCTTTCTTCACATCATTTCTCCTGGTTATTAATTGCTGTTCGTTTGCTATAAAGCTTTTACAGAAGACTGACAGCCCGAAAACCGGGTATTTCGCACCCGGTTACCTGACTTCATGGGCAAGTATACTATAAAAATAAACTATGGCAAGCGCTGCGAAAATTTTCACAAACAACAGGGCTGGAGCGTAGATCTGGAACATGAGAAATCAGGAGAGCGAGGAATAAAGCGAAATAAAGCGAAATGACAGAGATAGGGCAATAGGGCGGGAGAACGAGAGGACGAGAGGACGAGAGGACGAGAGGACGAGAGGACGAGAGGACGAGAGGACGAGAGGACAAGAAAAGGCAAGAGGATGCACATTGATGATCAACCGGCGCTGGACGGGGGCAGGCTGGGCAATCGGGGGCAACAAGATTCGGGGAAAATGAGACGCAAAGATTATGCCGTATCTGGCAATGGCTGGCAGATGTTTGTGACTGCAACGATTGTCAGGTCCAGGTCAGTGTCAATGGCCGAAGAACTGGCTTTGAGCTGCCCGGCAAGATGGTCGACCAGCATTTCGGGGGAAACATTTTCCGTGTCGGCGAAGCAGGCGCTGGTAACCGCTGTTTCTGAACCTGTGAAGCAGAGCAGGCTTTGCCGACTGTCGAGCTTTATGGTGGTGACTGCCGGCCCCTGGTTATCAGCCGCAGTGATGGTGACAGAGCTGAGTTTGACTGCCTCGGCACGGTGGCTGACATGGTCGAGAACCATTGGTGGTCGCATGCCGGCGTTAGCAATTATTATTTCTTTTTCGGCAACCGGCAGAAGCATCAGCAGTGAGATTTCGTGGTGATTTTCTCTGGCGCTGCTGTTCTTGAGGATTTCCTGCAGGCCGAGCATAAAGGTGGCAGGCTGGTCGGAGAGGTGGCGCAGCTGCAGGGCTGCTGACCTGAGAAATGCAAGCAGCAGACAGCGGCTGATACCGGTTCCGGCAACTGTGCCAAGCAGCACGGCAGGTTTCTGGCCGGGAGTTTCGAAAACTTCGAAATAATCGCTGCCGTTTCCTGAGGTCGAAATGATTTTGCCGAAAATGCTCAGATTGCCTGTATTAATGGGTTTTTCGAGGCGGGTCATGAGTTTTTCCTGAACGATCGAGGCGACGTGCATTTCTTCGAAGTCGACCAGAATCTCGTTGAAAATGCGGGCGAGCGAACCGAATTCGTCGCGGCCGAGCTCCGGCAGACGATAGGCGAAGTTGCGGCGCTGCAGTTCGCCGATGCCAGACTGTAATTCGGTAAGTGGCTGCAGTATGCCCGAGGCAACGCGAAGGCCGAGTGAAACCGAAATCAGCAGGCTGACGAGCGCAAGCAACAGAATCGTATATTTTTTTCCGGAAATTTCGGCTTCGATTTTTTCGAGCGGAAACAGAGAAAAGAGCCTTATAGTCGGCATATGCACGCATTTATGACCGGCAAGCAGATAGTCTTTGCCGTCGATGCGGCAGAATTCGGGGCGAGTCAGGGTCTGGTCACGCAATTTGTGCATGAATTCGACGAGCTCGGGTTTTTCAACGGCTTCGGGGGGAAATACCTGTGTCATCAGCTCGTTGGCAGCCATTATGGTTATACCTTCAGCGCTGCTGCGAATATTGCCAAAAATACGTCTGACGAATTCGAGCTCCAGGTTGCGGCTGTCCCAGACGTATAGCATGAGATAGTCGATGATTTCCGGGTCGAAAAGCGAAAAGTTTTCGATGAAGGTTGGGTGGCGAATCTGACCAATGCCCCAATGCCAGAAGGTGCCACGCGTGTAAAAGCGGCCGATCAGCTCTGCCGGTTTTTTCTGCATCAGGCCATCAGCTATGAACTCCACTTCGGTGGCAGTTTTGTCAGAAATCGGAGTTTTGTTGATGACGGACATTATATAGACCGACAGCTTGAATATGGCCTTCATGACGTTGACTTTGGCGTTATCGCCTGCCAGATGCGGATTGAATACCTCTTTTAGGCTGCTGTTAAGCATCAGGCCGACTTCGCTGACTATTATGCCCGTATTGCTTGCTGTCAGCAGAAACATATCAGGCCCGGGCCGCTGTTGGTCGAGAAAGCTGTAAATGGTATTGCGGTCGATGTGATTCTGTTTCAATGATTTTTGCAGTTGCGACAGGGCAGAAACGATGCGCCCCTTCTGTACCGTGAATTCGTGGTTGAAAAGCTCGTCGACATCCTGCAATCTGGTCAGGCTGAGGTTAAAGGCTCGATTCAGCAGACCAACCCGCAGTTGCTGCAGATAATCACTGCCCGAAACGAACAGCAGAAAGCCTGGCAGAATGCTGGCTACTGCAAAAAGCAGCAACAGCTGACTGCGGATTTTCAGAGATATTCGAGTTTGCAGAACGGTTACTCTGTAGCTGAGAATGGCGTAGAAACCGAGGCAGAAATGCAGCAGCAGTATTACCATGCGTGTCAGGGTATCGGTTGCGAGCTGATCGACAGCATTTCTGCCGATGGCACAGAAACTGGTCAGTTCTGAGTTGATGAATCTGGTAAAAACGTAGTGCCCCGGCAAAATCTGCCTGTTGGTGTAACTGTGTCTGAACTCGGCTTTTTTCTGGCTGAGCTCGTTTACGACCAGCGGGTTATGGCAGAAGACTTCAGCATCTGAAAGCAGCCCCACACTGGCGTTGCCACGATAGTTATCAAACCAGAGTCTGAGGCCCGGAAGGCTGTTCAGTACCCCATATTCAAAAAAAACTGCCAGGCCAAAATTGGGGCCGGTTTTAAGCCAGGTCAGCGGGTATTTTTGCGTTGAATCCGGTCTGATAAGTCTTAATTCGCGGCCGGCATAGCAGTGCCGCGAATAAAATGGAAAAAAGTGCGGTCCGAAAACCGTGCGCATATTTGCCATGCTTTCGGCTGGAATATCCTTCTCATTGCGCATGTAGTCTTCGTTGATAATCTTTCTTAATTCAAGATAGGCAGATTTCCAGTCGCCCGGTTTTTTTTCGTATGGAAACCCGGCCCGTGCAATATCTCCGTCGGCATTCCAGACCAGGTAGCGCAGTTTGATACGGTGCTGTCGTGCATAATCTTCAATCGCCTTTGCCATTTCGGCTGGACCATTCTGGCGGTTAAAAAGGCTGTTCAGGCTGGAGCACAGATATTTTTCGGTTTCGGCCAGCG
>JAKQKW010000343.1 GCA_029560455.1 Candidatus Rifleibacteriota bacterium
ATTCTCAATATTCTGCCGCTTTATGTTATTCCGTCGCAGGCAGAACGCAAATTCAAGGAAGCCTCATGATCACTCTCGGCATTGAATCTTCATGTGATGATACTTCCGTTGCTCTCGTCAAAGATGGTGTCGAGGTTCTTGCGAGCCTGGTCTCGTCGCAGATCGAAATTCACCGCCGGTTTGGTGGTGTCGTGCCCGAAGTCGCCTCGCGCAAACATCTCGAAGCGATTCTGCCCCTGCTGAACGAGGCAATGACGGCTGCCCGCTGCGAATTCAAAGATATCGGCCAGATAGCGGTAACCGCCGGCCCCGGCCTTCTCGGACCCCTGCTCATCGGCTTAAGCACCGCCAAGGCGCTGGCCTGGCAGCTTAAGGTGCCACTGATACCAGTCAACCACATTGAAGCACACTTGACCGCCTCATTTCTTGCTGCCGGCCGCAAGCCTGAATTTCCGTATCTCGGGCTGATCGTCTCTGGCGGCAATTCGAACCTGGTTTATGTTACCGGCCCTCGCCAGTTCAAATGCCTGGCCCAGACGCTCGATGACGCGCCCGGCGAACTCTTCGACAAAGTTGCCCGCCATCTCAATCTCGGTTACCCGGGCGGCCCGGTCATTCAAAAAACCGGCGAGGGCGGCGACCCAAAACGCTACCGCCTGCCCCGCCCGATGGCCGGCAAGGGTTACGTCTTCAGCTTCAGCGGCCTTAAAACCGCGGTAATGCGCGTTGTTGAACAGGAAGGCGATCGCCTCAACATGAGCGATCTCTGCGCCAGCCTGCAGCAGGCCGTTGCCGACAGTTTTGCCGAAAAAGTCGAAATGGCGCTCAATGAAACCCGCACCAGAAGGCTGGTCATGGCTGGCGGCGTTGCCGCCAACCGGCCCCTGCGCGAAAAAATGCAGCGACTGGCAGACGCACACAAGGCCGAACTGCTGCTGCCGACCATTCATCTCTGCACCGACAATGCCGCCATGATCGCCGCCCACGGTTATTTCACGGCAGCTGAAGCGCCAGCCAACAGTCTCGAAGTTAACGCCGTCGCCAGCTGGGAAATGGGCGGCCCGCACAATTTTTAAGGAAAACGCATGCAGAACGGTAAAATAAAAGTCCTTTCAGACGACATTATCTGTAGAATCGCCGCTGGCGAAGTAGTCGAGAGGCCGGCTTCGGTGGTCAAAGAACTCATCGAAAACTCGATTGACGCCCGCGCCACCCTTATCGAAGTCGAAATCAAAGACGGCGGCCAGAAGCTGATCGAAATTACCGACAACGGCGAAGGCATGTGCCGCAACGATGCCCTGCTCGCCTTCACCCCGCATGCCACCAGTAAGCTCAAAGACGACGCAGAGCTCGAACATATCGCTTCGCTTGGTTTTCGCGGCGAGGCATTGCCGACCATTGCTTCGGTGGCGCGCGTATCAATGGTTACCCGCCACGAAAGTGAAGAAACCGGCTCAAAACTTCTCATCGAAGGCGGCCGCATCGTCAGCCACGATTCCGATCCTTTCCCGCGCGGCACGCGAATTCAGGTCAAAAACCTGTTTTTCAATGTTCCGGCACGGCGCAAGTTTCTCAAGAGCATTCAGTCAGAAATGGCGCAAATTTCAGATGTCGTCTGCCATTACATGATGGGCTACCCCGAAATCGCCTTCAAATTCAGCAAAGGTAATATTCAGATCGCCGGTACCAACGGTTCAGGTAACCTGATCGATGCAATTCTTGCCGTCTACGGCCCTGAAGTGACCCGCAGTCTGGTGCAGCTCAAAGAACCCGCCTCTATCGCCGGCACCGGCATGTCGCTGCGCGGCTATATTTCGCCGCCAAACCAGGCCAGACCGGCGGCCCGCTACATGACGACCCTGGTCAACCGCCGGGTGGTCAAAACGAAACTGCTGACCCAGGCGATCAACAAGGCCTGTTCAGCATTTTTTCCGAAGGGCCGCTACCCGGTTCTGATTCTCGACCTGCGCGTACCGCCAGAAATGATCGACGTCAACGTGCACCCGCAGAAAACCGAGATCCGCTTCAAAGACGAACGCTGGGTTTTCGCCACCATCTGGGAAACGATTCAATCGAGCCTCTCAGGCCTGCGCATGGTTTCTGCACCGGTACGGCCGTCAGAATCTACTGGGCCGGAGCCTGAGACGGCCGACCTGCCTGATTTCGACGACAGCGTCGATGTCACCGGCAACAATCAGCCGCCTTCTTCGCGCCCGTCGATTTTTACGCCGCCACCCTCTTTCAGCATGCCAGCGCGCCAGCCGGCAAATGACGGCGATGCAAGAATTTATGAGCTTAAAGAAACCGAAGTCGAAAGACTCGGTCCCCACTCCGTCACACCGCTGACAACGGCCGGGGCGGCATTCGCACCGGTTGTTACCCTGCACAACCCGAGAATTCTGGCACAGCTGAAAAATTCGTATCTGCTCGGCGAAGACGAAGAGGGGCTGTTCATCATCGACCAGCATGCAGCGCACGAACGCATTCTCTTCGACCAGTACACCAACACCTACAGGGATATGCCGGTTACTGCCCAGCCACTGCTGTTTCCGGTGCCATTGCGATTGCTGCCGTCTGAACGCCTTATTATCAAAGATCAGCTGCCACAGCTGAAAAGCCTTGGGTTTTCCATTCACCAGGAAGAAGACAATCAGTTTTACGTCACTGCAGTTCCGGTTTCAGAAAAGAAAACCTCCGACAGCGAATCGATTCAGAATGTACTGTCTGAAGTGCTCAACGGCTGGGAAAGCAGATCTATCGCCGAAATTAAAACCGACCTGCTGAAAATGATGGCCTGTAAAGCCGCAGTCAAAGCCGGTGACCCGCTTACTGACTCAGAATGGAACAGCCTGCTCGAACAGCTGCTGAAAACTGAAAACCCATTCACCTGCCCGCACGGCCGACCGATCGTGATCAGGCTCACCACCAGGCAGATCGAAACCGGCTTTTTACGAACCTGATGCAGAAACCGGTGCTGGCGGTTCTTGGGCCCACCGCCTCAGGAAAAACGGCTCTTGCCATAGAGATTGCCCGCCGCTTCGGCGGCGAGATCGTCAACTGCGACTCGCGACAGGTCTATCGCGGCATGCAGATCGGCACCGCGAGCCCGTCTTCAGAAGAGCGGCAACAGGTGCCGCATCATCTTTTCAATTTTCTCAGCCCGGCCGAAAATTTCAGCGCCGCTGATTATGCGCAGAAAGCTGCCGAAGCCTGCAGAGTAATCTGGAATCGCCGAAAAATACCGCTGTTGACTGGCGGCACCTGCTTCTATTACGCCGCAATTGCAGAGGGCCTCGGAGACGCCGGGCAAAACCTGCAACGGGCTGAAGAACTGCGCGAAATGCTCGAAGCCAGGGGTCTCGAATATATGGTGGGCATGCTGCAACAGCTTGACCCGGCAGCGGCCGCAGGCATCGACACGAATAATTCCAGAAGGGTGCTGCGGGCCATCGAAATTGTCGAAACGACCGGCAAACCCTATGCCGAAAACCGGCCGGTCAGCCTGTTGCCGGAGGCGATTTTTTTTCCGGTGGTGGCAACCCGGCCGCGTGAAGATCTGCACCGCTCAATCGCCCTCCGGGTAGACAAAATGATCGCAGACGGACTGGAAGCTGAAGTCAGGCAACTGGTGAGCGAATTCGGTCAGCAGGCACCGGGCCTGAATTCGATCGGCTATCAGGAATGGTTCGCAAATTTCAGCGGTGAAATAACGATGGCTCAGGTAAAAGAGCTGATCATAATTCATACCCGGCAATACGCCAAACGCCAGGAAACCTGGTTCAGGCGCAGACCAGGGGTCACTCCGACCAACATCGGCAGTCAGCATGACTCTGCAGCAATTTTCCAGCAGGTTGCTGCATTCGTTGGTCGGTTTGCGTTATAATCAAAAATACGCCGCTAAACAAATTCTGCCGCATTGCCGATTATTCTCCTTGAATTGTAATTTCACGAACGGAACTGGAGGCCAACATTGAGGGAGGCGACTGACCTTGCAATTGGCGCCGGAATCAGACGCGAACTGTCTGGCCGGCGAATTGACCTGTCAAAACTGAAGTTTCCTGTCAAGGCCGGAGTAGTGAGTCTGCAGGGCGAGCTGTGTTTTGTCGGGCTTGAAAAGACGGCTGACGAAACAGCGGTAGAGCTGAAATTCATTGAATCCAGCCTGAAAAACATCCCAGGGGTCAAGGAAATAGTTTTTGAACTGACCAACTGGAGCAAAAATGACAGCGGCATCTGGGAATCATCATCAGCTGCCCAGACAAGCGGTGGCGGCAGTGCGCCGGTTCTCGACGGCGAAGGTATTGTCTGCCCCGACTGCGACTATGTCATCAGATTCTGCCCATGCTG
>JAKQKW010000364.1 GCA_029560455.1 Candidatus Rifleibacteriota bacterium
AGCAGCAGCAGAGCGCTGATCGGCAGAATGATTACTGCCGGAATGAACCAGTTCCACATACCGGTGTCGATGCCGGGCGCTATCGCATGAAACATGTGAGTCAGTGAGATTTCGCCGGCGGCGAACGCCAGTGCCAGAAGCATCACATCGATCTGTTTCTGATATTCAGAGTTTTGTGCCTGCGGGTCGAGCCTGAAGAACAGCGCGGCCCTGGCTTTGATGAACATCAGATACAGCAGGCAGGAAAATACGATCAGGCTGAATATTGAAGGCAGGCTGAGATCTTTTACCGGCACCATCAGCAGCATCAGGCCGAGAGCGGCGAGTTTGCCGGTGAGTGTTGAGCGTTGTTGCAGAACCTTGCTGTCAAAACATGGGAATACGGCAGAAACGCAGACCGATACCAGAACGCAGGTGGCGGTGAATATCGCGGCAACCAGAGTTGACTGAGCGATGAAAGCCGGCGCAAAATTCATCTGCTGCATACTCAAAATCGTGGCCGGAACAAAGATTATCTCGGCGATGCATATCCAGAATGCAGCTTTTTTGAAAAGCAGCGAAGATGGCCTGATCGGCAAGGTTTCAAGCAGGGAAATTGCTTTGCCTTCATAGCCGATACTGTTCACCGGGCCGAAACCGCAAAAATAAATAACCGCCCCGGCAATGATGTTCAGCATCGAGTTTGGTGATGAAAGCTTGAAAACCTCTTTCAAAAGCAAAATTTCGATGACGATCAGAGTGATCGGCATCATCATCGCGTTGACCAGCAGGTTGAAATCGCTTTTCAGCAGCAGTACTTCTTTGTGAATAAGGCCGCTGAACCATTTGCGCCCGTTGCGGCCGCCTTTGCGGCTGCTGCTGTGTGAATAACTGTACCAGTTCAGGTCGATGGCGAGTTTGAACAGCAGTGTGCCGGTAAACATCATAATTGCCCAGAAACCTGAAAAGAAAAAGAATTCATCGCAGAAGCTGCCGCTGAGAAGTGACATTGCCAGCCATTGAACCGGCACCATGAAGCGGAAAACCGTCTCGTTGAGAATGTCGAGATTCGCGACAATGAATTCCAGAATCTGCATCGGGAAATTATTCAGGATCACATAAGGCGCCACGGTTATGAAGGCGCTGAAATAACCGAGCAGAGAGAAAAAATTGTTGACCGCCGTTGGCCTGAAAAAGCGTGTCAGACAAATGCTCGTCAGATTGATCAGCAGGCCGACCAACAGACTTATCTGCAGATAAAGAGCGGTTGCGAGCAGCAGGCTTTCGAGATTGCAGGCATTGCGGCAGGCGATGCCGAGAAAAGCGCTGTAAAGAATGATCAGCCCGAGATAGTCGGTGATCAGCCTTTCAAAAAGTTTAACGATAACCAGACTGGAAGGTGGCAGCGGCAGAGTGCGCAGATAACCGAAGTCTGAGCTCATCTGGCCGGTGTTCAGACTGTGCCCGGTTAACAGATCGCCGGTGAAGACTACAAAAATCACATAGATGATGATGCCGCCCAGCAGCCAGTCGAGCATGATGTCGGCATAAGGGACCATGCGCAGCGAATTAACAAGATCTGCCGCCCCGGTGGTGATGAGAACAGCTGTCAGAACGACACTTAGACTGACACCGATACCTTTGCCGAGTGAAGCCCAGCCTTTCAGGCTGTTTACCAGCAGCCTGATTTTCAGGCGGCACAGGGTCAACGTCAGTCTCAGTGCTTCGGGCATCAGTTAACTACCTTGTCAGGCTGGCGGCTTAAAAATACCGGCGGTACTTTTTCTCAAGGTAGTATGCTTCTTTTTCGAGCGGGATGTCAAAATCTTTGCTCTTGTCATAAAAGTCAGCCCAGCCACATTGCAGACCCCAGCTGATACTCCAGCCGGTATCGTCGACCCAGTTGTCGCCAAGTCGTTCGTCGAGGCCTGAAATCAGGTTGCCAAGGCGCAGTGGCGACATGGCGTCGCGTCGGTACTGAAAGGTGTGAACCAGCTCATGCCCCGAATGGGCCCCTGACTTGTTGGTGGTAAAAGTGTTGGCGTTGCTGTAAGCCAGAGCGCCGGTGCCGCTTAATGTGCCATCGCGGCTGCTGTTGCGCTCGAAAGCGAAAGTGCCATATTTCAGGCTTCGCCCCCAGTCTGGTTTAGATCCTTCTATCAGATGCACTACCGGAGCAATTACCGCGTTCAGAGCCGGCTTGAGTCTGATGGTTCGATCTTTGACAACCAGCCATACCGGCCCGATATCCATGCGGTAAACGAAGTCATCGCCAGCCGATTCCGCAAGCGACGCCCCGAGATTAACGAGAATTTTTGCTTTCCAGGCCTGCCAGGCCGGCTTTTCTTCGAGCTTTGGCGCGATTTTCAGGCCTTCCTGCATCAGCAGGCCGCCAAATGCGGCCTGAATCATGGCTTTTTTAATGTCGGTGCCGTTGAAATGCGCTCGCAAACCAGCCAATGCCGCCGGAATACATATGTTGGTGACCGCCAGTTCTTTGTCGCTGAATGCCCTGGCGATCCGGCCCGTTGAAGCCAGTGCGAAAATGCAGAAAAATACCGCCATCAGCAGGCGGGTAGCGCCTGAACCGTAGATTATCTTCAGCAAAACTTTAATCCTCTGATTCGCATGCGCTGAGAATCGGAAAAAGTTTGCGGTTTCTGAACGAAAAAAATCAGGAAACTTTATAAAGTATCTGAACCTTGCATTTCCAGATTATACTTTGCGAACCCGTGATATAGGCGAGGCGCAGGCTTTGCACTCTGAATCTGGTCGCGTATGGCGAAACTTTGCGCAGAAAGTCGTTCAGCGTTTTGAAATCGCGGGTCGAAATTTCGTAGGTGATATCGAGAATCTTGTTCTCGGCCTCACGTTCGACCGTGTCGCTGATCGCGACATCGATTTCTTCGGTGAGATCCTTGATGAATTCCTGCAGATCAGAAATTGGTCTGGCGTTTTTGTTCTCGATGCCAAATCCCTTAACTGTTACAGTCAAATCAAGTTTGTTGCCATCGCCCGATTTGACGGTTACATCTCCGCCGGCAGCTTTTTTCAGCAGACCGATAATGGCGTCTTTATCGGGAGGGCTTGAACATTCAAGCTGCAAAGGCATGACTGTTTTGTCGGCCTCTTCTGAAAAATCGCCAGTCTGAAGGCTGGTGATATTGTGACTGACCGGGTCGAGCAGCAGGCGTTCGATGACATCAGCAGCCTTTTCACAGCCTGAGATCGGGATTGAGCGATAGATGCCCTGTACCCAGACCGGTTCGGTTGGCTCTGGCGCCACGGTTTTCAGCTTGCTGATAAAAGTGTCTATCTTGGGGTTTGCCTGGTCTTTTGCCCTGGCGATAAGAATGTTGAACCAGGCCGTCTGGTGGTCACGCAGTCTGCCGGCGATTACCGCCCGCATAAAACGTGCGCCGGCGTTGTCTGGTTCGCGTTCGAAAACCAGATCAGTCTCCTCAATCGCCTTGGGGTAATTTTTTCTTGAAAAATGGCGGTTGGCAAGCTTGAGATGAACGGTGATATGTCGTTTGTCTGCTTCGGTCAGGTCTGGGGCGGTATTGTCAATTGTTCTGCCCTGTGGCTGACCGGGCAGAACCAGGTCGATGCTCTTGCCTTTGCCTGAGTTCGAAGAGCTGGAGCTGCCATCTTTCTTTTCAAGCTCTCCAGTATATTGCTGTGCCTTCTTTTCAAGTTCATCCCAGTTGATGTCTGCCGCATGGACGGCATTCAATGCCAGAAAGAACAGCGGAACCAGCATTGCCTTTTTCATAAAACTTCCCTGGGCTTTTGTTTTGATCAGGCTTCCGAGATTGCGGCGACCGCTTCAGTTTCGGTTGGAAAAGCGTCGCAGAGTGTCAGAACGCCCGTCATCTGCAGGGCTGTCTGTGTCAGCTTCGACAGACCGGTGATCGCCACCTGGCCGCCGTTGTAGTCAATTATCTGAACCATGATGTCGAGAAGGGTCGACAGACCGGTACTGTTGATAACCGGCGTTTTTTCAAGGTTGATAACAAAATTGACGTTGCCCTTGTCAATCAACTCGGAACATTTATCCCTGAAGACTTTTCCTCCCGCGTCGTCAAGGTAGCCCTGAGTTCTGACAATCGTAACTTTTCCGGAAGTTGCAAATTCTATTGTAAAATCGCTCATACCTTCAGGATAATAGGCAGACCCCCTCAGCCTGTCAAGTATAATAGTTCACCGCCATTTATCTCGGGCGAGGTTGTGTTGTTCGGGTTTGTCTGCTAATGTTTGTTGGTGTTCTTTTACATACTTAAAATAGAAATGAGGAGACAGAAAATGACCAAACAGACTGGTAAAGTCACTTTTATGGGCAATCCACTGACTCTTATCGGCAATGAAATCAAGGTTGGCGATGCTTTCCCCCAGGGAATCACCCTGCTGACCAATGAGCTCAAGCCTTTTGATCTTGCCTCTGATAAAGGTGTCAAAGTTATTACTACCGTTCCGTCGCTCGATACCCCTGTCTGCGATATGCAGGTGCGCAAGTTCAACGAAAAAGCCGCAGGCCTCAAAGCCAAAGTTTATGCCGTTTCTGCCGATCTGCCTTTTGCGCAGGCCCGCTGGTGCGGTGCTGCCGGCGCCAAAAACGTCATGACCCTTTCTGATCACGCGGCCATGGCTCTTGCCGATGCCCTTGGTATCCACATCAAAGAATTGCGCCTGCTTGCAAGAACCGTGTTTATCGTCGATTCAAAAGGTAAAATCGCTTATCGTCAGATCGTTGGCGAAGTAACCTCAGAACCGAACTATGATGAAGCTTTGAGCGCCCTCGCCAAAGTTTCCTGATGTTTTTGCGGCTCTTCTGATGAATGTTATTTCATTCGACGCGATAACCAGGTCATATTTTGAGCCTGGCTCGCGCCGCCGCGTCGAAGCACTTCGCGGCCTGACTCTTCAGATTCGGGCCGGCGAAATCTTTGCCATGGCAGGTCTGAATGGAGCCGGCAAAACCACCGCAATGAAAATTCTTCTCGGTCTGTGCCGGCCCGATTCTGGTGTCATAACCAGACCGGGCCAGCCGGGACCGACTGGTGAATCGGTCAGTGTCGGCTTCGCCCCCGAAGAGCCCGATCTGCCCGAATACCTGAAGGTGACAGAAATACTTCAGTCAGCCTGCCGCCTTTCGGCTGTTAAACCCTCTGATGGCCTTATCGACAGGGCCATACAGATGCTGGCCCTCGAACCGGAAAAAGACCGCCTGGTCGAGCAGTTGTCGAAGGGCACGCGGCAGCGTGTTTCTCTCGCTGCCGCCATTGTGCATCGCCCGCAGCTGGTGATTCTCGACGAACCGGCCAGTGGTCTCGACCCATTAGGTCGCCAGCTGGTCAAACGCGTGATCAGGCAACTTAACGAAGAGGGTGCGACGGTTTTCTTCACAACCCATATTCTTTCCGATCTTCCCGGGCTCTGCCATCGTATTGGTATTCTTCACGCCGGCAAACTGGTTTTTGAAGGAACCCCTTTTGAATTCTGCAGCTCCGATTCGACAGTCGAACTCGAAAAGCGCTTCGCCAGCCTGGTTGGCGACTCGCAGGCGGTGCCGGCATGATGCTGCAGTTTTTTACTATCTGTCGCCTGGTTGTTGTTAAGGCCTGGCGCGGCAACCTTCTGCCCGGACTTATTTTGGTTTTTCTGCCGCTGTTTTACGCAGCCTGGGCTTTTGAAAACGCCAACCCAGGCTTTCAGACCGGTTTTATTGCCGACCTGAGCGGCAGTGTCATGAGCTTGATGGCCGGCATTCTTGTGATTGTATCGGGCTTTGAACATTTTTTCTGGGCTGCCACCCAGCGTACCCCGTGGTTTTTTCTCAGTCGGCCGGTCGATCGAACACTGTTTGCCGCCGGCCGTTTTGCCGGATTTGCCCTGGTTCTTGCCTTTGCTCTGCTGATCGCCGCCATACTGTTTTCATTTATAATGCTTGCGAGTGAAGGCCGCCTGTTTTTTCAGCTGTTCATGACCGCTCTGATGGTCTTTTATGAATTTGCCATGCTGGCCGCCGTTTTTCAGCTTCTGGCGGTTTTTTCGTCACGCCTGCTCGCCTGTGGTGCTTTACTGCTTGTCTTTGTCATCGGGCACAACCTCGATGGCATTCGCAGCCTGCTTGCCGATTCGTCGACTGTTGCAGCCGCATTTGAAGTGCTTGCCGTTTTGCTGCCTGACCTGACCGTTTTTCGCGGTGGCTGGTTTGCCGGGCTGCAGATTGAGCCACTGCTTATGGTCTCGACTTATGCTGTTCTTCAGACAGTTTTTTATCTGCTGCTGACCGGCGGGCTTCTGCAGCGCCGGGATCTTTAAATCATGTATTTCTCTGATAGTTGCCGCTGTCGCCTGCCGTTTGTTGTAGCACTGCTTTTATGCCTGTCTTTCAGCTTTAACTGGTCTTATAAAAACATCTGTGAACAAGCTCTGACAAAAACAGACATGCCCGGGTTGATTGCCAGTTTTGTACCGGAACGTCTGCGTTCGTTTGTTGCTGCTCGTTTCTGGGCCAGGGCCGACGAACTGATGCATCGCGGGCCTTTTCCCGGCAGTCGCCAGCAGTTTGTCGCCGGGTCTCTGAACGGCAATTCAGATATTGTACCATTGTTATATGCGGTTATTGCCATTATGCCCGAAGAACTGGCGCCATATCAGCTTCTGTCGCGCTGTCTTGCCGGTCTGCAGACAGGCGGGCGCGAAAGCCTGCAGGTTTTACAGCAGGGAATCATCAACAACCCCGACCACCCGGCGGTGCATGAGCTTTATGCGGCTGCGGCCTGGCTGGTAATTTTTTCGGGTGGCGGCCGGCCCGCAATGATTTCTGCATCGAGATATCTCGAAAAGGCCACAGGTCTCTATTCAAAAGAGTCGATCAAGCTTTCTTCAGACCCGGCGTTCAATGCCGCGGCTTATCAAACCCTGCTGGCCAGAATTTATCTCGAACTGGATGACCCGCAGAAAGCCATGCAGGCCTGGCATAAATCGGGGCAGAGTCTCGACGGGGCAAAAGACAGACTGGCGGAAATTTTGAGAATTTTTCGCGATAGTGGGCGATTGCCTGATGAGAAGTTTCCCTCGATTATGACAGAAAGCCTTCACAGCGGCGCGTCTCAACAATCTGAGCCTGCTCGCCACCACGAAAACAGCGAAGATCATGGAGAATGCGAACTTTGTCATGACCAGATGCCTGAAACCCCGCCGTCGCGGCCTTTTAATCGGCCTCTAGTGGCGGGGTTTCTTGTGGGTTTGCTGTTGCTGACCCGAAAAATCAGGGCTCGCGGTTAAGGATCTTGTGAATTCTCTCGCGGCGTTCCTGAAGAATTTTTTTGAATGCTTCAAGATCATCGCGGGTAGCGGTTCTGCTCTCTGTAATTCTGATCGGCTCTGGTTCGAGTTCTGTGATTACACGGTTGATGAGGCCAAGCGCTTCAAACCTGGTTACCCTTTCGTTACCCTTGAAAAGGTTGTTGTTGTAACCCATTCTGATGCCACCCCGGGCCAGAATCTTCAATGACTTGTCTACGGCACTGCCTTCTTTAACATCTGAGTAAAGAATATGATTGTCGGCTTCGCTATGGGGCAATGCTTCAGTAAGAACAGCGCCCATGCAGGCAAGCATGTTACGGGTCACCTCGATGTTTCTGGCTTTGCTTTCGATATGTTTGATTCGAGCAGTATAGGCTGGTTTGTCGAGACGCCCGAGAATGCCCTGAATGATCAGACTGAGATCTTTTACGCTGAGTGAACCGGTCCCATTAAGACGTTTGCCAAGATTGGTCAGGTCAAAAGCTCCGGCTTTTCTCAGATTGAGCAGCGGCGCAGTCATGTAATGATCCTGCATGACATCTTCGAAAAGAGCGATGCGCGTCGGGGTTCGGCTTGTCGTCGCCAGATCGAAAAAGCGCTTGAGAAGTATGAGCGCTTCTTTAACTTTAAGATTGTCGTCAGGCCTGAACTGGCCAGCACTTGACCCCTGAATCAGCCCGGAAGTAATAGCAAATGTGAGGCTTTCACGATACTTTTCTTCCGGTTGCCAGTCTCTGAACCCGAGAGAAGCTTCGAAAGAAGGCCTGGGAATCAGTTCACTCTGCCAGCCATGCATGACTGAGCGCAACAGAGCCTCACAGCCTTCGCGGCGGCTGATACCTTTTTTTGCAGGGCCGATCTTTATGATGCCGAGCTTCTGAAGCTCTTTCAGATCAAAATTGGTTACCAGACCGCTTTCAACTAGAACACCGTTGAGACCACGATTGAAAGCATGCTCAGAAATGTAGCTTTCAAGCATTTTCTGGTTCAACTGCGTGGCATCGAACAGCCCGATCTGCTGTGAAAACTGGATTTCGGCACTGAGGCGGGCCTTTCCGGCAGCCTGCAGAGAGGAAATTTCACCGGCAGAAGTCCAGGTGATGGCAGCAAGTAAAAGCCCGGCCACAAACTCTTTTTTACCGATACGCATAAGCGCCCTCCAGCGAGTCATTTTTTCAGTAACCCGCTATCGGCAGCAGTCTGCACTTAATTAACGAAAAATTCTACGGCCAACTGTTTTGTGATCGAGAAATGTTCAAAGAGGTGTTTATGCAAAATGCTGCAGATGAGATTTTAGCTTGCGTTTGTTGCCGGTTTAAAAACTAAAATCCTTAGAGTGGCATTTTTAATGGCAAAATTAACCTTTTAAGAGTAAAAAAATGCCATTTTCAGGCTTGATTTTTTTGAATTTATCAGTGTTTTCGCTGGTCCGACCCGCCGTCGAGTCTGATGCGGTCGCGGTGTCTTTTGACGAAGTGCACTGTGAAACCCTGAACTTTGGCAAGGTCGTAAGCCGAGCTGAAAGGACGGGCGTCGACAATACGATTGGCTTTGGGCAGTTCGATATTGAAAAATGCCGCCAGTTGCTCGGCAGTGGCAGAGTTGATATTTATCTGATCTGCTGTGGCGGCGGCAGGTGCATCATCACCCTGCCATTCGGCAGAAAGGTCTGTGCCTGTGGCTGGCTGCTGCTGACTGCCGGTGTCGAGGGGCCGCCCGCCTTCAATGAAAACGCCGAGCCAGAAGTCGATGATGTTGCCGGTTGCAGCTGTCAGCTGGCGCCGTGACATTTCCATGACATCGGGCAGACCCTGGCCGCCGCCGCGATAGGCGCGGTCTATTGCATCATACTCACGATGGGCGATGCCTGCCATTTCCTTGACACGCTGATCCACATCGGTGACCGGCCGGTAGCTCACTTCAGGCAGTTGCAGATTGCGCAGTTCCTTATTGAGGTCGCGCTCATACCTGATATGATACTCTGACTCATCGGGATTGCGCTCACTGCCGGCGGTGTGCAGCGGCTGATTCAGATCGGCGATGTAATGCGACATCAGGCCAAGCATGTAGGCGATTTTTTCGGGCTCAGACTGGTTGCGAATCAGACCGGCTGTGGTGTTGAAAAGGTCTTTGATGCGATAAAGTCCGTCAACCATTGACCCGTCGGGGTGATAGACATGGTTGGTGAAGTCTTTTATCAGCGTGTCGGGGTCGGTCGAGCCCTTGAGAAAACTGGCTTTATGCCCGGCAAACTGGTTTCTGAAAGCATCCGGCATCAGCCGCACTGCATCTGCGGTAAGCTTTCGATGTGTGTGATACGACCAGGCTCCGGCTGTGCCACAGCAAAAAATCAAAGCCAGACACAGATAGAACGTAAAAATGCGGTATTTCATGCCTTTTTCCTTGATTGTCAGTTCAGCCCGTGCTCAGAATTTCCCGCCAGGCCCACTTTATTCTACCACACCACGCAACCTGGCATTCTGGCCTACATGAAGCGGTTCATCTCGTAGATGGGGAGAAGAACGCCAATCATGATGGCGCCGACCGCTGTGCCCATAATGACTATCAGGGCAGGTTCGAGAATCGTCAGAAAAAGTTCGGTGACTGAACGGTTGTCGGCTTCGAGTTCGGTAGCGGCTGAATACAGCATCGGTGCCAGTTCGCCTGAAGCTTCGCCAGCCTCGATCATCTGAATGACAAAAACCGGAAAGCCTTCAGAACTCTTCAACGCTTCTGAAAACGATGTGCCGCGTTCAAGAGCCTTTTCGACCTTCGCAAGGGCTTCGCTCTGCAACACCGAAGTTTCGTTTTCTCTGATGACTCTTATACATTCGAGAAGGGTTACGCCGCACTCAATCATCATGCCGGTGCTGCGCGCCCAGGTTTCCATGCGCATGCCTTCGATGAAACGACCCCAGATAGGCAGCTTCAGCTGCAGTTTTTCATACTGCCGGCGACTTCCGGGAAATCGCATCGCGATTTTAAACGCCACGAACAATCCCATCAGAGAAAGCGATATCAGCAGCCAGTTTGCCGAAAAAAAGTTGCTGAACGCGATCAGCCAGCGGGTGATCCAGGGCAGATCACCCTGAACGTCAGCAAACATGCGCGCGACTACCGGTACAAGATAGACCATCAGAAAGGCAAGCACGCCGATCGAAATTATGGCGGTGATGGCAGGGTAGGCGATCGCTGCGGTCAGGCGGCGACGATGATCGAGCTCGCGTTCAAGATGCGATGAAAGCTGCGCGAAAGCGAAGTCAAGCCGGCCGGTGGTTTCGCCAACTCTGATGACCGAAAGCAGGGCTGGCGCAAAAATGCTTTTCATTTCGCCCAGTACCCCCGAAAGATCACGGCCTTTTTCAATACCCTCGCGCAGAGTGACAAGGCTGCTGCGCCGGCTGGCCCAGGCAGCCTGAATTTCGATACCTGCCAGGGCTTTTGTCAGCGAAACTCCACCCTTCAGAAGAGCTGACAACTGACGTGCCAGACGGGCCTGCTCGGCCAGCGAAAACTGCCCGGCGCCAAAACTGCCGGTCTGCTCATCTGCTGCCGGTTCGATTGCGAAAGGCGCCAGGCCACGGCTTTTAACCGTCTGTCTGGCGGTCGCGACGTCATCGGCCTCGATCAGGCCGCTTACTTCGCTGCCATCGCGCTCATAGGCCTGGTATCTGAAAAGTGGCACAATCAGCCTCCCTGCCAGCAGACACGCTCAATTTCGCTTTTCGATGTTACGCCCATGGCAACTTTATGCAGGCCGTTTTCATACAGACTGACCATGCCGCCCTTCTTTGCCTGAGCTCTTATTTCATCGAGGCTGGCGCCGCGTCCAATCATCGCCGAAAGGCTTTCATCGATGACCATCATTTCGTAGATGCCGCAACGGCCCTTAAAACCTGTTCCGGAACACTGTGGGCAGCCAGCCGCTGCCCATTCACCGGCTGCGCTCTGCTGCCGGCAGGCGCCGCAGAGTCTTCTCACCAGGCGTTGGGCCAATACCCCGATCAGGGTTGACGACACCAGATAGGGTTCGACGTTCATATCGATAAGTCTGACGGCAGCCGAAGCCGCGTCGTTGGTATGCAGAGTTGAAAACACCAGATGCCCGGTCAGACTTGACTGAATGGCCATCGAGGCGGTTTCGTCATCGCGGATTTCACCGACGAGAATGACGTCGGGGTCCTGACGCAGTATCGAACGCAGCCCGGCCGCAAAAGTGAAACCGATACGCGGCTTGACCGGAATCTGGCTCGCGCCCGGCAATTCATATTCGACCGGGTCTTCGAGGGTGATGATGTTGACATCGGGGCTGATGATGCGCATTATTGCACCATACAGAGTCGTGGTTTTGCCTGAACCGGTCGGGCCGGTGACGAGAAGAATGCCGTTCGGTCTTCGAATCAGTCGGTCGAAAGTCTGCAGCACCTCTTTGTCCATGCCCATCTGTTCCAGTGTCAGCAGTTCGGTCTTGCGGTCGAGCAGACGCATGACCACCCGTTCACCGTGCGCACACGGCACTGAACTGACGCGAATATCGACTTCGCGGTCGCCGAATCTCACCCTGATTTTGCCATCCTGGGGCAGGCGGCGTTCAGCGATGTCAAGCCCGGCCATGATTTTGATGCGCGAGGTGACCGGCGCATGCAGTTTGCGTGGCGGCGAAAACCGGTTGACCAGAACGCCATCGATACGGTAGCGGATACGAAAGCCCTCTGGCGAAAGCTCAAGATGAATATCAGAGGCCCGTTCACGCAGAGACTGAAAGATCAGGGTGTTGACGAATCTGACGACCGGCGCTTTGTTGGCCGATTCAAGCACGTCTTCGGGCTCGAAGTTTTCGAGGTTGCCGTCGACGTCTTCTTCGATGCTGATTGTCTCGATTATTTCCTGTGAATCGCGGCCACGGCCATAGGTCTCGTTAAGAGCGTTGCTGATGACACCGGGCGGTAGAACCACGAAACGCAGTTTCTTTTTGAACTTGCGGCTGAGTTCCTCGATAACCCCGGGTTTGAAAGGGTCGGCCGACGCCACGAACAGGGTGTCGTCGGTCTGGTGCATCGGAAAAGTCATATTGCGGCGCAGATGTTCGAGCGGAAAAAGTTCAAGAATGCCGTTATCGATATCGGCCGGGTCGATTACCTGCGCGAATTCGAACCCCCATTGCAGGGCGAGGGCAGAAAAAAGTGCCTGTTCATCGATGTAACCGCTGTCGACAAGAATTTCCCCGAGCAGGCGGCGAACGGGAACAGCGGTCTGCTGCCGCAGCGCCTCATCGAGCATCTCGGGCGAGATCTCGCCGCGCTCGACAAGAATCTGCCCGAGCTTTTGCCGGTTTTTCATCTGTCGCAGGCCTGCTTACTTTTTGTCGATATTGGTCTTGAGTCTTTCAAATGCTTTCAGTGCACGCTCTCTGAACTGGTTTTCGTGTGCCTGCTGCTTCTGAACAGCAACTTTTTTCACTTCTTCCAGTTTTTTTTCTTCGGTGGTGGCACCTCTGGCTTCGTCAAATTTTAACACTTCTTCAGGTGTCGAGAGAATATGTGGTGTAATAAAAACCAGCAGGTTGGTTTTCTGGGTCACGTCACGCCGGTTCTTGAAAGCTTCGCCGATGAACGGAATCTTCGAGAGCAGCGGCACCTTTTCGATTACCTTGGTTTTGTCTTCTCGCATCAGCCCGCCGATAACGATGGTTTTGTGATTCGGAACCGTTATAGTGGTCTGCATCTGGCGTTTGGTAAGCACCGGAACATTGAATTCATACAGGTTTTCTTCCTGGCGCTTTTTGATTTCCTGGTCGATTTTGAGGGTGACGAGATCGTTCGAGTTGACTCTCGGAGTAAGGCCGAGCACGATGCCCACGTCTTCATACTTGAAGTTGGTGAGGTCGAAGCGGCCGGTGTCACGGTCCTGGGTAAAACCCTGGGGCAGGGCGACCACTTCGCCGACCGAAATTTTCGCTTCCTGGTTGTCGGTGCTGAGAATCTGGGGTGCTGAAAGAATCTTGAAGTTCGAATTGTTGCTGTAGGCTTTAACCATGGCCTTGATCTTGCTGAGAGCGGTAGCGTCGCCCTTTGCCAGATCGGCGGCGGTGACGGCTTCCTTGATCAGGCCAACCTGAAAACCGCTGTTGGCAGATGGGTTGCTGCCCTTGATGCCATAGTTGGTGCCACCAAAGGCGCGCCAGGTTTCTGAATTATAGTCGAAGACGTTCCACTCGATGCCGAGATTGTGGGTCAGCTGGCCGCTGACTTCGGTGATGAGTACTTCAACCAGAATCTGGTGCCGCATGACGTCGAGAGAGGCCAGAATGGCCTCATACTGCGGAAACTGCTGCGGCGGCCCGGTCATGATGATCGAGTTGGTGTGCTCTTCGGCAACGAAGGTGACTATCTGTTTCGGGCCCGAAGTCGGCGCGGCCCCCTGTTCGGTCTGTTGAACCAGTTTGGCGAGAGTTTCTGCCAGGGTCTTGGCGTCGGCATTGACAACCTTTATTACCTTGACATCGCCGCTGCCTTTGGCCGGCGGCGAATCCAGGTGCTGCAGCAGTGATTCAATGCGGTTCATGACATCTTCTGACCTGGCGGTAATCATAATCGATCTGGTTCTTTTGATCGGAACCAGCCGGGTCGTTTCGATCATTGCCGATTCAGAGGCTGAAGTTATCTCGTTTTTGCGGCTGAAACCGAGAATATCTTCGAGCTGTTTGGCCGTTTCGGTTTCGTCTGCATATTTGAGGGTAAAAAACCTTGTCAGTTCTGGTCTTGCGTCGGTTGTCGACGTGTCGAGCCGGTCGATCAGAGTTCTGACCCGTTCGAAATTTTCGGGTGAGGTGAGAACGAACAGACTGTTGCTGCGCTTATCGGCGATAAAATTGACGCCGCCCTTGATTGTGTCGCGTTCAACCCCGCCGCCGGAAATAATTTTTTCGAGCTGAGCTTTAAGATCTTCGGCAGCTGAATATTTGAGGGGTACAATATCGAGGCCGGGGCGCAGCAGGCCCTTTTCAAGTTCGAGCAGAACTTCGAGCGCTCTTTTTATGTTGACTGAACGGCCGGTCAGAACAATCGTATTCGACGGCGGGAAAAGCAGCATCGAGGCATCGCGGGGCAGCAGGGTGGCGAGAATTTTGCTGGCCTCTTCCACCGAGGTTCTTTCGAGGGGCACGATCTGGGTGATCAGGGTGTCGTCATCACTGAGAGAAGTCAGTTCTCCCGGGGTGCGGGTTTCGGTGCCGGCCACCTTGGCATCGCTGAGAGCGACGATTTTGAACATTTTGCCGGAAGGAACAGCCGTGTAGCCGCGCACCTGAAGAATCGATTCGAGCATTGCCAGAGCTTCTTCTTTGCCGAGAGTGACCGGCGAAATGATGGTTACATCACCCTGCAGCGGCTGGTTGATAATAAAGCCACGGCCGGTTTCCTGACTCATG
>JAKQKW010000378.1 GCA_029560455.1 Candidatus Rifleibacteriota bacterium
GATCAACCTCTTTTCTCTCCATAAGTCCGCCTCCCCCATTTTACAGCTCTTTTATGTTTGTGAAATAATGTTACAAATGATACCGACAATAGACCAGCAAAAATTATACCCATTTGCCCGGTTTGAAATACCCTGCCGGCATTGTGACGGTTCTTGCAGTTCTGTAAATGGTCTTATCGTGAAAAATGCCACATAAGGCCGGGTTTAATTGTTGGTGAAATGACAACTGCATTGCCGTGGCCAGAAAAGCAGTGCGACAAAAGTGTCGCCCGTCTGGCAAAAATGCGACGGTGAGGAAAAATTCCTTTACGCTATGCCGTAAAAATTTTTTTGCAGGGAAAAATTCTCTGATGTTAGCCTGCTTTAATTTACAGGCAGGTGTTTTTTAAAGTTTTCCGCCTGCTCGAAAATCTCTTTATAGACTTCGTCACGGTCTACCGGGGGGTAATCGTTTCTGGCCAGCAGAATAATAAGATCGACCTTGAGTTCGGCTTTGATGTCGTCTCTTTTGCTCCAGTCTGTGTACTTTGCCTTGTCATCGACGACCTTTTTAACCTCTCTGGCCAGTGCCAGCAGCTTGTCTTCCGGGTAAACAAAGTCATATTTTACAGCCAGTGCTTTGAGAATGTCGTAGAAGGCTTTTTCTTCAAAGTTTATGCCCAGTTCGCCAAACGATTCTTTTTCCTTTTTCAGAGCCTGAAAGAGATCGATGATTTCATCGGTAAAATCTTCAAGCACGTTGCTGACGAGAATATCCTGCTCTTTTCGCTCGTTGTAGCGGTCTACCAGAGTTTTGAACTTTCTGGCAAAGTCGATTCCCTTGATTTTATTTACCTTTTTGAAAGCATCGATGGCCTTTGCCAGAAGCTGCTGCAACAGCTTTATTCGAGTATGCGGCAGTTTGATTTTTTCGATTCTGGCAAGGTAGTCATCAGAAAAAAGATCTACTTCAGCTGTCGAATTGTCGCCGGCTTTGAAAATCTCTTCAACACCGTCACTGTGCAGGGCCTCTTTGATCATTTCCCTGACACGGGCATTCATCTGAGCTATGTCGGGTGCGTTCCCTCTGGTCAGCTTGAAGACGATCGAGCGGACTGCGATATAAAAGTGAATGAGATCTCTTTCGGCCTGGTTGAATTCATCGCTGCCGCAGCAGATGTCGTAAGCTGCTTTCAAGCGCTTAACCAGATACATAAAGCGCTTTTCAAGCTCATGGGTAAGCTGCACGAATTCGGCGGCCAGGTTCAAGCATTCAAGCTGCTGCAGCGGCGTGCCGGAAAAATATGCCGACTTGTTAAATTTGTGAAACAGCTTGTTTAAAAGGTCGAGATGGTCTTTGACCACAACGATTGACTGGTCGATTTCTTCAAAATTTGCAATATCGGTTTTTGAATAAAGCTTCAGAGCCTGGTTCATCTGGCGTTTGATGCCGATGTAATCGACGACCAGCCCTTTTTCTTTGCCCGCAAATGTGCGGTTAACCCGGGAGATTGTCTGAATCAGACTGTGCCGCTGAATCGGTTTGTCGATATAGATGGTATCAAGAAAGGGCACGTCGAAGCCGGTGAGCCACATATCGACAACAATGGCGATTTTGAAGTTCGACTTTTCGTTTTTGAACTGACGGTCAAGCTCTTTGCGAAAATCTTTGCTGCCGAGCATTTTATAGAGCCCATCCGGGTCATCTTTGCTTCTGGTCATGACCATTTTGATCCGTTCCATCGGCTTGATTTCTTTACGCTCCCGGTCAGTTAAGGTAGCCCCCTCTTCGCAGACTTTCGATTCTGCCCATTCCGGCCGCCGATCGACAATCTTATTGTACAGGTCATATGCTATCTGGCGGCTTGAACAGACAAACATCGCCTTTCCCTTAACGGTTGCGCCTTCGTTAACCCTGTTTTCATAATGCTTCACGAAGTCGTCAGCAATCGCACTTATCCGTTCAGGGTCACCGAGAATGGCGTTCATCTGAGCGTTTGCCCGCTTACTCTCTTCGATCTGATATTCTGAAGTGCCTTCCTCAGCGCATTTTTCGTAATATTTTTCAATTTCTTCCAGTTTGCTGCTGTCGAGAAAGACTTTGGCAGCTCGACCTTCATAAACGATGCGCACTGTAATTTCATCTTTTACCGATTCGTTCATGGTATAGGCATCAACGACCTCGCCAAAAACGTCGAGAGTCGCATCGATCGGGGTGCCGGTAAAGCCGACATAGGTTGCATTGGGTAATGAATCGTGCAGGTATTTGGCAAAGCCGAACGTGCGTTTGACGCCTTTATTGGTGATGCGGATCTTCTGTTCGAGATTGATCTGGCTGCGGTGCGCCTCGTCAGAAATGCAGATCACATTGCTTCTTTCGGTCAGAAGCTCGGTGTCTTCTGTGAATTTGTGAATGGTGGTCAGAAAAACGCCACCACTGTTACGGCCCTTCAATAGCTCGCGCAGATGCTGGCGGCTGTTGACACTGATGATGTTTTCGTCGCCGATGAAACCTTTGGCATTGGTGAACTGCTCCGAAATCTGGTCGTCAAGATCGGTTCTGTCGGTTATCAGCACTATGGTCGGACTTGAAAAATCTATGCTCTTCATCAGCAGGCGACTGAGAAACAACATGGTAAAGCTTTTGCCACAACCGGTTGCCCCGAAATAGGTGCCGCCCCTGCCGTCGCCTGCCGGTCGCTGATGTTGTTTGATGTTGTGATACAGCTTGTTGGCGGCGTAATATTGCGGGTAACGGCAGACGATCTTTTCGTTTTTCTTCGATGCATCCGGAAAGTAGATAAAATTACGGATAATATCGCGCAATCGGCGCTGATTGAACATTCCCCCGATCATCGTGTAAAGAGAATCGACCCCGTCTTTTTCCGAATTCTCGCTGCCATTGATCTTGCGCCAGGCATAATAGAAATTGTAAGGCGCAAAAAACGAACCGGCCTTGTTGTTGACGCCATCGCTGATTACGCAAAAGGCATTGTATTTGAAGAGTTCGGGAATATCGCGGCGATAGCGTGTCGTCAGCTGAATGTATGCGTCGTGAATGGTAGTTTCTTCTCTGGTTGCGCTTTTGAATTCAAAGACAACCAGTGGCAGCCCGTTGATATAAAGAATTGCATCGGGAATGCGCTTTTCATAGCCGGTTATTTCGAGCTGATTAACTATTCTGAAGATATTGCAGGTCGCATTGTATGGGGTAGCTTCTTCGGCGACAATCGTGTCGATTTCATCTGGTCGCGGCTGGCGGTGAGTTGCCAGGTCGCGGTAGTCGATCAGCTGAATGTAAAGGTCTTTCTGACTGCGGTCTTCGCGTTTGAGCAGAAAACCGTCAGAAACCATTTTCATGATTGCCCGGTTACTTTCGTAAAGATCGCCGGTCGAATAGGTTTCGAGCCTGCGGATAATTGCGTCGATTTCGCCGGCGGTTATCTGAAACTGAGCGTATCTCTGCTGTAAAAAAGTGCGCAGATCATCTTTGAGAATCACTTCTTCCGGCTTGCGGGTAAGCTGCTGGCCGTATACATGCTCGTAGCCTTCTGCCTGCAGAAGTTCAATAATTGCCTGTTCAAGGCGTTCTTCGGTAAATTTACCCATCGATGATCTCCCAGTAACCGCCCTTGGCCGGCCCGATGCGGCGAATACGGTTTTGTGACTTCAAAGCGGCCAGCTGTTTTTCGACCGCCCGGGCAGTAATGCCGAGGCGTTCGGCTATTTCTCTGGCGCTGAGCGAGGGTGAAACCAGCAGCAGGCGAAGAATTTTCTCCGAACTTTTCTCCGAACTTTTCTCCGAACTTTTCTCCGAACCCCTGTTCGTTGTTTTTGCGGGTTTGCCCGGCTTCGCCGCAGTTTTGCCGGCGGTATTTTTCAGATACTCCTGGCCGAAAAGAAACTCTACCCACAGGTCATGGCCCGAAAGCCTGATTTGTGGTCTCGGAACCCCGGCTTCTTCACAGGAATTGAAAATTCGCTCGATTCCACGCCCCCATGATTCGATTTCACCGGCCCTGAAAAAGCAGTTGGCCACACCGGGATTATAAGGGTGCGACGCATGCTCGCCCAGAAGCTTTTCGATTGTCCATTCGTCAGGCATAATCACCGGGTTCCAGATTTTCAGCCGGTCATGATAAACCCTGATCTGAATCGGTGCCGGAACCGAATAATCCCGGTGTACCATGGCATTGAGCAAGGCTTCGCGCAGAGCTTCAGGTGGAACCGGCAGGCGTTCCTGTCTCTGAATGCCATGGTAAGAGATTGCCGCTTTCATATATTTGGTCTGCAGCAGGTCGATAGTGCGGAAAGCCTGTGAAAACAGGTCGCCATGGATCTCGTCGTGCCATGCCAGGTCGGCTTCAGAGCGAAAATAGCCGATTTTGACCCAGGCTCCGGTCACGAATTTTTCGGGGTCTTCATGAAAAAGCAGCAATGCCGCCCGGCGCAGATAAGAACCCTCGGTCAGGTTGAGCTTTTCCAGAAGTTCAGTGTCGCCGGCTTTAAGGTCGGTTTCGTCGAGTCTGCCGCTGGTTGCCGCCAGTTCTCGAAAGCGACGTAAAACGGTCGCTGCCAGCTGATCGGGCGCAACTCCCGGAACCGGCACGCTATCCCAGGTTCGGCCCTGGTGGCGGAGCAGAAACCGGTCGAGCGATGGCCCTTTGAGTTCCTGCAGGGTGCTGCCGCTTCGTTGATAATAGCGGCCCCGGAAACTGATCGGGTTGGCATAGGCCGGAACATGAATTTCGACGGTGTTTCTGCCGTTTTCGACGCGCAGGTTCACTTCAACGATGATGCCTAGAAGATCGCGGATTTTATTAGGCAGCTCTTCGAGCAGTCGTTCGGCATCATCGATTCCGACCGGTTTGCCCCGGTCATCTCTGCCGATTGCCAGTACCCCGCCCTGAGCGTTGGCAAAACCGCATATCCATTTCAGATACTCGTCCCGCCAGCCCTCTTTCCACTCAACCAGCTGCGATTCATGATTCCCGCCATCAATCACCGCCCGCTCCCTGCTCATGTTGTCTCCTATCCCTTGACAAACTACTACGACAATAGTTTTTTTTACTTTGTTTCAACCTTGTAAGCACTTATGTAATTCTGCGATGTTCAATGCTGATAATTAAAACAGATCATTTTGCCTTGGCCAATTTCGATAAAAGATTATCTAGCAATGATTTTAATAGTGTATTTTCTTGAAACACAACTTTTACTAAGCCAAACAATTTTTCTACAATTTCATGAAATTCAGTCATTTGTTGTGTATTGGCTCTGGGAATCTGAAATAACTTTAGATAATCACTGTGAACCCTTTGCCGGCCTGAAGACCCAACCATACTGCTTATAGCATAAGCACGAAAGTTTTCGTTTCTAGCTAAGCAATAAACCCAATAGGGGCTTATGTTTTTCCTCGCACGCATTACAATGAATTCGGTTGAGCCAAAAGCAATTTCATTGTCATTCAAACAATCGACCAAGGCGGTTTTCCCGTTCTCCAGGCAAGGGGTAATTCTCGCCAATAGAGTATCAAGCTTTTTAAATTTCGCTCCAGCAATGAATCTTTTCGGCGACACATTCTTAATGCTGAGTGAAGACTCCTGCACATCTGACATTTCAACATAACTTACAATCGCGTTTTTCTTAATGATGTGCTTAGGGTTAAAATCGACATACTCATCAAGTCTTTCAACCTCGGAAGTTTCAATTTCAGTGAAAAATTTATCGTTAAAAAGAAGATGGGCCGTTTCTTCGAGTTTCTGGTTCAGCTGTTCGTTGAGTTTTATGCGGTCTACGATTGTGTGGTATTCACGAACGATCTCGCGCTGCTTTTCTATCGGGGGAACGGGAAGGCTCATGTTACAGAAATCGTCCCAGCTTAAGCCTCCTCGAACACTGCTGTCTGTTGTAAACCAGGCATTACGATCAAACTCCGGTCTTTGACACCACATCATTAAATATTCTGGCAAAAGTTTGCCTTCATCAGTAACCTCAAAAACGATATAAGCAGGCGAAACTATTATGCTTTTTTTACTTGTAAGCAAACCAATTGGCAAAACCTCATC
>JAKQKW010000380.1 GCA_029560455.1 Candidatus Rifleibacteriota bacterium
GAGCATCAGCTCGACAACCTCGCCATTGCACTTGAACTGGTCAAACAGATGCGCAAACACGGGTTTGATATACCAGACGAAGCGATCAGCAAAGGAATTGCCAGCGCCAGATGGCCGGGGCGACTCCAGTGGGTCAAAGGAGCCCCTCCACTGCTGCTTGACGGAGCACACAATGCCGAAGGACTGGCGTCGCTTGTAAACTATTTAAGAGACTTTCCGCCTCCTGCACCGCTTAACATTATTTTCGGAGCGCTCAAAGACAAGCCGTTTGTCGATATGGCTGAGCAGCTCGCGCAGTTTGGCCAGTGCCTCTGCTTTGTTCCGCCTCAGTGCAGTCGCACCATGACCAGAGAACAGTTCGATGCCACGCCACTGGCGGATAAATGGCAATGGCATGACAATCTGCAACAGGCCCTCGCCGATTGCCGTCAGAACGCCGGATGCGTTCTGATAACCGGTTCTCTCTACCTGATTTCAGAAGCTCTCAAGGAAGCAAACGAAAAATGACTTTCGCACCCGGGATAGAAACATTTTTTAACAGTTCATTTAAAAACACTCTCAAGGTTGCCGCAGTAACCAACTTTACCGGCCGCGATCGTCATGGAGTTCACCTTGTCAGGCGCTTGAGCGAAGACAAGCGCTTTGATCTGAAGCGAATTTTCACTCCTGAGCATGGTTTTAACTCAGACGCGCCTGATGGCGAGCATGTTGCCAATTCAAAACACGATGAGCTGAAGGTTGAAATCGTCAGCCTCTATGGTCCCAACAAAAAACCCGACGTCAAGCTGCTTGCAGATCTCGACCTGATCATCTACGACATTCAGGATGTCGGCGTCAGGTTTTACACCTATATTTCGACGCTGAGAAACATCATGGAAGCCGCTGATGAAGCCGGCGTGCCCGTCGCAGTTCTCGACAGGCCCGATGTGCTTGGCGGCGTGATCGTCGAAGGCCCGATGCTTGAGCCACAACTGACCTCTTTTGTCGGTCATCTGCCGATTGCGCTTCGCTATGGTCTGACACCCGGCGAGCTCGCCCGTTGGTGGAAAGCCAAAAAAGGCCTCAATATAGCTGTCAAAGTTTTTGAATGCCAGAATTACAGCTGCCCGACCGACTTCAACGCTCTCGGATTTCCATGGTTCAAGCCGTCTCCGAGTATGCCTGACACAGTAACTGCCGCATTTTATCCTGGCACCTGCCTGTTCGAAGGCACAGAGCTTGCAGAAGGACGCGGCACCGATGCGCCATTTCGAAATCTGGGGGCGCCCTGGGTCGACGGTCAGGTCTGGGCCGAATGCCTCAAACCGCTTTTACCTGCAAACATCAGAGTCAGAGAAACCGATTTTGTGCCAGAATTCGGCAAATGTGCCGGTGAGCACTGTTACGGCATCAACCTTGAGAGCGACAGTCGCAACATCGATAACGCGGTTTACATAGGGGTTGCAGCTCTATATGCTCTCATGCAGACACATCCGGGTCGAGTTACCTTTGCCGGGCGCCCAAATCTCAGTGAACCATTCATCGACTATCTTGCCGGTACCAGCCTTATCAGAAAAGGTCTGATCGCTGGCAAAAAACCTGATGTAATTCTGCAGTCTGCCAATGAAGGTGTCGACGAATTCAGAAATGAACGCAAAGAATTTTTCATTTATCCGCGGCGCTGAATAAAAACCCGCCAGCAGCAACGCGACCCCGTTAATAACGGGGTCGCGTTAGTTTAGGACTTTGTTGAAAGGAACTCAGCCTTCGGGCTGAACCATTTTCCAGCGGTTGAGCCAGAGCTCACGCCCCTTCATTTCAAGCACGAGAAGGTTGCCCTGGTTGTCAAAAGTGACATCACGCGGACTGACTTTTTCGGGCCCGTCGATTTTCCAGAACATGCGGCCGTTATTGCCAATAAAAGCAAGTTTGCGAGCACCATCTTCAACAGAAGACACCAGCAGTTCACCTTCTGAACCGGGCTGGCAAAGCTCGATGCCGGCCGGCACAAATTCGGGAGAAAAGTTGTATACCTTGCTCATCAGGTTGCCAAGGCAGTCGTAAAGGTCTGCACCCCAGTTGCCTTCTGGGCGAATCTGCATGCTCCAGAAAAAACCATTCGGAACCGGCATGGCAAAGTCGACCTGGTCGATTTCGACAGCCTGAGTGGCAGTTTTGCCAAGAAAAAAGGTCTTGTCACCACCGGTCAGCAACACGCCCTCATCGCAGGCTTCAACGCGACAGGCATCCCAGGCTCTGCCAGGCCAACCTGGTAGAACATGACCGCCGAGCTTGCCGTTCTCGTCAAGAAAGACCATCTGACCAAGAACGATATCAAAATCGACAATTTTTTCACTGCCGGTTCTGCTGCTGAAAGACTCGCCGGTTTCAAGATCGAATCTTACAAACCTGCCTGAGCTGTTAGCGACAAAAACCTTGCCTTCGGCACTGCGCATACCAAGAATGCCTGGTATCAGCTCATCAGCAACTCTGAAAAGCGGCTCTCTGGTTATGTCCTGGGCTAGAAGCAGACCAGCCGAAAAAACCATTACTGCAGTAACAACAAACGATCTGAATGACCTGATCATTTTTTCACTTCCCATTCCATGTTTTTCACGGCGAAGTCGCCATCAGGAGCAGATGCAAAATCTGCTTCGGCGATAAATAACTTCTGGCCGGCATCTGCGACAAACCGGTTCATCGAAGCAGGCGGAGCAAAAGAAAGTCTGCGGTTGACCCGAGCCGCTTCATTGATCTCGAAAAGCTGCAGTGAGCCATTGAAACCACCGGCAGGAACGAATGAAACCAGCAGGCTGTCGTCAGCAGTTACGCCCCATACTCTCGCATTCTGAAGTTCGGCAAGACCGACGTGCAGACTCTTGAGCAACTGCCCGCGTGACGAATAAACCCGGTGGAAATAGCCGGCCTTTTCGCGCCAGACAAGCAGATGCAGCTGCCCTTTTTTGTCGAGAGCAAAACCGGTGCGCTGCCACGGAATCTCGCGAATCAGCTCACCGTAAGCGGTAAAAACAGAAATTACGGTGCGGCCATAGTCGCCAACATAAAGCCGGCCACCGGCATCAACTTCGAGCTGGTTAATCTGCAGAAACTTGCCGGGCTCAGAACCACGGCCACCGATGCGCAGCAGTTCTTTACCATCGGCGAGCGAAATCTTGCGAATATCGCAGCTGGCGGCATCGGCAACCCAGGCAGATTCAGGGCGCCCGGAAGCGCCTGAGACCAGGGCGAAGTCTTCCAGAAGTTTGAAGCCTTCGAGGCCGGAAACCGTCACTTCGGTTTTGAGTTCATTTTTCTGATCGAAGCCATAGATACGACCACCGATCGAGTCAAGAACCCAGAGGTTCTCATCATGAACCCTGAATGCCATTGGGCCATAGGGTGCATCTTCAGCGAACTTCGGGTCGGTTTTGCTATTGTAGACAGCGACTTTGCCTTTTTCGCTGCCGTAGGGAATTTTCCAGGACTGGGCGTTAGCCGCAACTGACAGGGCGAGCAGACAGACAGCTAGTGCTGCAGAAATCCGGCGTTTCATTCTGTCAAACCTTTCTGAGAACTCTGGTGATCGGACCGATCGCATAAGGATCGGTAATACGCGGGGTGCGCAGTGAAGAAGAGTTGTTCATTGCCTTGTAACTGTTGCCTTCCTTGACAATGATGCCGATGTGCGTATCGGGGTCTTTGATGCCATCGCCGGTGTAATCATAGGTTTTCCAGGTGATGACATCGCCTTCGGCAAATGGCGGAACCTTAACCTCTTTCCAGCCCTTTGATTTAAGGTCAGAAACAGTTGAGCGACAGTTCAGGTGAACCTGACTGAGAGCTCCGGCGTTCTTGAGGGCGGTGGTAACAACCTTGGCGCAGGCAAGACGGCCGCCGGCAACGTCGGAGGTTCTGAAGGCGGTGCTGCCCACGAGGGCCTTGGCTGCAGAAACGATGCGTTTCTGCAGGTTGCCTGAAGCAGCGACCGGGGGCGTTGAATTGTTGCCACCATCGGAAGTACCGCCTCTGGTCTTCGAAATATAGCTTGCATGCACATAACGGGTTTTACCGTTGTAATCAATTTTGTACCAGTCGCCTTCTTTACCGGTCACCTTCACAGCAATACCGTTTGGGATGGTTGTCTCAATCTTGCCCCAGGGGGAATGGCGCACATTGAGGGCACTGGCAGTGACATAGCCGGTGAAGTTATAGGGATTCGCCGGGGTTGCTGCCGGTTTTTTCTCGTCAATATAGCGTTTGGCGACAAAAGCTTCATTGTTACCCCATCTGATCTTGTACCAGTCACCGGCAACGCCGAGAATTTCGACGCGCTGACCGTTTTTGATCTGGGTAAGGATATCACCGTGCGGTACACGCCTGACGTTCAAAGCAGTGCAGTTCACATAACCGGCACTCGGAAAAGGCTTCGCCTTCTCGCCTGGCTTCGTAACATAGGCGGAATGAACATAAGCAGTTTTGCCGCTTACCGAAACCTTATACCAGTCGCCTACCGAACCAGTAATGGTAACCTTGTCACCATTTTTAACGGTGCCGATAACATCGCCCCAGGGTGAGGTTCGAAGGTTAAGCGTGGCAGCATTTGTAACCGTTCCGGTAACAGCCTTTTCATTCTTGTCGACAGCAGCTTTTGCAGTTTTGTCGGCAGCGGCATTGGCAGAAGAACCAATATTGAAAGGGCCTTCACCAAAAGGCGTGTTGGCTGCTGCCGGCAGGTTTGCCGTCAGCGTTACAACAAGAAACAACCAAATCATTTTATGAAGCGGTTTCATAGCACATCCCCCTTGATCGGTATTTATATTTTACCGCAAAATCTGCAAAAAGTTTACATTTCTTGCAAATTGGCAATTTTACATATATATTTTGCTTGAAAACAACAATGCAATCAGCAATGGGGATACCGCGATGATCGACCTGAAATCATTTTCTTTTCTCAACACCCTTCCTTCGCGTGAAATTGAAAAACTCAAGCGCGTCTGCCGCTTTCAGAAATACACCTCAGGCACCCGCGTCATCATCGAAAAAGAAGCTATCGAAGACCTGATAGTCGTTGTCGAGGGGCAACTTGCGGTTATCAAGACCTACGGCGAACGCAAAACCACTCTTTTCAACCTTGACCCGGGCGACGCTTACGGTGAAGTCGAAATTCTCAACGGCACCCCGGCTCTGGCGACTCTGATCGGATATCAGGAATTCCACCTGATGTTCATACCGAAAGAGGCGGTTCTGCGCCTTATCGGTCTCTGCCCGGGCTTTGCCAAAGAAGCACGCGACCTGTATTCCCGCCGGGCTTCGCAGTTGCTCGAAGAAGGTGAACCACGCACCCAGGAAGCCCGCGTCGTAACCTTCTTCAACGTTAAGGGCGGCGCCGGCAAATCGGTCATTTCATCAAATGTCGCCACAATGCTGGCCCGTTTCTGGAAAAAGAAAGTGGTGCTTCTCGATCTGAACCTGGCCTTTGGCGACCAGGCGATACTTCTCGGCCTGTCCACCGAAAAACACATTCACAAGCTTCTCGAAGAAACCGGGCCACTCAAGCTTTCGAGCATTGAAAAACAGCTTACCCAGCATTCTTCGGGCCTGAAAGTGCTTCTGCCGCCGCCACTGCCTGAGCTGGCCGAGACAATCTCGCCGGACCTGGTCGAAAGAATTATTGAAGCGCTCAAACCTCATTATGACTTTATCATAATTGACACACACAATCAGCTGACCGAAATGGAGCTGAGAATTTTTGACTGCAGCAGCCTGATCATGCTGGTCATGACCATGGAACTCACTTTTATCAAAAATACCAAACTGCTGCTCGACCTGTTGATCAGATCGAAAATTCCGCGCGACAAAATCAAGGTCATTCTCAACCGCGCCTTCAAATCAATGGGACTTGAACCGGCAAAGGTAGAAAAGTCGCTGCGCTATGCAATCAGCCATTTTATTCCGAGCGAAGGCAACATCGTTGTGCCATCGGTAAACCAGGGCACTCCTTTTGTGCTGTCAAAAAGCAGCGACGGCACTGCCATTCTGCTTGCAATGCAAAAACTTTGCGCCAGCCTTACCGGCGAAGAAATCGAAAAGGGCACCTGGAACATGTTCTCGCTTCTGAAAGAAGTCTTCGGCATCTAGTCCTCCGTCAAAATTGAATCTGTAATTTTATCGTCATTCCCGCGAAGGCGGGAATCTTATTCTCAAAAGCTTAGATCCCCGCTTGCGCGGGGATGACGTAGAGGTAGTCGATTTTACATAGTCAAATGTGACAAAGGACTAGTGGTCTATCAGCATTTAAAGATAGATGCATACGAGCACAGGCGCAGAATCGCTTACCAGTTAAAAAGTTTTCTAAAAAAGCCAGGTTTTTTCTTTTCGACCTTGACGGCAATTATTGAAATGTTGTCACCGCCACCGTTATCAAGAGCTTTTTGCACAAGCTGTTCAACGCAATCACCAGGTTCGGGGTTCGCTTTGAGAATTTCGGCGATAACTGCATCGTTTACCTCACCAGTCAGCCCGTCAGAGCAGAGAATAAAAACGTCATTATTGGCAACCGGCCCTGAAGTAATATCTACCTCGACGTTGTCAGCAAGTCCGATATATCTGGTTATCGAGCTTTTATACGGGTGATCGATTTTTTCTTCGGCAGTGATCAGCCCCCGGAGAAACAGCTCTTCGACATATGAATGATCGCGGCTGATCTGCTTTAGAACGTTATTTCGATACAGGTAAATGCGACTGTCGCCAACATAGGCAATATAAAAATCATTGTCATGAAAAGCCAGAACAACACAGGTGCAGCCCATTCCTTTTGAGGTTGGCTTCTCTTCAAGCATACGGCGCACCCGATGATTGGCCCGCGTAAAAGCATCACGCAAAACTTTTTCATACGGAATTGAAGGGTCGTGAGGCTCGCCAAGGAACTCGCTGATTACGTCGCGGGTCAGCTGCGAGGCCACTTCACCCGAAGAAAGCCCGCCCATGCCATCGGAAACGATGAAGAAACCACCATTTTCCGAGACATAATACGAGTCTTCGTTATGGTCTCGAACCTTACCAACATGCGTTTTACCGAAAGCTGAGTAACGCACAATTCCTCCCGGTCATTTCAGCTCAGCAATTTTTTTTCTGACCTCATCCTGTTCTGGGTAGAGAAAGAGAGACATCTCATAATATTGTTTTGCCTTATCTGGCTTCTGGTCGTCGACAAAGAATTCTCCGAGGGTGTTGAGAAGGAGGCGATTGTTCGGATCCTTGTTCCAGGCCTCCATGTAAAGTCTTAAGGCTTCTTTATTGTCTTTTTCATGTTTTTTAAGCAGGCCGGCAAAGGTAAAAACCATTGCTGAAGGCTTACTCTGAATAAGGCCCATATAGACTTCTTCTGCCCGCTTCTGATTACCGGTTTTGAGGCAGAAGTCAAGGAATGTCCGGTTGTAAGCTTCGTAGTCAGAAAATTCACCAAGCTGCTCAGTCAGCTTTTTCCATTCATTTTCAATTGCTGTCAGAGCATCTTCGTAAGCTCCCTGTTCCTTTTTGGTTTTCGGGGGAGCATCTGGAAGCCGGCGTAACATAGCCGTCAATGCCGTTGCCTTTTCCTGAAAGTTTTTCAGAGCTGGCGGTTCAATCTCAAAAAGCTTCTGGTTCAGATCAAGATTCTGGCGTGCGACCACATCATAATAAACAGTGGAAGTGGCAAAACCAGGCAGGGAAAAACTAATCAGATAGCCCATCGGCGGCAGAGAAAGATCAACCGGGCTGCTGCCGACAATCTCTTTATTAACTGTGACAATCGCCCCGGCAGGCCAGCTTTCGAGTCTCAGGTGTGCCTGGGTCAGGTGGTAATAACCCTTGAAAACTCCAAGAAAAAGCAGAGTAAAAGCAGACACAATAAGAACTATTCTTATTGTATTTATCAACGCCTGCGGCGGTTTTGGCGCAAATTTACGGGTAGTCGGATGTGTGCCCGACGAAGTCTCATATTCTCCGGCATAGGCATCATCACCCTGCTCTGGCGTCATCTCAGTCAGGTCGATCGTCGCGGTTTTCTGGCCGCCTGGTTGTTCTGCCTCGGGCTCGTTAAGCTTTATCAAAGCCTGGAGCATCTCATCACATGACTGAAATCTGTGCTCGCGCTCTTTGGCCATCGCCCTGAGGATGATATCGTTGAGGCGTTTCGGAACGGCATCGTTAATTTCTATCGGAGCGACCGGTTTTTCCTGAATGTGCTTAAGAGCGATGGCATTGGCGCTGTCACCAACAAACGGCAGGCGATCACAGACCAGCTGATAGAGGGTTACGCCAAGCGAATAAATATCGGAGCGATAATCGAGATCGCGTTTACCAAGTGCCTGTTCTGGAGACATGTAGTCGGTGGACCCGAGTGTCAGCCCTTCTCCGGTTTTGCTGGTGTTCTTGCACGCCTTGGCAATACCAAAATCTGTGAGCTTGACATCACCGGTCGAAGTAATCATGAAATTGCTCGGCTTGATATCGCGGTGAACGACGCCCTGATCATGACAATGCTGCAAAGCCGAAAGAGCACAGACCATAATTTTGACGATGTCGTCAAGCGTAAAACCTTCACTGCCCTTGATCAACTCTTCAAGCGATTTGCCATCGATGAATTCCATGATGAAGTAAGGTGGCAGACCTTCTTCACGGCATTTTTCAACGGTGGCAATGTCGATGATCTTGACGATACTGGGATGATCATGCAGACGTTCCATAGTTCTCGCTTCATCAAAAAAGCGGGCGACCACGTCAACATCGTCAACCCAGTCTTCAAGCAGAAACTTAACAGCAGCCTTTTTCTCGAGCACTGAATGCTGAGCCAGATAGACGGTAGCAAACCCACCATCACCTAGTTTTCTGATGATGGTATAGTTTCCAGCCCGTTTATTAGAATAGTCTGCCAAGTTGCGACCTTAGAAACCGAGAATAGACTTGAGTTTCGAGAAAATTCCGCCTGATTCAGCAACCTGCTCTTCACCGATAATCTGGCGATTGAGGTTAATCATAGCCTGGGTGAGCGTTGAGGATGGTTTTTCTGAGAGCAGGAGCTTGCCGCCATTGGAAGTAAGGACTGCATCATCTGGCGCGTATGGAAGAACCGAAACATCTTTCTTAAGAAAGCTTCTGACTTCTTCTGCTGTCGTAATCGTGCCTTCGCGGCCAAATTTATTCATCATCACCTTGAATTTACTTTCAGGAAACTTGAAGGTATTCATGATTTCGATAACTCTTCTGGCTGCAAGCAGATGACCAATTTCGGGAAGACCTACGAGATAGATGAGGTTCGAGAGTTCCCAGGCGGTGATGGTTATATCATCGATGTCAGTTTTAAGGTCAACAAGGACAAAATCGTATTTTGCTTCAAGGCTCCAGAGAATTGTTTTCACGTGCTGGGCAGATACAAGCTCTGCCAATTCTGTTTTTTTGGGGGCCGCGAGATAATCGAAACCGGGGCCCTTCTGCATGTATTTGGCAATGCAATCGGGTGTGATGTCTGTTTCCTTGATCAGATCAGAAATGGTCAGACCGGGCTTGCCAACCACAAAAGTCAGAATGTCGCCGAATCTCAGATCGAGGTCGACTACGGCAACCTTTTTGTCTGATTTTTCTGCAAGAATCTTTGCAAGATTAACGACTATCGTGCTGATACCGGTGCCGCCCTTGGGGCTATAGAAAGAGACAATCTGCGAACCTTCGCGGGAAAGGGGCTTAAGGGTCTGCCAGAGATCCCCAACTGCGGTATCAATAAAAATAAACTCAAAAGCATCGAATTTGACTATATCGCGGTGATTAAGCACATGACCCGCGTTTGCAGGAATCTGCTCGCTGTTGAGAAAAGTACCGTTAGAACTGTCTTTATCGGTCAGAACACATTTGCCTTCTTTTACTTCAATGGTGGCATGCATTCTTGATACCATTTCGCTTGGAAGAATAAGGGTTCTGCCTTCTTCACGGCCAATGGTAAAAACATCAGAGGAATTCAGTTCGAAAGGCTTTCCGAGAAATGGTGGGGTGTTACCTACCAGGAATTTCTTCTTCATTTCTTCGGTCACAACGACTTTTCTGAAGACCGTTTTTTTGGATTCGTCCGACATTTTGTTTCTCCCGACTGAGCTGAATGCGTCGCGATTATATCACAGGCGCAAAAACTCGACAATTTTCTTTACATTTAAAATCTGTTCCTGCTCACCTTAAAATTGACAGCCACTTTCAAAGATATTATGATAAGAACCTCTAATGTGAAAAGTAAAGATTTTTTTTCTCGTATACCTTTGCAATGGCTGGGGATAGCTTTTTTAGCCCTGGCCGTGTTGTCTTTCCTGGCAAGTCTGTTCTTAAACATTCAGCCAGCAGAACCTTATGTGCCCACACGCCCGACCGGCGTATCGCGACCGGTTAACCCTGACGATGGCTCAGACGAAAAGAAGAACCTGCTTGAACGCCTTGAATTTCAGAAAAAGCACCAGAACTTCCAGGCTTCATATCTCGATCTGATACAGAAAATAGGCGCGGCCGACACAACCAAAATCAACACCAGAAAGGATCGCGATCTTTTCAAAAGCTACAACCGCGCCAGGGCCGATTTTTCAGACACTCTCAAAAAGGTTGAAGAATATGAAAAGGACTTTCGCCTGAAGTGTTTTGCCAAAATGCGTTCACTTATTCTTGCGGTTCTTTTTTACGACCGCAAGACCGGATCGCGCATGACCAAGTTCGATGCCGAAGAACTCGTAAAGATTGGCGCTTTCCAGGAAGCACCTGTCTGCCCACGCGGCGGGCGGTATTCAATAATTTACAAAGACGGCAGAAGGCTTTTTAACTGCTCGATTCACGGCACTCTGAAAAACTGAGCGCTGATTATCTTGTTTCTTTGCCTCTTACTGGCGACGGGTCTTTCTTTTCTACCTCGCCGTTAAAAAACAGTTCGACCATTTCGACCAGTGTTCTGATAAAAAGCACACCAACACCAATCGAAAAGATAATGGTCAGGGTGACCGCAACCGTAAGTTCTTTGAGCATGATAATGTGTGACTCCCTCAGATATTCCGTGCCATAACCCTATCGGCATAACCTGTATTTTTAATGAGTCACCCGAATCTTTCATCCAGGAAAAAAAAAGGACGGCAATCGTAATGAAAGCCGCCCGCATGCTGAGAAAAGGTTTATAAAAAACTTTTCAGTCTGTGTGTGAGATCACGAGAAACATCGGGGTGCCGGCACGGTTGACCAGAACCACCGAACTTTTCTTTGCTTCACCTTCCTTGAGAGACTTTTCGAGAGTTTCTTCATCGGCCACCTCCTGGCCATTCACCTGAACAATGACATCTCCGGCCTTCAAACCACCCTTTTCGGCAGCAGAAGCTTCGCGCACACCGGCAACCGCAAGGCCGTTCTTGACATCGAGGCCCATGCTGCGAGCAAGCTCAGGAGTGATTTTCTGCACTTTGAAGCCCAACTGGCCGGTCAGCCCTTCATCTTCCTGTTTCGGCCGGGGCAATTTGCTGATTTCACGAGGGCTCAGACCAAACGAGTCAGGCATCTGCTCGAGCTTGATCTTTAATTCAGCGACTTTGCCGTTGCGCAAAACTTCCATGTTGACAGACTTTCCAACTTCCATGCCCAGAATGCTCTTCTGAACATCGTTAGTATTTTTCATGGCCTTGCCATCGATTTTTCTGATGATATCCATGGGTTTGAGACCGCCTTTAGAGGCGGGGCTGTCTTCTGAAAGCTGCATAACAACAGCGCCATCACGATCTTTGAGGTCATAATGTCTTGCGAGCTCTTCGGTTACCCCCTGCATGGTTATACCCAGATAGGGGCGCTCAACCTTACCCTTGCTGACAATCTGCTGTGAAATGCGTGACGCCATATTTGAAGGTATCGCAAAGCCTATGCCAGAGCCAGGTGCAGTAAAAATCAAAGTATTTATACCGATAACCCGACCCTTGAGGTCAACCAGCGGACCACCTGAATTACCCGGGTTGATACTGGCATCAGTCTGAATGAAATCTTCAATTGCGGTGGCGCCGATACCGGAGCGGCCAAGAGCACTGACCACACCGACAGTCACCGTCTGTTCAAGTCCGAGAGGATTGCCGACGGCAATACACCACTGCCCAACTTCGACTTCGTCTGAATTGGCAAACTGGGCAGCTGGTAACTCTTTGCCAGCCTTAACCTTGATAACTGCAAGGTCAGTCTGCGGATCCTGACCAACTATTTCGGCAGGCAGCTCGGTCTGGTCATGCAGCTTGACAACAATCTTGCTGGCCTCTTTTACCACATGATTATTGGTCAGGATTGTGCCATCAGAGCTGATAATAACGCCCGAGCCGGCACCCTCAATTTTCTGTTCCGGTGGGCGTTGAAACTTCTGACCCCGGAAAAACTGCCGGAAAAATTCTTCAGCACTGCCCTCTGGGGCATCTTCCGGCGACAGCCAGCTGATGCCGCCAGAAGAAGTTCTTTCAATTCTGATATTTACCACACTGGGTTTGAGGGTGCGGGCGACATCAACAAAAGCTTTCTGCATGCTCATCGCCGCATTCAGACCAGCTTCGTCGGCAGCGGCAAGCAAAGCCGGAGTACCAGACAGAACCACAAGAATCATTAACAAGACAAAGGTATTGCGAATCATTCATTTACCTCCTGTAAATCTTTCAATTCTTTTTGACCGGCAAATGTCACGCCGGGTTCCAAATTTCGCCTTGACCTTTTAAACAGTTGATGCTTAACTGATTTTCAATTCACAGCAGGAGAAAACCATGCGAATAGTGGTTACTGGCGGAGCCGGTTTTATTGGCTCGCATCTCACCGAAGAATTATTAAAACAGGGTCATAGTGTGGTTGTGATCGACAATTTCATCACTGGCTCGCGCAAAAACCTTGAACACCTTCCGGGCGAAAAACTCTGCGTCATCGAACACGACATTACCAAACCCATCTATCTTGCTGAAAAAATCGACCGGTTGTATCATCTCGCCTCTCCTGCCAGCCCGATAGATTATCAGAAACTGCCGATTCAGACACTGAAAGTTGGCGCCCTCGGCAGTCACAACATGCTGGGCATAGCCAAAGCGCATGGCGCACGCCTGCTTCTGGCCTCAACCTCAGAAGTCTATGGCGACCCCGAAATTCACCCGCAGAAAGAAACCTACTGGGGCAATGTTAACCCGGTCGGCCCGCGTGGCTGTTACGATGAATCGAAACGCTTTGCCGAAGCGATCGTAGTTGCCTACCGCGATTATCACAAGGTCGATACCCGCATCATCAGAATTTTCAACACCTACGGCCCGCGAATGCGGCTGAACGACGGGCGGGTCGTACCTGCCTTCATTTCTCAGATTCTCAATGGTGAAGACCTGTCGATCTTTGGCGACGGCAGCCAGACGCGCAGTTTCTGCTACGTATCTGATCTGGTGCGTGGCATGATGGGCGTAATGGAACAGGCTGACCAGAACCCGATCAATCTCGGTAATCCGGCCGAAATAACCATACGCCAGTTTGCCGAAAAAATTATCGAACTGACCGGCATCAAAGCAAAGATGGTTTTCAAGCCCCTGCCCCAGGATGACCCGAAACGCAGACAGCCAGACATTACCAGGGCTCGCACCCTGCTCAACTGGGAACCGGTTGTTGGCCTTGAAGAAGGTCTAAAAAAGACTATTGACTGGGCAAAAAAATATGTCGAAACCACAAAAAACTGACAAACACATTAAAAACATTCTGATCGATCCTGAGAGCATTCAGAAGCGCATTGCCGAACTTGGAGCAGAAATTTCTGCAGATTATCGCGGCAAAGAGCTTGTGGTGGTCTGCATTCTGAAGGGTGCTTTCCTTTTCACCTCTGACCTTTGCCGACAGATCGATCTGCCACAGAAGCTCGATTTCATGGCCGTCTCCAGCTACGGAGATGCGACCCGCAGTTCGGGCATCGTAAAAATTGAAAAAGACCTTTCAGAAAGCATTCAGGGCAAACATGTTCTCATTGTCGAAGACATCATCGATTCAGGTCTGACCCTGTCTTACATCGTAAAAATTCTTCAGGACCGCCAGCCGGCAGACATCAAAGTCTGCGTTCTCTGTAACAAACCCTCGAACCAGCAGCAGCACGTCAAAGTTGACTACTGCGGGTTCAAGCTCGAAGACGAATTTGTGGTGGGCTATGGACTTGACTTCAAGGGTTATCTGCGCAATCTCCCGTATATTGGTGTGGTTAAGGACGAATATCGTTAAAAGAAAAGAGGCACCCATGGTTAATTTCAACAGCGGCAGCCTTGTCTGCGAGCGCTACATTCTTGGTCCGCTCGAAGTAAATACTTATCTGGTCTACGAAAAGGGCTCTTCCGAAGGCATTCTCATTGACCCGGCAGAAGATTCACAGACAATTCTAAAACGACTTAGAGAGCTTGATTTCAAGACCCTGACAATCTTTCTCACCCACGGACATGCTGACCACATTCAGGGAGTCGAGTTCTTCCGCAAAAATTTTCCGGGCAGTAAAGTTGCCATATCCGGGGAAGACGCGGCGATGCTTCCCAGCCCAAACCTTAACTTATCGATGTTTATCGGCGATGCAGTCGAGGTCGGCAATGCAGACGTTCTCCTCAACGACGGCGACACTCTTCGAACAGGCGCCCACGAAGGAACTCTCGTTCACATTGCCGGTCACACACCAGGTGGCATGGCACTGATCTTCGACGGCATGGTCTTTTCGGGCGACACCCTTTTTGCCGGCTCGGTCGGGCGTTCAGATTTCCCTGGCGGTGACGGCAAGCAGCTCATCAAAGGCATCAAAGAAAAAATTTTTTCTCTGAGTAACCGTCAGGTTTTTCCGGGCCATGGGCCAGAAACAACGATTGCCGACGAAAAAAGCAGCAATCCGTTTTTCGGTACCTTTTTCAACATCTGAACTGCCAGTTCAGCAGCGTTGACACTCCCCCCTGCAGATGCTAACATTCTCAGGGAAAAATTAAACAACACACTGGAAAGGAACTCTCCATGTCTGAAACATTCAGAATTCTCGTCATCAACCCCGGTTCGACCTCTACCAAACTGGGTCTTTTCGAGAACGAAGAGCTGGTTGCCGAAAAAAAACTCAATCATTCTGCCGAAGACATTGCCCGTTTCCCCCACATCATGGACCAGGACGGCTTCAGAAGAGCGGCCATGGATGATTTTCTGAAAGAAATGAAACTTGAGCCAAAGGATCTCGCTGCGGTTGTCGGCCGTGGCGGTCTTCTCAAACCGCTTGCGGGCGGCACCTACAAAGTCAACGAAGATATCATCGCCGACCTCAAGTCTTCAAAATACGGTGAACACGCCAGCAATCTCGGCGCCCTGCTCGCCTACAGCTACACAAAAGAATTCGGCGTGCCTTCGTTTATCGTCGACCCGGTAATTGTCGACGAGCTACAGGAAGAAGCCAGATATTCAGGATTGAAAGAAATTCCACGCCGCAGCGTCTGGCATGCACTCAACATTACCGCGGTTGTCAGGCAGACCTGCACTAACCTCGGCATGGAAGTCAGCAAAGAAAATTTTGTCGCTGCCCATCTCGGTGGTGGCATCAGCGTTGCTGCCATCGAAAAAGGCCGCTGCATTGACGTGAGCAACGGGCTTGACGAAGGCCCGTTTACGCCTGAGCGTGCTGGCTGTCTGCCGACTATCGAGCTGGTTAAACTATGCTTCTCGGGTAAATATACCCAGAAGGAAATCAACAAAATGCTTGTCGGCCAGGGCGGCATTGTAAACTACCTTGGCACCAGCTCACTTCTCGATGTCGAGAACAAAGTTGTTGCCGGTGACGAAGAATACACGAAGGTTTTCAACGCAATGTGCTATCAGATTGCCAAAACCATCGGTTCTTATGTCGCGGTTCTCAAGGGCAAAGTTACCCGCATCATCATTACCGGTGGCGGTGCCCGCTGCAAACCTCTGATTGATAAAGTCAGCGAATACGTAAAATGCTTCGCCCCCATTCATGTGGTGCCAGGTGAAGACGAACTTTCGGCACTGGCTCTTGGTGGCCTGCGTGTGCTGCGCAACGAAACCAAAGCCCGGGAATATCATTCCTGAACGGCTGAGAACGGAGAAAACGATGAGCGACAATTTTTTCAGCAGACTGGTAGCAACTCTTGATAAAAAAATGAACTGCCGGGTGGCGATTCCGCTCGCCAACGATGACGCGTGCGCCTATGCGGTCTGCCATGCCATAAAAACCGGTATTCTCAGTGCAACTCTTATTGGCGACCCCGAACAGATAAGGGCAATGTATGGTGATGTCGCTCAACATGAGCGCGTAACCATCATCGATGAGCGTGACGAAAAAACAGCCTGCGCTAAAGCCGTGACCGAAGTGCGCGAGGGTCGCTGCGACATTCTGATGAAGGGGCTGGTAGCAACTTCAAGTCTGCTGAAGGCGGTATTGAACTCAACCACCGGTTTGCGCAAAAACCCGATTCTTTCGCATCTGACTTTCTTCGAATTTCCTGACCGGCAGGGCCTGAAAATTCTCACCGACGCCGCCATGTGTATTGCGCCTGATGCAGACACTCTTGAAAAAGAAATCGAAAATGCCCGTGAAGCCTTTGCCACTTTCGAAAACCGCTCACCGCTGGTTGCGCTGCTGGCTGCCAACGAAAAGGTTTCAGAGAAAATGCCTTCGACGCAGCTGGCAGAAAAAGTGGCCAGCTCTCTCGCCGGTCGCGGTGATATGACGGTCGAGGGGCCCATTTCCTTTGATCTGGCTGTCAGTGAGGATTCTGCCCGCATCAAAAAATACAAGGGCCGGATTCAGGGCAATGCCGACATTTTTGTGGTGCCGCGCCTCGATACCGGCAATGCCTTTTACAAATCGCTGCAGTATTATGTGAAAGCGCCGATGGGTGGCCTGCTTTACGGAGCCCGATGCCCGGTAGTTCTTACTTCAAGAGCCGACGACAATGCAACCAAGTTCAATTCTCTCCTGCTCGGCGTCGCTCTCTGGCAGAAAGCTGCCGCCAGGCAGGGCATGAACGCCGGAGCCTGAAGCTCTGGCAGAGAAAGGAAAACGCAATGACAGGTGCCGGTCAGAAGAATGTTAATTCAACAGTACACTTCGCGCACGGACACATACCCGAGATTCTGAAAAAGCTCGAGCGTTTTCTCGGTGTGGCCCTGTCATTGCGGTCGACTACCGGCGAGGTAGTCTGCAAAACCGACTATTTTTATGGCCCGTGCAGCATCATCAGAGGCACAGAGCGTGGCCGGCAAAGGTGCCGCAAGACCTACCGCAACATCGAAGACCGCCTGCTGCGGCGCAAGACACCATTCGTCAACGTCTGCTATGCCGGCTTTCTCATTTTCGCAGTGCCTCTTGAATTAAGGGGTGAGATGGTTGGCACTCTTCTCGGTTCGCAGATTCTGCCGATCGAGAAAGACAAAAATTTTGATATTGAGGCCCTCTTCGGGCACACCTGCGCTGCTCTGAATCTGACCAACACCGATGAGTTTTATCGCTCATTCGCGCGGGTGCGAACGCTGAAGCCGGATCTGCAGCGAATAACCTTTCTGCAGTATCTCGAAGAAATTGGCAGGCACTTTGTCAGCATGGCCTTTGCCGACAAAAGCTGGGAACTGTTTCTCAAGGAAATCCAGCAGGAAACTCCTCAGTTCGGCAGACTTTAGAAGGAAGCAACTATGTTCAAGCTTTTTGCCAACGGCCTGGTTCTCAAGCCTGATTTCTCTCTTGAGCCAGCCAGCGTTCTGGTTCAGGATGACATTGTCTACGATATACTGGCACCCGATCAGAAGCCTCTTAAGCCTGTAGACTGCGAAATCGACCTCGAGGGCAAGATCGTTTTTCCGGGATTGATTAACTCTCACGACCACCTGATCGACACCTGCTGGAAAGGGATTGGCGAAACTCCGGTCGAGAACTGGTATGACTGGGATCGCAGCATGCGCGCTACCGCAGAATACAAGCTGCTGCAGAAGCTGTCGGTAACCGACCTTTACATTGTCGGAATGTACAAAAATGTTCTGTCGGGAGTAACCACTGTTGTCGACCATTTCCCGGCCGAGGTTTCGGGCACCTTTGCCCGGCATGAGCTTGTCACACTGCTCGAGCATTTTTATCTTGTGCATTCAGCGTCGAATCATCAGCTTTCATGGGGCCGTAATATTCAGGAACAGTTCAATCAGGCGCGTGGAATTCTGCCCTTCATTATTCACATCGGTGAAGGCACCAGCAAAGAGATTACCGAAGAAATCGAAACCCTCAATCGGCTTGGAGTTCTCGACCGCAACACGATTCTGGTCAACGGCACCCACCTTCAGGATGCCGACCTGCAGCTTATTGCCAGCAGAGGCTGCACCCTTGTCTGGCTGCCAACTTCTTCGCAGAATATCTTCGGCAGACAGCCTGATATAAGAAGAGTTGTTGAGCTTGGTATTCCGCTGACCCTGGGCACCGACAGTTCAGTTACCGGCTCGACCCACCTTCTCGGCGAACTTAAAAAGGCCCGCGAATTTTCGCGCAATGAACTTGAAGGCATGATTTCGGCAAAAGATCTTGTCGAGATGACGACCTTGAATGCCGCCAGAGCTTTTGGTCTTGAAAAGCAGACCGGTACGCTCACCCCCGGCAAGCGCGCTGATTTTGTGGTTTTTGAGGACATCGAAGACGTCGACCCCTTCGAAAATTTCATCAGCAGGAAGCCGGAACAGTTTTCGATGGTGGTTCACCGTGGCACAATGATCACCGGCGACGACGAATTCAGAAAAATTTCTTCAGTCGACTTCAGCCAGTATTCAGAGGTCAGAATCAATGGCGTGGCCAGACTGCTTTTCGGGCGTCCGATTCAGATGCTCGACCGCATCAGACACAAGCTCGATTGCGAAATCGTCTTCCCCTTTTTCAACATAACCGCCGAAGACTGACGGGGGCAATTGAAAAGCTGAGATTTTGCTGTTATATTTGTGGTGATGAACATCACATTCAATAATCCTGACATCAAATTTTATTTCAGCTTTCAGTGCCCGTATTCATATATTGCCTGGGAGCTGTTGCGTGCGCTTCTCAAGCAGAGCCGGCTTACGCTGCAACCCATCGAGATCGGCCTGAATCCACCCGGCAACACCAAATACCATTTCAGAGAAATATGGAGTGAGCAGCGCTGGAACCGTATCATTGCCGATGCGGCTGCAGTTGGCCTCAAGATCAGCCGCCCGGAGCGGTATGTCAACGATATTCCGGCTACCCGAGCCATTGAGGCCTATGGCCCGCTGAATGCCGAAGACTACATTACCAGTATTTTCAGAGGCTTCTTTTGCGCGCGCGTCGATATTTCTATTCCGACCTCGCTGCGGTTGCACCTGCAATCGGAAGGTCTCGATTCATCGATTCTCGCAGGCGCCCTCGACGACCCGAAAACCGAAGCCAGAGCCAATGAACTCACCATGCTCTGGGGCCATGAACGCGTCAGAATGCTGCCAACCATCGAATGCGGCGAAGAACGCTTCTGTGGTCTGATTGACAAGTCAGGGCTTGAACGCCACCTGCGTGCCATACTGGATTAACCAATGCCTTTCACCTATGAATACCCTCGCCCCTCTGTCACCCTCGATGCGGCAATAATACGCGTTCCTGATCTGACCACACCAGAAATTCTGCTGATTAAAAGAGGCCGCGAGCCTTTTTCCGGCCGATGGGCTCTTCCGGGCGGTTTTCTTGAAATGGATGAAACACCATGCACCGGAGCTGCACGCGAACTTAAAGAAGAAACCGGTCTCGAGAAACTGCCTCTCAAGCCGCTTTTTACCTGTGGCGAACCCGGCCGGGACCCGCGTGGCCGAACCATAACCATGGTTTTTGGCTGCATGGTCCGCGACACCGACTTTGCGCCATGCGGCGACGACGATGCCGCCGAAGCGTGCTGGTTCGATATCGGGAAACTGCCCGAGATGGCTTTCGACCATGACCGGGTAATTGCGCAGATTCATGCCAGTCTGGTCTGGCAGGCCCGGCATCTGATAGTCGGTCAGAATGTTTTCAACGGCAGTGCTACCGCCGAAGAACTCGAAAAACTGCATGAATCAATCTGTCGCGGCAAAGACAGCGCCCTGATTACACGGGCAGAAAAATCCGGACTCATTGTCAAAAAAAGCGGTTGTTACGAATTTGCCCCTTTCGACCCCTCAGGCCCTGACTGGCACCCCCTTGTCTGGTAAATGAACTCTTTAACCCTGGTCACGCCGGCCCTTAAAAAGTTGCGCCGTGTTTTCTCTGTACGCAACCGCAAGGTGCTCTGGGCACTTGGAGTTGGCTCACTGCTGCTGGCCTTCACCATTTATTATGGCCTTTACCGATTTCTCGATTATGTCGGACGGGCCCCGATGCTGGGTGAAACACTTGGCCCAATTGTCGGCGGACTTCTTGTTTCGAAACTCCTTGAAATGCTGTTTATGACGCTGTTCTTCATGATTCTTTTCAGCAGCATAATCGCGGCTCTGTCCAGCCTTTTTCTCAATGAAGAACTGACAGTATTGATGTCGTCGCCAACTCCGGTAGGCATGATCTTCCGATCCAGATTCATTCTGCTTTCAGCCGAAAGCACCTGGATGGTGGTCATCTTTTTCATGCCGGCTCTTCTGGCCTTTGCCACCGCCCTTAAGGCAGAATGGCAGGCCTATTTCATTTTTCCGGTATTTCTTGCGGCTTTCGTCATGCTGCCCAACCTGGCAGGGGCCTTTGCTTCGCTGCTTCTGGCAGCTTTTTTCCCGGTTCGACAGATGAAAAAGGTTTTTCAGTTCCTGTCAATCATCGTATTAACCGCCCTGATCTTCTTTTTAAGATCACTCGAGGCCGAAAAACTTCTCAATCCAAGCTATTTCAAAGATGTTTCGCAGTATCTTCTCAGTCTTCAGCTGCCGCTGCTGCAGTATTCACCGTCATCGTGGCTGCACCAGGCAACCATGTCGCTTTTCCGCAACTCTACAGATGAAGCCTTAAGGCAGTTTATGCCTCTCTTTCTCGCATCGATTGCCGGCTTTTTTCTGGTTAATTACTTTGCGGTGCAATTCTACCGTACCAGCTGGCAGCGCTCTATGGAAGCTGTGGACAATCAGGTTTTAAGCCTCGAATGGCTGAGAAGGGTAATCATCTGGCCATTTCGCTTTTTCAGCCCTGAGTTCAGAGTCATTGCCGGCAAGGAAATCACAACCTTCATGCGCGACCCGGCAATCTTTTCGCAGATTTTCATGATGACCGCCATCGTCTTTGTCTACGGCTACAATCTTTCGATATTGCCGCTGAAAGATATTCCGACCCTTTACAGTGGCGAACTGAATGACACCCTTGTCTTTCTCAATGGGCCATTCATTGGCTTTATCATTGCGTCGATCGGCATGCGTTTCGTTTTTCCGTCAATCAGCATGGAAGGCCGGGCTTTCTGGGCGGTCAAATCCTCGCCGGTCAACCCAAGACGAATACTGACAATCAAACTGATAGTTTATCTTGTACCAATGCTGCTGCTTGGCATCATTCTCTGTGTCGTCACCAACTCGGTTTTTCAGGTTTCACACCCGGCCCTGTTCTGGTTGAGTTTTATCAATGTCATAATGATCACCACTGTCATTACCTCGCTGGCCATCGGCGTTGGAGCTATTTACGCCGACTTTGCCGCCGATTCACCGCTGAAAATAGCCGGTTCATACGGTGGTTTCATCTACATGATCCTTTCAGGTCTCTATGTCATCAATCTGCTGGCTCTTGAGACCTACCCGATGTATCGATTTTTTCACAGCCGCTTTTACATGATGCGGGGTGGCTCACCATACGTTTTTCTTGGCATCAGCGCTTTTCTGCTGATTGTCTGCACTGCGGCCTGGGTGTATCTGCCCTTCCAGAAAGGCTTGGAAACAATCGAAAATTATGAACCAGAATGATGTAATGATCAGGTTTGCCGACATAAAAAAACGCTACGGCGATTTTACCGCCCTCAAGGGTGTCAACCTGGATATCCACAAAGGCGAGCTCTTCGGTTTTCTCGGGCCAAACGGTGCGGGCAAAACCACTCTGATAAGAATTCTCACCGGCATCATCAAGCCCACAGCCGGCAAGGTTTTTGTCGGCCCCTTCGATCTTTATGCCCAACCCGATCAGGCAAAGGCTCTGCTCGGCTATGTTCCAGACCGGCCATATCTTTATGAGAAACTGACGCCGCTCGAATATTTCGATTTTATGGGCGGTCTTTATAACGTCAAACCAGCGCGGATCATTGAAAAGGGTGAAGAAATGCTGAAGCTTTTTCATCTCTGGGATCGCCGCCACGAGTTGATCGAAAGCTTTTCGCACGGCATGAAACAGAAAGTTGCCATGAGTGCGGCAATTCTGCATGACCCCGAAATTTTTGTCGTCGACGAGCCCACCGTCGGCCTTGACCCGCGCAGCGTCAAACTGGCAAAAGACTATTTCCGCAGGCTTGCCAATGAGGGCAAAACCGTCTTTCTTACCACTCATACCCTCTCTGTAGCCGAAGATCTCTGTGACAGAATCGCAATTATCCGTAACGGCGATATCGTTGCCCTGGGCAACCTTGATGAGCTGCAGCAGAAGGCAAGCCTTCCGGGCAACGACCTTGAAGCGATTTTTCTCAAAATCACCGAAGAAGAACAGGCAGTCACAATTCAGCCACAATAAGGGAAACACCTGTGAGCAACTCTCATTCAGACCACCATCACCGAATCTATTCACCGCTTTTCAGCATCGCGGTTCTTCTTTCGATCAACCTGGCCTGGGGGGCATCTTACGCCGTTGCCAAATACGCCCTCGATGTTGTCCCCCCTTCTACGCTCGCCTGCATGAGATTTTTCATTGGAGGCTTTTTTCTTTTAATTCTTCCTTCACGCGAGCGCCATTCACGGTTGACGACAAAAGACTGGAAGGATCTTTTCGTAATTGGCTCTCTCGGGCTGGCCATTTCTAATGCCCTGCTCAACCTTGGGCTGCAAATGACCACGTCTACAAAAACAGCGATTGCCGCATCGCTTGAGCCGGTCTTCACGATAGTGCTGGCGGCCCTGATGCTCAAGGAAATCCTGCAGAAGCGCACCATGGCAGCGACCGCCATTTCCATAATCGGGGCGGCGATGCTGCTTCTCGACAATAAATCAGTCGGACAACTGTTCAGAGAATTGTATTCATCTGGCGGTTTTCTTGGCGACATTCTGGTAGTTCTGTCGATTTTTACCACTGCGCTCTATTCAATTCTGATGAAGCCGGTAGCACAGCGACTCGGTGCCATGCGCGCCACATCTTACAGCTTTATCATCGGGGCTCTGCTGCTGGCGCCAATTTCGGTCATGGAGCTTTCGCAACTCTGGCCGCTTGCATTTACAAGAGAGGCGATTCTTGCGATAATGTTTCTTGGCGTGATCTGTAACGCCATCTGTTACGTTATCTGGAACATAATTCTCAGACACACTGAAGCCGGTGTCATGGCAGTAACCCTTTATGCACAGCCCGTCGGGGGCGTAATTGTCGGTTGGCTGTGGCTTGGAGAGAGTCTTTCAACCGGGGGCCTGATTGGTGCGGCCCTTATTTTTGCGGGGATCTGGCTATTGCCGGGGGAATCGCCTGAAAAAACCTGATGTATTGCTTTGAAGCCCACAGATGCACAAAATATGACTGCCCGGTGCAGCGCCGCCAGATTATGCGCTGCTGGCAGTATCTTGAGGCAGCCAATAAAAGAGAGGTAACCCCTGAAGACTGCCCGTTTGCACCCTGCGATCGTTGCAACTACCGCCTGGGCTGGGAAATAGGCCTGATTGACGAAACCATGTTCCCGGAAATACCTGACCCGACGCCAGAGAGCCTCCTTCCTGAGCTTAAAGAAGAAAAGGGTATCGAACCGGGAGAAGAAAAAAAAGAGGATGAAGAAGGGGAAAAGCAACAGCCATCTGACGAGTCACGTGAATCCATTGAGCCCCCCCATGAAAAACCTGAGGGAAGCCCGGATATTGAGCCGGAATTTATTTCGGAGCCAAAAGTAGAAGAAGAAAAAGACAGGCATGCCGGCGATGTGGTCTTTGCGGTTCCAAATGAGCAGATTGGTCAGCCCGGAATGCGGTTCTGCCACGAACTGATCTACTGCCCGAATCCGAACTGTATTGTCAGAGCCCAGCAGATAATTCAATGCTTTCAGTTTTTCAAGCGACGCAGCCCTGAAGAAAAGCAAAAAATGACCTGCACCGACCGCACCTGTGAAGAATGCTTTTATAAGCGCGGCTGGGATATTGGCCTGCTCGATGAAAGCCTGTTTGCAGATATCATTGAAAAAAAGAAGCTGAATCTGGCTGCTGCTGACCGCGTAAAACGCAACAGTCTCGTCGAAATGTATCTGTCTGAACTTTCCAAAAAGCCCCTTTCGCGAGACGAAGAATTCAAGCTGGCGCAAAAAATCGCGGGTGACCGCGAGGCTTCTGAATTGTTTCTGATGGCAAATCTTAAACTGGTGACCAGGGTTGCCAAAAAATTCTCAGGCGGCAGTATCCCGATAATGGACCTGATACAGGAAGGAAACATCGGACTGATAAAAGCCATCGCAAAATTTGACTACACACTCGGGTACCGTTTTTCGACCTACGCCGCCTACTGGATCAGATATTACATGCAGAAGGCGGTAGCAAATCAGGGTACAACCATCAAAATTCCCCATCACCTGCTGACCGTTGCCCACAAAATACGCAGGCATATTCAAGAATTCGAAAGCCAGTTTTTCAGATCTCCGTCGATCAGCGAGCTCTCGCAAACTCTCGGCATGGAGAGGGAAAAAATTCTCAATGTTCTCAGCATAACCCAGACACCGGTTTCGATCCATGCGAGCACCGACAGCGATTCAGACAGCGCTGAAGGCATGGAATACTATCTGGAAGATAAAAAAAATCTTAGCCCCGAAGAAGCCGCCCTTGAAAAAATGAAAAATGAAGCGGTAAAAGAGGCGCTTGCCAGACTGCCAGAACGTCTTCGATTTGTTGTCGAAAGTTTTTATGGTTTCAATGACGAAGAACTGTCTCTCGCAGATATCGGCAGAAAGCTTGATATTTCACGCGAACGGGCTCGGCAGCTCCTGCTTCAGGCTCTGACAATTCTTCAGAAAGAAGAAGCTATCGTCTGGCAGGCCCCCTGAAAGAATTTTGTACCCCCCTTTGAAATTCGAATTTCAGATGATATAATTGCAAAATACTGCATCGCGTGCACCCGAGGAGGAAGTATGAAGAAACTGGTTAAATCGCTTTGTGCAATGTCTCTCGCTGCTTTTCTGGGCAGTTGTACCCTTGATCTTTCTGCCGCTCCGCCAATGAGTGAAATCAGCAGACTCAAGTTCAACAACAATAACAATATTCCCAGCAAAGTGCTTGTGGTTTCTGGTTATGGCAATCAGAAATTTGTAAAAGATCTTTTTGATGTAATCAAGAAAATCAACGTCACCGAACAGCTCAGTGGCAATGATTTAATCAAGCTTCATATTATATCTGGCGGCGGCGACCCGATTTCTGGCAGCGGCATTTCAGCCGAAGATGCAAATAAATACGTCGAAGTTAACCCCAAATTCAATTCAAGCGACATCTGGATGCAGGACTGCATGGAACTCTGCTCTGCCGTTCTGAAAAATGGCAAGCTGGTTCCGGCCGTTTTCGATTCTAATCGCGGCCGCGGCCTCGGCCGTCTGCCTGGCGTTCTTGCCCAGATGTGGGATATGGTTTATTACAAAAACCCCTCAAACGCCCAGGATCACGGTGATTACGGCGGAAACCTCGAAGTTACTCCGTTTGACGACATTCTCGTAGTCGGTGACACCATTACCGAGCCCTGCCGCAAGTTTTTCGAAGCCAACGGCTATAAAGACCGCATGTTCATCGGCGCAACAAAATGGCTGCAGGTTGGTCACATCGACGAATACCTCGGCTTCATTCCGACTGCCTGGGCACCGGGTGGTTATTCTATCGTCAGAGCCGACACCGCCTATGCGCTCGACCTGATCAAAAATGCCCCCGATTCTGAACTGGCAAAGATCAGCAGCTACGACCGAAACTTTCTGCTCAAAGTCAAAGCCGTTCTCAACGCTCAGATGAAAGACCCGAATGCCGGCCGCGGCACTGCTGAAGGCGACTTCATTGCCCTCAATTATGCCATCAACGACATTATCGAAGAAAACGTCGGCAAACTTAAAGAATACATCACCAGAACCACCGGTGAAGAACGCAATTTTGAAGAAGTTGCCTGGCCCTCACTGTTCGAAGGCTCCGGTACAACCAACCCCCGCGGCTGTCATGCTTTTCTGCCCGGCGTCGTTAACCTTCTGGTTGTCAGAGATCACCTCATCGTTCCAGCCACCCATATTCCTGGCTTCGACAAAGCTATTGAAGCAAGGCTGAAAGCCCAGGGCAACAAGGTACACTTTGTTGACGACACACCCTATCACACCTCGATGGGCGAAATTCACTGCGGCACCAATACTCTCAGAGACCCGAACCGCACTATCGTCACCAAAGCCAGAGTGCGGGCCGTACAAAGTGTTAAAAACCGCTTCCGCCAGATTCACAACGACTGACCTCGCTCACGCTACAAAAGCCCCAGGCCTCTGGCCTGGGGCTTTTTCGTTTTCTGAATCCTCACACAAAACTTGACAGGGTCGCTACAGACTGGTAGTCTTGCTTGTTTTAACACCACATGGGTCTTGAAAGTCATATTTTTCCGGGAGACAATTTAGATGAGCCAGAAGACAGTCGTGATTTATGGCGCAGCCACGATGGGCCAGGAGCTGGTCCAGGCAGTAGCTACCGCCGGGTGTGAAGTTATTCTTATTGACCATTCTGAAGAGAAGCTTAAAAAGGGCCTTCAGAAAGTCGAAGCATCTCTCGATGCAGAAATTGCCCGCTGGGGCCTCACCTCTGGCGAAAAACGCGCTATCATGAGCCGCATAAAAGGCTCGACCGACATCCGCGAAGCAGCCAAAGGCTGGATGGTTATCGAAACCCTTAAAGAAACCCTTGAAGTCAAGCGCCAGCTGTTCAAGGAACTTGACGCGACCTGCAAGCCTGCGACAATTATCGCTTCTAACTCAGCAACCATTTCGATTACCGAAATCGCTTCTGAATGCAAATATCCGGAACGCACTATTGCAATGCACTTCCAAAGTCCGATCCCAAAGGTTCCGCTCGTTGAAATTTCACGCGGGCTGAAAACCAGCGAAGAAACTTTCGAAGCCGCCGTTCGTTTCGCCAAAATGATCAACAAAAATGTGGTCAGCGTTTACGACTGCCCCGGCTTCATAACAACCCGCATAATTCTGCCGATGATCAATCAGGCCGTTAAAGTGCTTGAAGAAGGAATCGCCTCATGCGAACAGATCGACAGCGCCATGAAACTCGGGTTCGGCCTCAATGCCGGACCTCTCGCGCTGGCTGACAAAATTGGCGTTGATACTGTCGTCTTCTACCTCGAAAATCTCTACAAAGAAACCTTTGACCAGAGCTATCTTCCGGCTAAGCTTCTGAAGAAGCTGGTGCGCGCCGGTTATAAGGGTATCAAAACCGGCAAGGGTTTCTATCGCTACGGCAACGATGGTTTGCGTCTCTCAGACAGCGGCCTGAAGGCTGAACAGCTTTCACAGGCCAACCATCAGTAACAGGGAGAAAACAGAATGAAAGTACTCGTATTAAACTGCGGTTCATCATCAATCAAATATCAGCTGTTCGACATGACTACCACTACTGTTATGGCCAAAGGTCTGGTACAGCGCGTCGGCATGGCCGGTTCGACCATCGACTATCGCAAGGGCGATGACGGCAAGAAAAAGGTCTATGAAGCTGACATTCTTGACCACAAAATCGGCATTCAGAAAATATTCGAACTGCTGACCACTGGCGAAGAAGCTGTTCTGAAAAGCCTTGAAGAACTCGGCGCCGTCGGGCACCGTATCGTTCACGGCGGCGACAAATTTTCTTCAAGCGTGCTCATCACCGAAGAAGTCAAAAACGCCATCAGAGACTGCATCGTTTTTGCTCCTCTGCACAACCCGCCCAATCTCAAAGGCGTTGGAGCCGTAGAAGAAATTCTGCCAAAAGTTAAGCAGGTTGCCGTTTTCGACACAGCTTTCCATCAGACCATGCCGGCCGAGGCCTATATTTATGCGCTGCCATACATGTTTTACGAAAAACACCGCATCAGACGCTACGGCTTTCACGGAACCAGCCATCGTTATGTTGCGGCACGTGCTGCTCAGTTGCTTGGCAAACCGCTTAACGAACTGAAGCTGATCACCGTTCACCTCGGGAATGGCGGCTCTGTATGTGCCATTAACAAGGGCAAATCGGTGGACACCTCTATGGGTCACACTCCTCTCGAAGGCCTGGTAATGGGCACCCGCTGTGGCGACATGGATCCGGCACTGATTCTTCATATAATGAAGGAATACGAACTTACCATCTCTGAAATGGACAACCTGCTGAACAAGCATTCTGGCGTCCTGGGTATCAGCCAGATCTCCAGCGACCTGCGTGATCTTGAAGAAGACTGGCCAAAGAAAAGTGAACGGGCCAATCTGGCGCTTGACGTATATTCGCACCGCATCAAAAAATACATCGGATCCTATATAGCTGTTCTCAACGGTGTCGATGCAATCGTCTGGACCGCCGGCGTCGGCGAAAACAGCCCGATCGTCAGAAGCATCGTTCACCGTGAAATGGACTGGCTCGGAGTCAAACTCGATCTCGAAAAGAACGAAGTTACCTGGAGGGGCGCAGAAGGCGACATTACTACGCCCGACTCAAAGGTTAAGGTTCTTGTCATTCCGACCAACGAAGAACTGGTAATTGCTCAAGACACCATGGACTGCATCAAGAAGTGATTTTAAACAAAAGCCCCCGGCGGTATTCAACCGACCGGGGGCTTTGTTTATTCTAGAATTATTTTATTTTACCCTGCTGCAGATGTGATGGGTCATGGTCAGCGACACAGCGAAAACCGACGGTGGTGCTGCGATAAACCGGTGATCTTCTGACGTCGCGGGCAGCCGAGCGGCAGGTTTTTGAGTTGTCATCCCAGGAACCGCCTCTGATTACCGGCTGCCCGAACTTACCCGAAAATGGCCGGGAATCAATGGCTCTGGGTTCATAGGCTGTAGCAGTCCATTCTGCAACATTACCCGCCAGGTCATGAACGCCCCATGGTGACGCGCCGGTTGTAAAAACGCCGACTTCTACCGGCTGGTCGCCGACATTGCAGCGGTCATCGGAAAAAGTGTTACCCCATGGGTATTCTCGACCATCTGAGCTTCGCGCGGCAATTTCCCACTCGTTTTCGGTCGGCAGACGTTTTCCCGCCCAACTGGCATAGGCCCAGGCATCATACCAGTCGACAAGAACAACCGGAAAATCGCCCATGCCGCGCGGCGGCTGGCCACCAACCCAGCTGAATTTGAGTGCCCAGGCATAGGTATGATATGGAGTGTGGTCTTTATGGGGAGCTTCTGATGGGTGACACCATTTATGCCCGTGCTTGCGAACATCTTCAAGAAAGCGCTGATACTGAGCACAGGTGACTTCGTAGCGGTCGATCCAGAAACCGGCAGTTTCAACCTTGCGCAGGGGCTTTTCATCATGATTGCCGCGCTCACTGCCAAGAGTGTAGACTCCGGACTTGACTTCGACCATGTCATGATCACGGCTGCCGGCAAGATTGGCCATTTTGGCAGCTCTCTGTTCTTCAGGGCTCAGCGGGCAAAGACTCATTGATAGAGTTATTCTGCCAGCGTTATTTTTGAACCCGATAAGTGCCGGCTTGTACCCTTCAGAAGCAATTTCTATCTGATATTCGGTTTGATCTTCGATCTTAAGCGATTTTACTTCTGACGGTAGGCCGTTGACCCTGATGCTCGCATCAGCCGGGCCGGTTTTTAATTCAAGAGTAACGGTCGCGCTGCCAGAAGCGTTTTCGAGTTTAGCCCCATCGACCGGGCAGAAGTTGACTTTGTCTTCAAAATTCTGTCGGCAGACCGGGCAGAGCTTATCTGCCATGACAGGCCAGGCTGAACCCAGCAGCAAAAGAAAAACTGACAAATAGCGGTAATACAGTTTTTTCATCGGGATTCCTCTGAGGTTGAGCTGCACTATTATTAGCACAACCTCAGGCCAAGATAAAACAAAAAAATGTGACCGATGACTAGTTCAGCTTGCTGGAACAGTATTTACAATAAACCGCATCATGATCATGCCCTTCGGCACAGCAGACCGGGCAGGCCTGAGAGGTCGGTTCGGCCCTTTTCCCTGCTGCCAGTTCGGCTGTGACAATACCGGTCGGGATAGCAATAATGCCATAGCCCAGAATCATTATCAGAACCGAAAAAGCCTGCCCGAGAGCGGTTTTTGGAGAGATATCGCCGTAGCCAACCGTAGTGAGCGTTACCACGGCCCAGTAAATGCTGACCGGGATACTGGTAAAGCCGTTTTCTTCACCCTCGATCACATACATCGCCGAGCCAATGAACACAACCAGAGTCATGACACCGAGAATAAACACGGTTATTCGCTGCCGGCTTGCAATCAGGGCAGAAGCAAGTTCGTCAGCAGCAGAAAGATACTGGGCCAGCTTGAGAATTCTGAAAATGCGCAGAACACGGAAGATTCTGATAACCGAAAAATAATGAGCACCAGGGACAATGAGGCTAAGATAGCTTGGAAGAACGGATACAAGATCGACAACCCCGTAAAAACTGGTCATGTAGTTTATCGGACGGCTGACAGCATACAGGCGCAGACAGTATTCGACCGTAAAAACAATGGTAATAAACCAGTCGAGCCCGTTTAGAACCCCACCCCAGGCTTCACGAACATTTCTGATCGAATCAAGCATTACGGCAACCGTGCTCAAAAGAATCATAAAAATAAGACAGACGTCAAAGCATTTGCCGGCAAAGGTGTCGGCCTCGTAGATTATGTTATGAAGCCATCGTTGCCGTGGAGTGAGAAGTTCCTGTTCAGATTCAGTCATTTTTCCACCTGTTAAAACGGAAATTCCCGCCAGATATTTTTAAAGCTGGCGGGAATTCGAAATATTACAAATTCACCTGAAATAATTGCATGTCAAATAAATGCTTAATGGAAAGACTGCTTTTTCTGGCGGTCATCCTGAATCTTTTTAATTTCCTTTTCCTTTTTTTCGAGATATCGATTCAGGTCAGAACTTCGCTCACGCAGCGCCGTCATCATCAATCTCGCTTCTTTGGCGTATCTACTGTCAGGATAATAGCGAACGATTCGTTCATAGGCTTCATAGGCCGGCATAGGGTATTGCCAGCGCATCATCAGGTTGCCCTGATAGTAGAAAACGTGGTCACCGAACAGGTAACCAAGAACCCCGAGAATCATGAAACCAATCAGAATCTGTTTAAAAAACATTTTCGGCCTCCGGCTTTACTGAATAGCCGACCGGGTTTCGCATCCCTGAGAAGAAGCAAAGGCAGGCATCATAACCAATCTGTCAGAGGCTTTGCGCGGCTTGTGCGAGGCGACACCAACGGTGGGAGTATAGAGAACCACCGAATTCACCAGGCCAATTTTAACGCGAACCGAAAACTTGTCTTTCAGTTCTGAAAGCTTGCGCTTGCGTTCTTCTTCAAGATTGTCAATGAGCCGGTCGATCTCTTCTTCCTTCTGGAAGAAATAAAGATGAAAACTTACGTTCTCTTTCTTTTTTAACAGTTCATGCTTCTGTTCATCAAGATATGCTTCAAAAACTTTCAGATTTTCCTGGCACTGCTCGTTGCCCCATTCCTGAAGCTCAGCAATGTCGTCGACAAGTGAATCTTCAAGTTTCTGGCATGCCTGCAGATATAAACGCAGAATGTCGGTATTGGATTCACTTATTTTCAGGCCAGCCTGTGGAGCTTCAGAATATTCGGTCATATCGATGCTATAGAGCCCATCTTCGACTCCGAGAACTTCAGAAGCGGTATCAGCGACAACAGAGAACAGCTTTTCGCGCCGCTGATCGCAGTCGAATTGAACCTTGAAGTTGAAGACGACTCTTGGGCGATAATAGATGTTATCTGACACAACCCGCAGCTCATGTGACGGGCCCTGTGGGGGAACGGCCGGCGCCTTGAGAGAGAAAAGACGGCTGACTCTTGGAAGTTCAGCCAGTCGCTCGATAATTTTTCTCAGCAAGAATGAACCTTCGCAGATCAGTTCCAGATCGCGATGAAGCTCGGCTTTCTCACGGTCAAAGGTGAATTTCAGGGTTTCAAAACCGTTAAAAAAGGCCTGCTCTGCAGCGGGAATCTTTGCCATCCAGATACCGGCTTCAACTTCGCTGCGATTGATATTGACCATGTCCATGAAAGAAAATACGAGTTCCTGAATCTTATTCACCATTGAAAATTTCCTCCTGGGCTCTGGTAATATCGTTGTGTGTCTGCAGGGCTTTTTCGAGCTTGTTGCCGAGAGTCTTGAACTTGCGCTTCATGGCATCCTGGTTCGGTGACATCGTGACAATATCGATGATGATCTGTTCAAGAGTGCGTTTGGAGTGCATATTGCCGAGAATCATTTCGAGTTCGCCGATTATCAGTCTGAAGAGATTGATCTTCTTGTCGAGAAGCTCAAGAACGTATGACTCAATTGTGTCGCGGGCGCTGAGATTGATGATATGAACGTCATCGTTCTGGCCAAGGCGGTGAATACGACCTATGCGCTGTTCGATTCTCATCGGATTCCAGGGCAGGTCGAAGTTTATCAGAACCTTGCAGAACTGAAGGTTGCGGCCTTCACCGCCCGACTCGGTCGAAACGAGAATCTGTTTGTCGCGGCGGAATTCTTCGATGCAGCGGTCTTTATCGACCTGTGACATCTGACCATTGAAAACAGCTACAGAATAACCTTCGTCTTCGAGCATCTTCACGATATAATCCTGGGTGCCACGGAACTGTGTGAAGATAATTACCTTTTCATTCAGGCTTTTGACGATTTCCATCATGACCTGGCCCTTTTTCGAATGTTTAACATTGCGGGCCATATCGAGCAGGCGTTTGAGAGAATGATCGAAGTCATCCTTGTAGAAGTTGCTGGCAATCATCTTGTCGAGAGCTTTGGCCAGAGCGTGGGTTGAGCTGCCCATAAGTTTCTGCAGCAGAATCAGGGTGAGGCGGTTGATACCGCGCGGATTCTTGTGAGTCGGCAGGGTAAAATATCTTTTGCGGATAAAATCGGTAAGTTCGCGATAAAGTTCGGCTTCATCGGGGTTGAGATCGACCGCATGGGTATGAACGAAGCGCTGCGGAAACTTGATCAGGGTGTCGGCACGGCGATGTCTGATCATGATGTCAGAAAGCATTTCGCGCAGTCTGGTCGAGTTTTTCGGCAGGCGCTTGTCGCGTTCGGCAAGAAATTCATCTTTGAATTTCTGAACGGTCGAGAGGTGACCTGGCTTGAGAATCGAAATCAGGTTGAACAGTTCGATCATATCGTTCTGAATCGGCGTAGCGGTGAGCATCAGCAGATACTTGGTATTGATCGAGTTCACGAATTTCCAGTTTTTGGTCTTCTTATTCTTGAGTTTATGGGCTTCGTCAACGATCAGCAGATCGTATTTGATCTTCTGAACGGTGCTCTGGTTCTTCTGGCTTTTGGCGGTATCGAGCGAAGCGATGACCAGGTTGCTGTCTTCCCAGTCGTTGATTTCGAGATGGTTTTTGAAGGAAAGATCGAACTTGGTTTTGAGTTCCTGCTGCCACTGAGTAATCAGCGATGCCGGGGTAAGAATGAGAACTTTCTTGGCCATGCCGCGCAGCAGATATTCTTTGAGAATCAGGCCGGCTTCGATGGTTTTACCGAGACCGACTTCGTCAGCGAGAAGAGCGCGGCCGTTGAGCTTATCCATGACCATGCGGGCAGTCTGTACCTGATGAAAATAGGTGCTCACGCCGAAGCAGGTTTTAAGAGACAGCAGCTCTTCTGAGCAGATGCCGGCGGCAAGTTCTTCGCCAAGCTGTATCAGGCTGGTTTCGCGGAAAGGCGAGAATTCACCCTTAACGATGCGGCGCAGAACTTCCAGATTGTGGTCACTGTATGAGATCGCGGCATTTGCCTGAGAGGCGATGCGCAGCTCGACTTTTTCGCCGGCATCGACTGGTGTTTTAACGCCAGCACCGTTCATCAGTTTGAGACGATAGGTGCGATTGGCAAGATCGATCATTTCAATGGCAACGGTGTCACCTTCGTTTACCTTTTTCTTTTCCCACCATTCGTTGAAAGTCAGGCAAACCATGTAGCCGCGCATTTTGTGATAGATGGCAGAATGGGTTACTTCGTCGTCATCGATAAAAGTTACCGAGCAAAGATCTTCATTGAAAGGAAACAGCTCTTTCATCTGAGGGTTCAGGAAAAGATAACCCTGCTGGAAGGCTTTGCCCTTGATCTGAAAGGTGAAGCTCAGCTCATTGCGTGACTCGACCTTAATGAGGGGGGCTTTTTCGGCTCTGGTTCTGGTAAGTGAATTGGTCATCATCAGGCTTTATCTCCCTCAGCTGTTTGATTTCCCTGATTTATTCAGGGGTCTGACGTCTACAATGATTTCTTCGCCGACTTTAACAGAAGAGGCCTTCTCGATAAAGTTCAGATCAGCAATGGCTCTTTCTTTCGAAGCGCTGCCATAATATTTTTCGGCTACCGATTTGAGCGAATCACCCTCTTTTATTACGTAAATGATAAGTTCCTCATCGATAGTTCTGAGCTTCTTGAATTCAGACAGATCGATATTTCTGGGCCGTTCAACCGGGGCTTCTTCAACCACCGGAGCAGTCGCAACTTTGGTTTCCTTAACTTCAGGTTTTTTCTCGGTTTTGGCAACCTTTTCAGCTTTTTCGAGCTTTTCAGTTTTTTCGGGCTTAACTGCCTTCAGTGTTTTTTCGGTCTTTTCGGTCTTTTCGGTCTTTTCAGCCTTCGCAACCACTTTTTCAACCGGGGCTTTTGCGGTTTCTTTCACGGCAGAGACAGATGCGGTTTTAACCGAAACTGGTGTGACAGTGGACTGTTTAACAGAAACAGCTTTCCCCTGTTTCATGTTCATGGCAGCCTTTTCGAGTTCTGCAGCCTTTCTGGCAGTTTTCTCATTTTCAAACGGCACTTCACGTGGAGGTTGAATCATCGAAGGATCCATGGGGGCCTCGGTGTAGAGTGTAGTGATTTTATTATCTCCGTCAGTAAGCACACCCTGAAGGAAAGAATACCTGTCTGACCAGATCATGTTGCCATTGATCTTGCTGAAAACCCTGAACTGACCGCTGGTTTTGTCGGTCTTGCTGACCGGAACTGCCATGCGGAAAGTTTTGAGACCACCAGCAGTGATGGTTTCTTTCGGATTCAAAACAAAGGTTTTCTTTTTGCCGGCATTTTCGATCTCGACCCCAACCTGGTAGCTGCCAGAGTTGATGGCGCTGTTGCCCGAGTTAAAAACATGGGCAAGCACAAGACCTTTGCCAGGGGCAAGTTCTTTACCGGCGGTCTTTTCCGGGAGTTTCTCGATAAAGAAACCCCTGACGAGTGGTTCAGCCGGAAGAGTGGTTAGATTCAGCAGAAACAGGGAAAGTAGTCCTGCGGATCTTACAGTTTGCCTCATTTTTGTGTGCTCCTTAAGTTCTTTCAATTCTCTGTGAACAATATCGGCAATCTGCAGACAAGTTCTTACCTACAAAAAAAAGAACTTTTGGAGTTTTTTTCGGGTGGACGCTTCAGTGGTTGGAAAAATAACCTGAAGTTGAGCTGGAAGCCGCGAAGACAAATGGCATTTTCGAGTTGCATTGAATATTTGAAAACTGTGAAAACGAATCGGAGTCTTCTGTGGTAGATACTTCTGATCTGGGAGCGGCAAAGGGGTTCTTTCCGGGGATAAAAGGATTGGAAGCCCTTTTAAAAGCTCCGTCAATGAGCTCATCTTTCAGTTCAGGAATTACCATCGAACTTTCCGCCGGCAACTGCTGACCGGCTGGTATGGCGGCCACAGCAGCAGGATCTTTGATGGCTCCCTGCAGGCGGCGGATAATTTCGCGCATTTCAAGATTCAGACGCTTTTCTTCTTCGAGCTGCCTGGAAATGGAATCTCTATCAATGGGAGAGACAGCTTCAGATGAGGTCTGAGTAACTCGCGTCTTATCTTTCGAATCTGTCTGACCAAGGTAATTGAACAGAATGATTATCGCCACCAGGCAATAACCACCCGCAATAAAAAGGTTCGAAGTTCTTTTGTCCGACTTAACAGGCATAAAAAAAGTTTATCATAAAAAATACTGTCAATGGCAGGCAAAAAAAAATAAAACTTTTTGATTTTTGCACGGTATTCAGTGAAATAGTTCTGGAAATCTGCTTCTTCAAGAGAGCAACAAAACATTGAGGTTATGATACAAGGGAGGGCAAAGTTCACCCTGGTGCGATAGATTTGTCTACCATTTCTGTTCAGTCAGGAAGTTCATCGATAACAGTCTGTCTGGTGTAGAGAAGATCAGGTAATGGGTCATCGTCCCATAGATATGGTAAAGAAAAACCCCATACTGAGTATGCCCCATAACAAAACTAAAAAAGTGTTATAATCGATTATAGAGATGAAAAAGTTTTTGCACTGTACCGTTAAATGTCCTTGCATTGGCAATAGACGTAACGCCTTCACTCTTGCCGAGGTTCTCGTAGTGGTAGGCATAGCGTCCCTTTTTTCTTTTCTGGTTTTTCGCTTTTACTTTCAGGCCAATCGCTCTCAAACCTTGCTGCTCGATGGCCTGCAAATGCAGACTGCAGTTGTAACAGGCGTTAACAAAGTTCTGCGCGAAGTGCGGAATGGGCGTGGTTTTCTTGTTCCTTCTTTAAATGAAAAATCAACGATACTTGCCTTCTCAGACTTTGAGAATAATGTCGTTTCGGTCTTTCCGCTAAAAAATGCCCAGATGACCAAAGAAGAGGGTGAGGACATCTATGATGTTTACTGCTACAAAACCGATGCAAAATCATATTCGGGTGGGAGCTCACATAACAGTAAAAACCTCAGACATCTCTGCTCGCACGTTAAAGATATCAGCTTTCAACTGGCGAATTCGAATTCAGTAACGATCTCTTTCACCTTCATGAAGGGTGGAAAAGTCTTTCAGACCATTTCCGAAGGTCCTCTGATGAATTCCGGAGACGTATTATGAAAAAGCGCAGCGGTCTGACTCTTCTTGAATTAACGATCGGCATGTTCCTGATTGCCGGTGCTGCGGTAATTTATCTTCAGTCAATGCAGTCATCGAAAAAGAAAAACGAATTTTACTCAGAGCACTTCATTGCCTCGATAATGGCGGCAAAAGTAGTTGAAGCCTGCTTTCAGGAAACCGAGATAAATCCATACGGCATAGAGGCCCTGGGCCTGGCCGACGAGAACGGCAAACCCTTCAAGTTTTCGACAATGGTCACAGAAGGACAGACCACTTTTTTCAAACAGCCCGAAATCAACAAGGAAACAACTCCGTTTCTATACAATATGTTTCAGAAGGATTTCATGCTGAACATAACGACTGATGAATCAAGCAGCCGGCATTTTACGCTCAATACCGCCTTTAAATGGAAAGCCAACACCGGGCCGGGCAGTTTTAACTATCTCTGCCGTTTTCCGGGTTTTTCACCCAAAAAAGAAATCATAACCACCTTTGCTTTTCCAGAGGACAAGCTTGAAAAGAAAGTGGTTGAACGCATTTTTGAAGAAAAAAACAAAAACCTCGGCGCAATAGTAAGCTCTCCTGCCGCCCGCGAGGTTTCTCTCGCCACCGGCCGCATTTACTTTACCTGCGCCGGCATGCTGTCAGCCGCCCAGTTCAAAACGGCCATGGAAAAAGCGGAAACCATTGGCGGCGAACCGCACGCGCCAACTTCTGCAAAATTTTTCGAAGGTACAGAGCATTATTTTAATATCGCTCGCGACGTTCTTGATGTGATGGTCTATCTGCAGCCACACATAGAGACCATTAACAAAGATATTAAAACGATCGAATCGATGAACCTGCGCAATCGTTCGCGTCTTGAGAAGTACATCGTCAATGCCACAATGGGTCTGGATGAAATCAAAAAACTTTTTCTCGTCTGTGTACACGAAGCGGCAAGTCGTTACCGTGCCATGCTCAATGCCTATTCTGACAATCGTCAGCAACGGGCCCTGATTCAGAGATGCCTCGACATGCACCGACTGATGTTTGTGGCCAGAGAATTCGGCGAAGGCACTTTCAGCAGCAGCGATGCCAACACAACCATAAAAAGCGAGTATTATGAATTTCTCGCCGACCTTGAAAAATACTTTTCAGATAAAGACCAGACTCTCGCAAGACTTGCCGCCCAGGAAAAAAAATTCGCCCAGAGTGACCTGCTGAAAAAACGTTATTACGCCTGCGACCTGGTCTACAAAATTTTTGCGACGCTCGCCACTCTTAAAACCAAACTTCCAGAAGTCGACCCCGGCACCCTTGACCCCAGAAGCGATGTAATCGGCAAGCCAATGGGTGACGGCACGCGCAGCGGCGCTCTGACATGGGCTCGCGACCAGCTTAACGGCGGTACTGGCGAAGGTTTGAACACCAATAATGGCATGAAAACCAGGGACGACGTTTCGGCCTGGAACAACTGGTGTCTTGCATTTGTGGCGACTGCTTACGGGCGCCGACTGAATGAGCTCAAAGAACTTTCGGCCATCACCAGCTACGAAAATTTCAACCGGGCCGGCAAGATTAAAACTGACAAAAAACCGCCGGCCGGCGCGATTATGTACACCGGCCCAGTTCCAGGGAATCCTCACGGCCACATCTTCATTGCCACAGGCAAATTCAAAAACAAAGATCCGATTATCATTACCACAGGTGGACCAGGGCTTGACGGCCTCCACGAAATGCCACTTTCTCAGCTTCTTGCCTGGGCCGGGGGCAAATACCTTGGCTGGACGCTCCCAAAAGACGCAAAGCAGGAGAATTGAAATGCAGAAAAACACCGCGGGTTACGTGTTTCCGCTGATTCTTCTGGCGACGCTGTCAATTTCGTTTTTTATCATAACCCTTGTACAGCTGCAGTCATCGCACCACAACCAGCTGCAGCACCTCAACAGCTACCAGCAGGCCCTGAATGTCGCCTATTCGGTTAACGTCGACGTAACCGGGCAGATTCGTGAAAAACAGTGGGTCAACCGTTTTTTCAAGGGCAAACCGTTTATTAAAACCGGTCAGACACTTTTTGGCACCACATACGATATGGCAGTCGAAGACCACGAGCCCGCCAAGTACACCTTCAACGTCAAAATCCGCACCACCATTGGCGATAAACGTAATCTCTTTTACTGGCGCCAGAGATATGTTCCGAACATGCTCGACTTTACCAGGGTGGTTTTCCCGGTCTTTTTCGGCGAGTTCCCACCCGAAATGTTCGAACCGGCCAAAAAGGCCGAGATCGACAAACTTGTCGACCAGTCACTTAAAAATGCTGCCGACAACCAGAGCAATCTCGATGAAATAATAAAACGCGTCGCGCAGAAAAACACACCTGAAGACATTCTCAAAGAGCTTGGTGCACTGCCACCCGGCAAATCTGCCGGTGACCTCAAAGATGCCGCCAAACCCAGACCAGTAGTTGCCAAAGTGCCGACCAAACCGTCTACTGCTGCCAAACCAAAAATCAGTGAAATCAATGAAGAGATAAAAAGCTATATTGACCCGATCGAGACCACGAATTACCCTGCCACCGGTAAAATAGTCGAAGACTACTGGAGCGTCATGCTGCGTGACGCTCCATGGGGCAATGTAATCGACAAGATCCCGCCTCTGACTACCGGCCTGAACGTGACCGGTCTGCAGGGTGACTTTTTTGAAGTCGAATATAATGGTAAAACAGGGTATTCACACATGAATTACGTCTGGATACCCGGGCACACTCCTTCGGGCATCGAACCGCCACGCCCGCCGGGCGCACCACCGCCGAAGTGACCCTTAACGGCTTATTATCGCGGCATCAGGGCTGAATTTTTTCCATCAGCACGATTGCCTGACATGCAATCGCCCTGCCCTGCCCCACTGCATCAAAGCCCTCGTTGGTTCCGGCCTTGATCGATATACAACCAGATTCGATCTGAAGCGCTTCAGACAGAACCGCCAGCATTGCCGGTCGATGCGGCGCAATCTTTGGGCGTTCACAATGTATCATGCAGTCCAGATTGCCGATTTTATAGCCCTTTTCACGGGTTATTTGCACTACTTTTCTCAGCAAAAGCAGAGAACTGATATTTTTGAAAGCCGGGTCGGTATCTGGAAAAAGGCCACCGATGTCGCCAAGTGCAAGAGCGCCAAGCATCGCATCCATGATCGCATGTATCAGAGCATCGGCATCTGAATGCCCTTTCAAGCCGAGATGGTAAGGAATCTTCACACCACCCAGCCAGAGTTCGCGGCCTTCGACAAGAGCATGAATGTCGTGCCCCTGACCAATTCTGAATGTATTCATCATGCCCCCCCGATAAATTCTTCGGCACGGCGTCTGGCCTCGACATCAACGTCGATAAGCTGCTCGATACTGGTTGCCGGGCAATTTGCAAAGGCGCCGATTGTCGACGCGATAATTTCCGGGATGCCGGTAAAACCAATCTTTTTCTGCATGAAAGCTTTAACGGCAACTTCATTGGCGGCATTCAAAACGCATGGCATGATGCCGCCGGCTTTTCCAGCCTCATAAGCAAGCTGCAGGCACGGAAAATCGTTAAACCGCGGAGCTGAAAAAGTCATGCTGGCAACCTTTACCAGGTCGAGTGCTGCAACTGGCGGCTGCCAGCGTTCAGGCCAGCTCAGAGCATATTGAATCGGCAGTTTCATGTCAGGCCACCCCAGCTGAGCAATAACCGACCCATCAGAAAATTCAACGAGACTGTGAATTATCGACTGGGGATGCACGGTAACCTCAATCTGATCGTAGTCGACGGCAAACAACCAGTGAGCTTCTATTACCTCCAGGCCTTTGTTCATCAACGTGGCAGAATCGATGGTGATCTTGCCGCCCATGTTCCAGTTCGGGTGCTTCAATGCCTGCTCAACCGTCACGCCGGCAAGCTTTTCGGCCGGCCATTCACGAAATGGCCCACCGGAAGCGGTGATCATGATTCGGCGCGGCGGAGTGTGTGCCGCTCCCTGCAGACATTGAAAAATGGCCGAATGTTCACTGTCGACCGGCACCAGCTTCAAACCGGCCCTGGCGACTGCCTGCATAACCAGACTGCCGCCCACCACCAGAGTCTCTTTGTTGGCAAGACAGATCTGGTGCCCAGCCGCTATTGCAGCCATAACCGGCTGCAGACCGGCAGAACCGACAATTGCAGCGACGGTGGTATCTGCACCGGGCTGCATGACCGCTTCGAGTATGGCGGAAGACCCGGCGCCGATCTTTATGTCAAGATCCTTCAGGGCAAGGCGAAGGTCATCGGCATGCTTTTCAGATGCAATCGCCACGAAACGCGGCTTGAACTCACGCGCCTGCTCGGCAAGCAGCTGCCAGTTATTGCCGCCGGTCAAAGAAATGACCTGCAGCTTTTCGGGGTTATTACTAACGACTTCGAGCGTGCTTTTACCGATAGAACCAGTTGAACCAAGCAGAGCGATATTTTTCATGGCAGTTAAAAGTGTTTCTTTACAGTATGTTCGATAAAGACATCGACGGGAAGCCCGTCAAGATTTTTGACGGCGCGCACAGCGCTTCTTTTGTCAGTAAAAAGACCAAACACTGACGGGCCGCTGCCGGACATCATCACAACCCCTTCGTCAGTGGCGCACAGGCGTTCTTTGATGCGCAGAACTTCAGGGTAGCGGTGCAGAGTGACAGACTCAAGGTCGTTAAATACAAGCTTCTTCAAACTATCCAGATTTCTGTCACGGTAAGCTTCAAGAATCTGATTGAAAGCCCGCTCTTTTGCATCGTTGTTGCCTGGCAGATAATTCTCGTAAGCCCATTTTGTCGAAACCGCCACTCCGGTTGGCACAGCGATAACAACCGTCAATGGTGGCCGGGGCGGTTCATGAAAAGCCAGTTTTTCGCCTCGACCTTCTGCCGCCGCAAGACCGCCATGAATGACAAAAGGAACATCAGAGCCTATGGTCGCGCCCATATGCATAAGATCTGCCACTGTCAGGCGCTTGTCAAAAAGACGGTTAAGGCCAATCAGAACTGCGGCCGCATCGGTGCTGCCACCAGCAAGCCCGGCTGCAACCGGAATTTTCTTTTCAATATTGATTGAAATGGCAGGCTGAACGTTCATCTGGTCGAAAAAAACCGTTGCGGCACGATGCACCAGATTGCTGGAATCAAGTGGCACGCCTGGCCTGCTGCAGCTGACGCTGATACCGGGCTCAGCAGTCTCATTGAGCGTAATAATGTCGTGCAGAGAAATGGTCTGCATGATGCTGCCAAGCTCGTGAAAGCCGTCCGGGCGTTTGAATTTGACCCACAAACCAATGTTTATCTTTGCCGGAGCCTGCAATATCAGAGTTTTTTTCATGTTTCCACCGTCTGGTATTTAGAGTAGTGCTTCAAACATATCTAGATCTTCTGGAGTCGTTATTTTTCCGCTCATCTCAGAACCTTCAGCAAGGTAAATGCGGTAACCAAGCTCGCGCACGAGGCCGGCCTCATCGGTTCCGATCAGCCCCTTTGCAGCCGCATTTTCAAGCGCCTGGCGCAGAACCGCCGTTTTGAAAATCTGCGGGGTCTGTATGCGAAAAACTTCATTGCGGTTAATCTGCCCAACAATCTCGCCATCAACCACCCGCACCAGAGTATCGTGCGAAGGCATTGCACAGACCGCATTGCCAGATGCAAAGGCCTGGTTGAGCGCATTGCTGATGAGCGCCGGGGTTATGCCAGGGCGGGCAGCATCATGTACTGCGACCCAGCCATCAACAGCATCAGCAGCCTCGACGCCGGCCCGAACCGAGTCCTGGCGAAGGACGCCCCCGGGCACCACTTTGAAAGGCTTCTGAGGTTTAAAGCTTTGCAGCCTTTTCATGCCTTCTTCGAGCCACTCTTCTGGCAGAACCAGAACCAGTCCGGTCACTTCCGGGGTTTTGTCAAAGCACTCAAGGCTCCATTGTACGACGGGCTTGCCCTTGAGCAGCAGAAACTGTTTAGGGGTGGTCGACTTCATGCGCTGCCCCATGCCACCGGCGACAACAACCGCCACGACACGTTTATTATCTGGCATCACCGGTCTCCTAATTTTTGCGAAAAAATATGATATCAGCCATTTCCTTCAGACAGGAAAAGGTCAGCGGAAGCTGGGCGACCAGCGCTACCGCCTCGGCGTGCACTCTGGCTGCATAGTCTCTGGCCCCATCGAGACCAAGCAGCGATGGGTAAGTCGACTTTTCGAGCAACGCGTCGCGGCCGGTGGTTTTGCCAAGGCTCTGAGCATCGCCCACCACGTCGAGAATATCGTCGACAATCTGAAACAGCAGACCAATTCTGCCTGAGTAAAGGTCAAGAATTTTGCAGTGACTGTCGGCCAGGCCAGCAAGAATGGCACCCGTAAGAATCGGTGCCCTGATCAAGGCTCCGGTTTTCTGGCGATGAATGCTTTCGAGCACCGGCAATTCGGCTCTCTGCTTTTCCCAGGCGATGTCAAGCATCTGCCCGCCGACCATGCCGGCATGACCTGCAGCTTCGGCCGCCAGAGCAATGATTTTGACAATTTTTTCGGCAGTGACGCCACAACCAGCCAGTTCGGCCAACCAGCCAAAAGCCATGGTCAGCAGGCCATCACCGGCAAGAATTGCCGTCGCTTCGCCATAAACCTTATGGTTTGTGGGCCGACCGCGCCTGAAATCATCGTTATCCATTGACGGTAGGTCGTCGTGAATCAAAGAATAGGTATGAATGAGCTCGTAGGCACACCCGGCCCGCAGCGCTGCCTCTGAATGCAGTCCGGCCGCCTCGGCAACGAGCAGGCAGAGAACCGGCCTGATGCGTTTGCCACCGGCAAGCGCGCTGTAACGCATTGCCTCGTTCAGCTTCGCTGATACTTCAGGCATTGGCTGTGGCAACCATTTTTGCAGAGCATCATCGACCTGGCCCGCAAGCTTCTTGAGGGTCTGCGAAAAGTCAGAGGAAACTGTCAGACTGGCTTGGGTCATCTTCCGTCTTTTTCCGGGTCGAAAGGTGCTTCAGAGGGGTTTTCAATGGTGCCACGCAACTGCAGCATCACTTCTTCGGCAGCGTCGAGGGCCAGGCCACACTTTTTCGACAGGGCATTACCGGTCTGATAAAGCTTCAGGCCAAGTTCGAGGGGCGTGCCTTCCTGTTCGAGGGCTTCGACAATTATCTCCAGCTTCTGCATCGCAGCTTCGTAGCTGAGCTGGTCAATCTGCTGCTGATTCAATTTAAGAATTTCAGCCAGTTCCTGTTCGTTAATACGAGGCATTCGGTGCCCTCCTTAATCGTTCTTTTCAAGGTTTTCAACGCTGACACCGGCTCTGCCGTCAGCAAAATGAATGCGAAGTTTCTGACCTGCAGCCAGCAGGTTTACAGAATTCATTACCCTGCCCTCCTGATCGGTCACCATACTGTAACCACGATTCAGAAGTGTCATCGGGTTGAGCGAATCAAGCCTGGCCCGCAACAGGCCAGCCTTGTGGGTCTTTTTATCAAGCATGCGCCTGACCAGATTTTCAAGTTCGCGCGCCAGATTCATCACCGTATTACGCCGTTCGGCAATCAACAACGAAGGTTTCACGAGAAACCTGCAGCTGGCAGCCCGCTTGAATCTTTGCCGCTGCAGCTGCAGCATTCCGCGGATCGACCGCGCAAGGCGCTTCTGTTGACGGGCAACAAAGTCGATCAGCTCTGTCTTAACCGGCACAACCAGCTCACCAGCGACCGAAGGAGTCGCAGCCCGACGGTCAGCAACCAGGTCGGCAATTGTGGTATCGGTCTCATGGCCGACGGCCGAAACAATTGGCTTGGCAGAAGCGCTGATAGCGCGAGCCACCGGTTCTTCGTTGAAGGCCCAGAGGTCTTCAAGGCTGCCACCGCCACGGGCAATGATGATTACATCGACGCGCGGGTCGTGGTTCAGCCTCTCGATGCCTGCGACAATTTCGGCGGCGGCCCCCTCCCCCTGCACCTTGGCCGGAACAAGGAAAAGTGGCATATTCGGAAAGCGGCGTCGGATAACCCGAAAAATATCCTGTACCACCGCGCCGCGTGGTGAGGTTACAATACCGACGCCCTTAGGCAGAAAAGGCAGCGCCAGCTTTCTATCAGGTTCGAAAAGCCCTTCGGCCTGCAGCTTCTTTTTCAGTTTTTCATAGGCCTCATACAGGGCACCGATACCCGCCGGTCTCAGGTCCTGGACTGTGATCTGATACTCGCCACGGGGTGGGTAAACCGACAGGGCACCATACACCATGACGAAATCGCCATTCTTGAAGTCGGTGGCGATTTTTCGTCGATTCCCGGCCCAGAGGGCTGCCTTGATGACTGCCTGATCATCTTTGAGGGTAAAATAACAATGGCCGGAAGCCGCCTTGACCAGATTCGAAATCTCGCCCTGAATCCAGACGCCGGAAAGCAGTCGATCATTTTCGATAAGGTTTTTCAGGTGCTTTGTCAGATCGTTAACACTCAGCACCTTTGCCGGAAAAGGAACTTCTGGCTTAAAAAGATTCATTATCTGCCGGCAACAGCCTTCTCAGTTCTGGCCACCTGTTTTTGCATTTCCTGCAGCTCTTTGATGAAGCCGGCGAAATTGCGATCAACGAAGCTGGTAGAGAAAGTGCCTGAACGGAATTCACCATGCTGCAGAACATAGAGATGGAATGGAATCGTGGTTTCGATCCCTTTTATTTCATATTCACGCAGGGCGGCGATCATTCTGTCCATGGCTTCTTCGCGGGTGCGGCCCCAGACAATCAGCTTGGCAACCATTGAATCATAGTTCGAGCTGATCAGGTAACCCTGGTAAGCGGCAGAATCAACCCTGACCCACGGGCCGCCCGGAACCAGGTATTTTTCGATTTTTCCGGGGCATGGAATGAAGTTCATTGCCGGATCTTCGGCGTTAACTCGGCATTCAATTGCCCAGCCATCGGGCTCGACAAGTTCGCCCTCGATTGGCAGCGGTTCACCGGCCGCCACTTTCAGCTGCAGCTCTACCAGGTCGAAATTGCAGACCATTTCGGTAACCGGGTGCTCGACCTGCAGGCGGGTGTTCATTTCCATGAAAAAGAAGTTGCCATCGCTGTCGAGAAGGAATTCGATGGTGCCGGCGTTATGATAATTGATGGCCTTTGCCGCTTTTACAGCGGTTTCGGCCATGCGTCGGCGCAGTTCGGGTGTTACCGCCGGTGACGGCGATTCTTCAATAAGCTTCTGATGACGGCGTTGAATAGAGCATTCGCGTTCGCCAAGGGCAACCACTTTGCCGTGCTGATCAGCAATAATCTGCACTTCGACATGGCGTGGATTGCGCATGTATTTTTCAACATAAACACGCTTATCGCCAAAAGAGGCTTCAGCTTCGCCCTGAGCCATCTTGAAAAGGCCGACAAAGTCTTCTTCTTTTTCGACCAGGCGCATACCTTTGCCGCCGCCGCCTGAAGTCGCCTTTACCAGCACAGGGAAACCGATGTTTCTGGCGATATTCAGAGCTTCGTCAACGCTTTCAACGCTGCCCTGCGAACCGGGCATAACCGGAACGCCAGACCTGATCATCAGGTCACGGGCAACCGACTTCTGCCCCATTCTTTCGATGGCGCGGTGATCTGGCCCGATAAAGACAAAACCGCATTTGTCGACAATCTCGGCAAAGCTGGGATTTTCAGAGAGAAAACCATAGCCGGGATGAATGGCTTCACAATTGGTGGCATGAGCCACAGAGAGAATATTTGGAATATTCAGATAAGAAAGGTCAGGGCGGGCCGGGCCAATGCAGTAGGCCTCGTCAGCCATCTTTACATGCAGAGCATTCTGGTCTGCTTCTGAATAGATAGCCACGGTGGCGATTCCCATTCTTTTGCAGGTTCTGATAATGCGAACGGCGATTTCGCCACGATTAGCGATCAGAATTTTTGAAAACATCAGGTATTTTTTCTCCTGTTTAAATGACTGAAATACAGGTCAATCAATGTTCACAAGAAACAGCAGGCGACCGTAGTCGACAACGACACCATCTTCGACTTCAACTTTATGAATGACGCCATCGAGAGAGCATTTGATACGATCCTGAAAGCTGATGCCCTTTACCAGGCCGAGGATTTCACCCTTTTTAATTCTGTCTCCGGATTTGAGTTTTCGATCAGAGAAGGTAAAGGTGCCAACCTTGTCAGAACGTATCTCAACCTGGGTGTTGGCTGGAGTTTCATTGTCTTCAACCCCGGCAAGCTGTGCGAGAACGTCTCCGGGGATCATTTCGGCTGCAGAGGTCTGTTCAAGGGTCAAACGGACCCTGTTTTTTTTACCAAGCTCGAGTTCGAGAGTTGAAAAGCCATTCTCGGACATGGCCTGATAGAGCTTTTTGATCTGATTTGCTTCCATGTGTGGCGGGTTCCTGTTCTATCGATTTTTCAGGCATGCAAATGCTACCACAGCCTGCCGGCACTTTCAATACCTGGCTGCCCATCATGCCGCAAAACCCGTCAGTGTACGGCGCTTGACATTATCGGGGGGTGGAGATATTATGCCTCTTGGATTTTAGAAATCTACGTTCGCAAACAAATTGAGGAGTTAGAAATGTTTAAAAAGCTGATGCTTGTAGCCGCCCTGTTGTTCGCCTTTGCCGGTTCAGCAGTATTTGCTGCCGACCTGATGCCGCTCATTCCCCAGGAAGCCGACTTTGTTTTTCAGGTTAACGTCGCCAAGTTCCTGGCCACCCCTGAAGTAAAAAAAGCTCTTGAAGAAAACCTGCAGAAAAACCCCGACCAGAAAAAAGCCTATGACGAATTCATGGCCAAAACCGGTTTCAACCCAATGGAAGGCCTCAGCCAGTTCGTAGTTTTCACCTCTGGCAAAGTTGACCCGACCAACCCCTCTCAGATGGCCGGCGCCATCATCGAAGGCAAATTCGACCCCGCCAAGATTACCGAAGCCATCAAAGCTGACAAAGACGCCGCCAAAGACGTTGAAATTACCAAAATCGACGGTTTCGATGCTATCGTTCCGAAGAACAAAAAAGACGGTTTCGGTATTTTCCTTGATGCCGCAACTGCTGTAGTAGGCGCCGAACCTGGTGTTAATGCCGTTAAAGCCGTTAAAATGGGCAAAGGCAAAGCCGTAACTGAAAGAAAAGATTTCTATGCAATCCTGCAGAAACTTGACGCTCAGGCTACTATCAGCGGCGCCGGCATGATTCCGACCGAACTGAAAGAAAAAGTAAAACAGAATCCGCAGGCTGCTCCTCTCGCAGCTCTCAACTATTTCTTTTTCGGTTTCACCCATGGCGAAAACATCATTTTCAATTTCAACGGCGAAGTTGACAAAAAAGAAAATGTTGAAAACGTCATGACCGCCCTCAACGGTTTCCTGGCCATGCTCAAGATGTTCGCTGCCCAGGCTCCCGAAGCTGCCGAAATCATGAACATGATCAAACTGGCCGCCAATGAAACCACCGTTCAGATCAGCCTCAATGTTCCGAAAGCCAAGCTTGAAGAAATCAAAGCCAAAATGGAACAGAGAGTAAAAGAAATGAAGGAAAAGGGTGGCGTCGAAGTTGAAGAATCAACTGACGAAGAAACCCCGGCCCCAGGCACTGAAAACAAAGAAGAAAGCAAAGACGAAGCTTCTGAAGAAGAAGACACCGAACGCGAATAAGCTTTAAGCTCAACCAAAAGGCTGCTCTTCGGAGCAGCCTTTTTTATTTGGTAATTTTCTCAATATGCCGATAGGTAAAGTGCATGCTCAAAAAATATTTGAGAAAATTTCTGTTTATCGGCTTTTTAATGGCTGCCGCAAACCTGCAGGGGCAGCCGTTCGATACCATTATCCCCGAACCCGACAGCCCGGATACGCTGACAAGAGAACTGCGAAATCTGCAGGCGGTTGAACGCGATCTGGCAATTGAAAAGCTTACCCGCGAACCAACCCGCCTTGAAGCCTATCTTGAACTGGCAGACCTGCGTCTTTCACAGGGCAAGCTTGAGGAAGCCAGACGTTTTTATGAAATGGCTCTTGAAATGTCACCAAAAAATCTGCGGGCCACTCAGGGTCTGGTAATGGTGCACTATCACCTGGGCGAATTCAATCAGGCAAGAGACAAGATCGAAACGATTCACCAGTATCATCCCCTCTCCGACTACAACCGTTCACAGCTCGAAAACTATCGCCGCAAACTCAGTAACGAAGGCTCTCTTGGGCTCAGCATAAGAGAAAACGATCAAAATCTGCTCGAAATTGTCTCTTCGATCGATGGCTTTTTTCCATCAGCAGAATATCGTAAACTCAGCGGCAGATACCGTTTTGAGAACTGGTCACATGAAAATAACGGCGTTTCAGTATCGAGCCAGGTTTATTCCGGCACTCTGCACTATGAAGCAGATGAACAGACAAGTTTTGCAGTTACACTGGCTCCCGAAATATTTCCAGGTGGTGACAGTGTCGGCGGCTATTCAGTTCAGGGCATTTCGGGAACAGAAAACCTTAAGCTTGGTCTGAGAACCGGAAAAAGCGCTTACAAAGACAACATTTTCACGGTGCAGAACCGGTATAACGAAAAATCTACCGGCGTAAGCTTCTATGGCGACCTGCACCAACGCACCCGGGCAGTGCAGACTGTAACTTTCGGCGATATCTCTGATGGCAATTCACGCCGCCGTTATGACAGCGAGCTGATTCATGCGGTGTTTTATCGCAATGCCCCGTTTCTGACAGCCACGCTCAGAGCCTTCCAGGCCAGCTTTGAAAAACAGACAGACCGCAACGGCAGCCTCCTCAATTATTGGGCCCCATCTGATCACAAAGGCGGCGAACTGGCCCTGTCATGGGAACGGTCGGTCGGCTCGCAGTGGTGGTGGGGAGTTGACAGCAGTTACATCGTCAGCAGCTACCGTTTCGGCAACACCGAAACATTTAGCGAAAACGGGGTTGGTGCCACTGTATTTCTGTCATACCGTTTTTCAACCGGCAGTCTCTTTGCGTCTCTCGGCGACCGTTTGCACGACTACTACCGCGAACGCCGGCTCGAACTGGCCGGCACCGTCTCTTTCTAAGCTCAGTAAATCACCCACTGAACAAGAAAACTGATAACGTAGCCTGAAATAAAGCCATCGGCAAAAGCCCAGCCGGCCCCTTTCAAAATACCTGCGGGTGTAAAGTTGAACCCTTCGTAAATATAGGCAATCAGCATCAGCCATGGGCTGGGCTCGCCGCTGGTCAGCTCTGTCAGAGTCCAGACTACCAGGGCGAATGACCAGATCATTCCGACGATAATGCCGATTTCGAATGGGGTCATGCCTTTTCCTCGAAAATGATCGAAGCATAACCGACACCCCGGTCATGGCGCATGATATCCATGCTGGTGGCATATTTCAACAGCGAAGCATTGATGTTCTGCCCGATCTGAGCAAGGATAATCAGTAGTGCCGTAATTGGCATCAGGCCACAAACCGAGCGGTCTTCTTCAACAATCAGCCGATAGAACCCTTCGGTGTCAAGGGCAAGAATGCGGTCGACCACTTCACGATCCAGCCGATAGGCCTCTTCGCGCGGAGTATCATGCGAAAAATCTGAGCTGGCGATTAACATGATATGCTGCTCTTTTTCGGCCAGAAGCATTGCCGCTATCCCGGAGGCGAGCTTTTCAATCACCTGAAACGTTGAATAGTGCAAAGCGATGGGCAATATTCTTGGTCTGTTGGTCGTGAAATACTGAATAAAAGGCAACTGTACTTCAATTGAGTGTTCCATGGCGTGTGCATCGTTATCGGCCTTGAGTGTTTTGACGGCAGACAGCATGCGGTCACGCAGAGCCACATCGACTTCGAGTGTTCCGAGTGGCGTTTTCCAGGCTGAGGCGGCGCTGACAGAGAATTCAGCTCCATAATACGTATGTTTCGGGCCAAGAAGAATTATGGTCTGCGGTAAGGGGTTCTCGCGGGAAAGTCGTTCAAAAGCGTGCGAAGCAACCGGGCCGCTGAACATATAACCGGCGTGGGGCGCAATGAAACCCGCAAGGCGGCCCTGCACAGGCGCTGGCGATGCTGTTGCACCAAGTTTATGCCTGAAACAACCATCGATCTGGCCTTTGAGCAGGTCGGCATCTGCCTCATAAAACCGGCCCGCTACCGCTGGTTCACGAATCATAAGTTCCTCCTGCGCAACCTTTTCGTTTAATTATACCTCACTTTGGCATGTAACGCTTCAGCTAAAGGCAAAGTTCGAAATTGCAGGGAATCTGGTTGAAGGGCGGGGGTTTATCAAGTAAGATATAGGTATGAACTTGCAATACAATAAATTATACGCAAGGCTGGCACTGCTGGTGCTGGTTTTTTTCTATTTGCCACAATTATCTGCGGCACCCCGGGTAAAAATCGGGATCGATGTGCTGGCAAGAGAGCATCCTGATATGGTAAGAGGGAAAAAGCTGGCAATCTTCACGGCAAAAACCGCAGTCGACATGTCGCTGAGCCACAGCATCGACCGACTGGCGAAAGCCGCTTCTGTAAAGGCAATTCTGACCGGCGACAGCTATTTTCGTGAGACGATGCCTGGCGAAAGCCCTGAAGTAAAATATGACGCCCTCACCAACGCCAGAGTTTACGAAATTTCTGACCCGCTGCAGCGCCCCCCGGTTTCGACTATTCAGGGCCTTGACCTTCTGATAATCGACTTTCAGGATATCGGCCTGCGCTATTTCAAATACGTCACCCTCATGGCACAGCTGCTCGACCTGGCCAGGGAAGCCGGCGTGCCGGTTCTGGTGCTCGACCGCCCCAACCCGATCAACGCGACCATGGTCAGCGGCCCGGTGCTCGAAGTCGCGCTTCGCAGCCGCTTTGGTGTGTATCCGGTTCCGCTCATCTATGGTCTGACCGTTGGCGAGCTCGCCCTTTATTTCAACAAAGTTTTCGGTCTGGGTGCAAATCTTACCGTCATCGGCATGGAAGGCTACTCGCGCGGCATGACGTTCAAAGACACCGGTCTGCATTGGGTGCCACCCTCTGACCATATTCCCGAGCCCGATTCGCCGTTGTTTTACGCAGTAACCGGTTTTCTCGGCGAAATGGGCGTTTTTTCAACCGGAGTTGGCACGAATCGGCCATTTCATTACATTCTCGCCCCCTGGATCGACGGCGAGCTCCTTTCGCAAAAACTCGAAAGGCATAAACTGGCCGGCGTCAGGTTCATACCGGCTTCTGAAAAGCCATATTACGGCCTTTTTGCCCAGAAAAAAACCACAGGCATCGAAATCGTGGTAACCGACCGGCTGACCTTCGACCCCTTCCTGGCCGGCATGGCGATTCTTCGCGCCCTCAATGAGCTGTATCCTGACCGAATTCCATTGAGCAATGCCGCTGCAGCAGAGGCGCTTGACACTCTTCTTGGCAGCAGCAAAGTCAGACGCGGCATTCTTGGCGGCCAGACTCTGATGCAGATTCATGCGGGCCTGCAGAGCGAGCTGAACGATTATCTGAAAAAGAGGCGGGAGTTTCTCATCTACCCGGAATAATATGACCTGTTTCCGTTCGGGCATGTCAATGGTCGAAATCATGATCGGGGTCGTTCTCCTGGCTCTGATAATAGTGCCGTCGCTGAACGTCATTGTCAGTCAGACCCAGACGGTTACGGCAACCCGCGACCATTCATCGGCGGCTTTCGTGGCCCAGAAAGTTCAGGAAATCTGCCGGTCGTTTAAGTTCGACATGCTTGACGCCGATCAATACTCAGATGAAGCCAAAAAGAAAAAAACCTTTGAGTGGAAAATCAAAAACGATGATGAATACCGCAAGCACCCGATCAACGGCATAGACTATCTGATTGTTCCCGAAGAAACGGCCATTGACCCGGTGCTTACCGATGCCGCCGGGCCCGGCTCGATTCCGAATGTTTACGTGTTCAAATTCACGATAGCCTATGAAGGCAAAGACAAGCGCAATCACCGGCTCAGCGTTTCAACCGCCATCTCACAAAGGGAATAAGATGTTGCGAAGCATGCGAAAAGGCACAACTGTGATCGAACTGATGGTGGGAATGATCATTCTCACCCTTATTCTGACCGCACTTTGGCGCGTGTATTCGAGCAGTCAGCGGAGCGCAAAAGAAATTCTCGCCAATCATACGATCAACGACGAGCTTGACCGCACTCTTCTGAAGATCACCGATGACCTGCGCGAATCAAATTACATCTTTGACAACCTGCCGCCAGCAGTAGACCCGACTGCTGTCGCCGGCCTGAAAACAGAAGATAGCAGCAATCAGCTGAAATTCACCAAAGTTCTTTATGATTTCGAAAAAGACCCAATGGACCTGCCGGCAGGTCAGGTAAATTATGTTCAGCATGAAATAAGATACTTTGTCGAGAAGGAAGACGAAAGCAAGGCTGACAGTCTCTGGGTTCTAAACCGTGAGATGATGCCGTATGACAACCAGAAGAAGCCGGTCAACTCAGAAATGACGGTTTTTCAGGTATTGAACGGCATTAAAGAGTGCGTATTCTACCGGGTAAAAGATCCTGACGCGTCAAGATCAGGCAATATCTACGTCAGACTAAAGCTGGCGAGAAACCAGGATGGCCCTGATGCCGGCAAATACGCCAATGAAATAGTTATTTCAGTAAAAGAGAGGGGGGCGAGCCCGGAATGAACATTTTTTCTGCCTCACGCAAAGGTTCGGCAATCATTACCGCCATCGGTATGGGTATTGTTCTTCTCTTCATCATTGCAGCAGTTCACACGTTCTCGTCATACCGCATGCAGACCACAATCCAGGAAAGCCGGAGGGTGAAAGCACTTGCTCTGGCAGAGGCCGGACTCGAACTGGCAATTGGTGAACTTTTCAGAAATGCGAGCTTTCTGACTCACGAACTTTCGAAAGATCTCAAATGGCAGGGAACAAAAACGCGAAAAAGCTATCTGCAGGATGTATCGACCCATGGCCTGAAAATCGATCAGACAAATTCCGGAACCTACACCGGCAGCCTCGGTGACGGAAAATTTCGCGTAAGAGTCGGGCGCATTCCTTACAAAGATGACGACAAAACCAAAACAATAGATGAAAGTCTCAGTTATATAAAAATCGAATCACAGGGCATCTACGAAACCACGGTCAGAAAAGTTGAAGCGGTCATCAACCGCAGATTCCCGGCCCGGGAATTTCTGATGTATGACGGCGGCTTTCTCTCGCTGGTATTCGGCGAACCCAATAACAATAACAGAAATATTTTTTCAACCGGTCATCTTTATGGCCACGAAGGCGTCGAAATCGGGCGCATAATGATGTCGAGTCACAGCCCGGTCGGGCACGGCACCATCCAGGAACTCCAGGACATGAATGCCATCATCAGTGGCGGCGGCGGCATATTTATTTACAGCCCGCTGAAAGCTAATTTTCGCGAGAAACGCGGCGCCCCTGAAAAAAATATCGTGATCCCTACGAACACTGTTTTTCCGACAAACGGCACCTATGACAACCCCGCTGAAAAGAAGTTCGGTGCGTATCCAAATGAGCTGAAGAAGGCAACTCCCGCCTTAGGTGAAGATCTGAAG
>JAKQKW010000269.1 GCA_029560455.1 Candidatus Rifleibacteriota bacterium
TGATTACTGGCTCAATGTGCTGCGAAAAGATGATAAAATTCTCTATCGCGCGGCCTCTCTGGCGCAGAAAGCCGCCAACTACATTCTTGGGCGCCATAAAAAAGTGAAAGGATCGAAGCATGCCGAAAAAACCCGCAATTAGCAAAGAAGACAGAGATTATCAGTTCAGCATGGGCGAAAAATACTTCGAGCAGTATCTTGAACGCGGCCGGGTGCTGAACACCGCTATCAAATGGTATGAACTGGCAGCAGCTCAGAAGCACCCGCTCGCCTGCCTTCGGCTTGGGCATATTCTTGGCAATATGAGATACAAAAGGTTCGACGCGATGCGGTCTGTCATGATGCTCACTGCCGGTCATATTCTGCAGAAAAACGAAGATATCGAAGCCTGGCAAGCATTGGTTGCTGATGTAAAGAAGGCTCTAAGCCAGGAACAATTCGAAGAAGCACTGCTTTGGGCCAGAGATTTCGTTTACAGCAAACATTATTCGCTGCGATACGTCTTTGAGTATCTTTATGAGCATATCAGTGAAGTAAGTTCACTACATCTAAGTTGTCTGGCCGACCTCAAAAAAACTCTCGCTGAAGCACTTGAGCATAAGCACCAGCACCGCCACCCATGTTCCCCGCCTGCAAACCCGGTACGGGTCATTCACGACCGCCACACGGTTCCGATTCCCAGGCCGGTAGTGCTGATCGATTCGCGCGAACCAGAAGGCCACGCCTACAGCTTTGCCCGTTTCGACAACTGGTTTGCTGATACAAAGCGCAAAAAACTGAAGACCGGCGATTATTCTCTGGCTGAATGGCCCGACGAAATCGCGATTGAACGTAAAACTCTCGCAGATCTTGTCGGCAGCGTCATGCCACCGAACCGGGAACGCTTTCTGACCAGCTGCGAGCGCCTCGCAAAATTCAGACGCCGCGCGATTGTCGTCGAAGCCTCGCTGCTGCAGGCAAAATGCTTTTACGGCGAATCCGGGGCACACCCTAACGCCGTGGTTGGCACCATGTTTGCGATTCAGGAGCGATGGAATATTCCGGTCATCTGGGCCGAAAACCGCCATCTGGCAGAAGAAGCGGTCGCCCACATTCTCACCAAATTCCACGCGCTGCGCTGGCTCGAAGAAAACAACCTGCCCGTTCATTACGTCGACGGCGATATCTGAAATTGCGAAGAATCCAAGCCAAATGGTTGTGTCGGGATAAAGATTCGGGAGACAGCGTCTCCCGTTTTAATAAATCGATGTTAACTTGCATTGCTACGTTATTTTAAGCAAACCAAGCTTACTTTGTTGCCTGAGTGATGAGAACAACAATTTGAGAACTGCCCACATGGAAATCATCTTGCAATGCCATTGCACCAGGCCTATAATGAGCAAAAGCACAGGCTGAAACCACGAACTCTGCAAAATCAAAAAACGGAAATCTAACCATGAAAATGATCTTCGAATGGGACCCAGAAAAGGCCGAGATCAATATCCGTAAACACGGAGTTACCTTTCCGGAGGCATCTACGGTATTTGGGGATCCATTTTCTCTGACTATCCATGATCCAGACCATTCCGAAGATGAGCATAGGTTTTTAATACTTGGCCAGTCATTGGAAAATCGCCTGCTGGTTGTTTCTTTTACTGACCGTGAGCCTAACACGCGCATTATAAGTGCTAGAAAGGCAACAATCAAAGAAAGAAGAAAATATGAAAAAAGCCCAAAAGAAAACTGAAGACATGGAAATGCGTGAAGAATATGACTTCTCAGAGGGTATTCGCGGCAAGTATGCGAAGCGTTATGCAGAGGGAACCAATGTCATTGTTCTAGACCCCGAGCTTACGGAACTTTTTCCCGATTCAAAGTCCGTTAATGAAGCCCTGAAATACCTGGCGAAACTGGTTCGCCAGACACGGAAAAAAGCTGCTAAAGCAGCTTGAGCTGACTGCTGCTCCTGGCAAAAAAAGATCATTTCATTCGAAT
>JAKQKW010000416.1 GCA_029560455.1 Candidatus Rifleibacteriota bacterium
CCGTCTTCAATGGAAATATGGTCGCCGGGAAGCCCGATTACCCTTTTGATGTAATCTTTGGGCGGCGCATTAACATCGGGGTTCGGGTAACGGAACACGACAATATCGCCTCTTTCGGGCAATTTAAACCAGAACCGTGGCCCGAAAGGCAGTCGCCCGTCGAGTGACAAATCAAAGACATAGGCGAAACGACTGACCAGAATTCTGTCACCACCGCGTTCAAGCTGACCGGTGAACGGGTTACGCTTTTCGCCGAGAAGTGTCGGTTCCATGCTGCCGGTTGGAATCCAGAAAGCCTGAACCACCAGGCCGCGTATCAGAATCGCAAGAAAAAAGGCAATAAAAATAGTCTCGTTCCATTCGCGGAAAGAGCCTTTATAATGCAGTTCAAAACTCCGGCTGTCTAAAACAGCACCATCAGGGCCAACGGCGCTGATTTTCAGCCCGTTGACCCCGTTGTGCAGTTTGAGATCAGTCCGGAATCTTCCACGCGATGCCGATTCGATCTGGTTTACAGTTTTTGCCTGGCGCAGAAAAGGCCGCCACGTCTGTTCGATCTGAACACGGGCACCCTCTTCAGCCTTGCCGCTGACGCTTCCGGCCAGCTGAAGTTCTGACTCAGCGAGAACTTCATCCAGGTCGAGGGCCTCAAGCGGAATAACCTGTTCTCCGAAACGGATCGACAGATCGTGTATGAACACCCCGACAGGTGCGTCGGGATTAGCTGATTCTTGCAAAATCAAGCTTTATCCTTGGAAAAGATTTTGTCTTTAACGCGGGTTTTCTTACCAACTCTGTCGCGCAGGTAATACAGTTTGCTGCGGGCAACCTTACCGGCACGTACCATGGTGATAGAAGCAAGGGTTGGTGAGTGGAGCATGAAAGTTCTTTCGACGCCGACGCCGTAAGAGATCTTTCTGATGGTGAAGTTTTCGCGCAGACCGCTGTAGCGTCTGGAGATAACTACGCCTTCGAATGCCTGCAGGCGTTCTTTGTCACCTTCGCGAACCTTGATTTCAAGGCGAAGAGTGTCACCTGGCATAAAAGCCGGGATTTCCTGCTTGTTCTTCTGATAGTTTCTTTCAATACTTTCGATAACGGGATTCATTGGACAAACTCCTTCCGGAATGATTTCAACTTTTTTTGCTGTCTGAAACGAGCAGTGACTGCAGAGAGTCTCTGTCTTTTTCGCTCAGATCAGCAACTGCAAACACATCTGGTCGGCTGACAGCGGTAGTCAGCAGCGACCGGCAATGTCTGAAACTGGTTATGTGCGCATGGTTACCGTCCTGTAGAACCTGAGGTACTGCCAGGCCTTCCCAGACGGAGGGGCGGGTGTATTGCGGGTGATCGAGAAGGCCCTGATAGAAGGAATCCTGTTCGACCGACTCCTGCCGGCCCACGGTGCCTGGAATCATGCGCGAAACTGCGTCAACAACGGTCATGGCGGCGATTTCGCCGCCGGTAAGCACGTAGTCACCGATTGAGAGCTGCAGATCGAATTCATGAATGATTCGTTCATCGAACCCTTCATAGCGACCACAGACAAGTATCAGCCTGTCAAATTCGGCCAGTTGCCTGACCAGATTCTGGTTAAGCTGCACGCCCTGAGGGGTCAGACCGATTACCGGCCCGGGCCCCGCCAGCCTGCGGACATCTCTGATGCAGTTCACCAGAGGGGCCGGTTTGAACACCATGCCTGGCCCGCCGCCAAAGGGCGTATCGTCAACCGTCCGGTGTCGGCCATCGCCATAATCACGAAACTGATGCACAGCTATGTCGATAAGGCCGTTTCTGACGGCCGACCCGAGAACGCTTTCGTCAAATACCTTGTCAAAGATCGTCGGCAGCAGTGTAATTATGTCTACACGCATTTCATTCTACCGGAATGTGGAATGAAACAGGCTCTACCAGCCTTACCGTTCCTGCGGCCCGATCAACCGATTTTATAAAAATCTTCTTGAACGGGATCATCACTTCAGTCGAATCAGCTGTCTGCACCAGTATATACGGGCACGGAGCATCAGCTTCGAGCTTGAGAACCTTGCCTGACGGTTGCCCGTCGGGGCCCAGAACCTGCATTCCGATCAGTTCGTCGGGATAGAAATCAGAGTTGCCCCTGAGACGCTCCCTCTGCGACTTCGGAATAACCAGCATCGCATTGACATAAGCAGCAGCGGCATCACAGTCATC
>JAKQKW010000443.1 GCA_029560455.1 Candidatus Rifleibacteriota bacterium
GCTCCCGAAGCACCTTCTGCCGGAGCCGTTGCATCACAACTGGCCCTTGAGCTTGCCGATATCAGCATGAACGAATTTGAGAATCAGCTGCTGATGGAAGCTCATCAGCGCGGTTCTCACATCATGCTGATGGTCGTAACACTTGTTCAGGACTGCCTTCTCAAAGCCCCGCGCGCATTTATGGTTGCCCGTGGTCTTGAAGAGCTGAATTGTGAAATTATCAAGTCTGTTCCAGACACCAAGGATATCGAAGAGGAAAAATTCGACCTTTCTTTCAAGATGGTCGTTCTAGGCGATTCTGACCCTGAAAAGGTCAAATATGCCATCGAATCAATTTCAGAAATTGATTCAGTAAAAATTACCGCTCTTAAGCCTGAAGACTTTCAGACGAATGGTAGCGCCTCATCGTCGTCTTCACCCGCTCAAGCCGCTTCACCAGCTCCAGCACCTGTTGAACGCCCGGCAGCCCCCGCGCCTCAGCCGGCCAGGCCTACGCCTGCACCTGCGGCTGCTCCGTCACGCCCGGCACCAGCCCCGGCTCCGCCACCCGCCCCGGCCCCAGCCGCTGCGCCTGCAAGACCTGCACCAGCCCAGTCGGCCGCTCCGGCCGCTCCGCCGGCACCCCCGGCGCCGCCGCGGCCACCAGCGCCGCCTGCAAAGCCCGCCGAGCAGGCAAAAAACACTGCAGCAGCGGCCGACAAGCGCAGCAACCAGACAGTTCGCGTCGACATGCGGCGTCTCGACGAATTGATGAATCTGGTCGGTGAACTGGTCATCAACCGCACCCGACTGGCAGACATCGGTGCGGCACATAAGCTGAAAGATCTCAACGAAACCCTGACACGCGTTTCCCAGATCAGCTCTTCGCTGCAGAACGTGGTCATGCAGGTGCGCATGGTGCCGATCGAACAGGTTTTCGACCGTTTTCCCCGCATGGTTCGTGATCTGTCGAAAAAGCTGAATAAAAAAATCAATCTGGTGGTTGAAGGCAAGGAAACTGAAATGGACAGAACGGTCATCGACGAAATCGGTGACCCGATGGTGCATCTGATCAGAAATGCCATCGACCATGGCATCGAAATGCCCGACGATCGCGTGGCCAGAGGCAAATCTGAGGTCGGCACAATTACTCTTGTTGCCCACCACGAAGGAAACAATGTTCTGATCGAAGTTAAAGACGACGGCAAAGGCATTGACCCGACGATAATCAGTCGGCTTGCCATTGAACGTGGTCTGTTTACGCCTGAGCAGATGGCCAAAATGCCGCCCGAAGAAATTATCAAGATTATTTTCCTGCCCGGCTTTTCGACCGCAAAAGAAGTCAGCGACCTTTCAGGGCGCGGCGTTGGCATGGACGCTGTTAAAGCCAAGCTCGAAGACCTCAACGGGGTGCTCGAACTTGAATCAAAAGTTAATGAAGGTTCCCGGGTTACCATCAAACTGCCGTTGACGCTGGCAATTCTGCCGGCTCTGATGGTGAAAGTCGGGCTGGAAATGTTTGCAATACCGCTCGGATCGGTTCTTGAGACCATGGATATTACCAGAAACGATATAAATATCGTGCAGCACCAGGAAGTAACCCTGCTGCGAGGCGATGTTCTCCCGATCATACGCCTGAGAAATGTGCTCAATGTTCCCACTACCGAAGATGAACAGAAAGCCATCGATGCCAAAGAAGAGGAAATTTCGATCGTTGTCTGCGCTTCGGGCGAGAAACGGGCTGGCTTCATGGTCGACGAGCTTCTTGGCCAGCAGGAAATCGTTATCAAATCGCTTGGCAACCTTCTCGGCGGCCTGCCAGGCATCATGGGCGCCACTATGCGCGGCGACGGGTCAATCGCGCTGATTCTCGACATTCCATCGTTTTTCCAGAAAGGTCAGGCAATACAGTCATGATGATTAAACCTTTCTTGAAACGGCATAAGGAGGTTGCGGGTTGAACCTGGATCTTTCCGAATATATGGGTGCCTACATAGACGGCTCCCGCGAGAACCTCGACACCATGGACCGGTGCCTCCTGAGCCTGGAGCAGAACCCGTCGAACCTTGATGCCGTCGAAGAGATTTTCCGCGCCGCTCACACATTGAAGGGCATGTCTGCCACCATGGGTTTTGAGAAGATTGCCCATCTCACCCATGAAATGGAAAACATTCTCGACAAGCTGAGAAGCCGCCAGCTTGAGGTCTCGGCTGCAATTATCGATCTTATTTTCGAAACCTTCGATGTTCTTCGTACCCTGGTCAATGACAGTATTGAGTCGACAGACTCCAACATCGACCTTTCCGAGCTTTCGACAAAGCTTTCGGCAGCTGCCAGTGGTTCTGGCGTTCCGGCGGCTTCTTCCAAACCGGCTCCAGCACAAGCCAAAGCTGATGGCGGCGCCAAAAAAGCAGCAGGAAAAGGGCCAGCGGTAGATCTCGGCGACATGGGGCTCAGCGAACTTGAGCTGGCCAGTCTTGAAGAAGCCGGTGATGACGGTCGCCACATACTGCTGCTGCAGGTCTCTCTGGTTGCCGACTGCCTGCTGAAAGGCCCGCGCGTATTCATGGTTCTGCGCACGCTCGACGATCTGCAGTGCGACATTATCAAAGCTGTCCCGGAAGTGAAGGATCTCGAAAACGAAAAATTCGACCGTTCATTCAAGATGGTCGTGATTACAGATAAAGCCGCCGAGCAACTGCGCGACGGAATTGAATCAATTTCTGAGATCGATACAGTTGAGGTTACAGACATAACCAACGGAGCCGGTGGCTCGGCACCGGCGGCACCGGCGGCAGCTGCTGCTCCCCCGCCACCACCCCCGCCGGCTCAGGCTCATGCGGTATCTGCACCGCCACCGGCTCAGCGAGCACAGCCGGTAGCTGCGCCACCTCCGGCTGCGACACCGGTTCAGGTTGCCGAATATCATCAACCGGCGGCTCAACCGCCAGCAGCTCCTCCCCCGGCGTCTCCACCCACTGATCAGAAACCGGGTGACCCCGAAGAAGAAGAAAAAGTAAAAGAAATAATTGAGCTGGTGCAGCTGGTTACTTTCTCTATGGCCGGTGAAACCTATGCCCTTGAAATTCAGCAGGTTGAAGCCATCATCAATCTGGTTCCAATCACGCGAGTTCCCAAGGCTCCGCCTCATATTGACGGTGTAATCAACCTGCGCGGCGAAATTGTTCCGGTTATCAATACCAGACGTCGCCTCAGATTATCTGAGGTTGAGAAACGTCCAAACAACCAGATCATCATTCTTTCTTTCGAAGAAGAAAAGGTTAAAGCCGGTTTTCTGGTAGACAGTGTCCAGGAAGTCATTCGCCTGCCTGAGTCTGCAATTGAACCGCCAAGTCGTGTCAGCGAAGGCGTAGACGTTGAATATCTCAGGGGTGTCGGCAAAATAGACAACAAAATTATTATCCTGTTGAATGCCCACCGAATTGTTTTCGGTAAAATGCCTGAAACAACAGTCTGATAACCTGCCCGGGAAAAATTGTCACACCGTGTAAAAATGTGATAGCCTCTTTCTGATAAAATTCAGCATTTGAGGATTCAATGTATTCAATAAACAAAAAGATGCCGGAAACAATCCGGAAATACTATATTTACCCGGCGACAGAAGGCGTTTTTCTGGCCTTTCTGGCTCTTCTGCTGACAGCAGTGACCTCATATTTCATCTATCACCATGCCCTTTTTGCGATTAAAGAAGAAATCCGTGACGGCCTGCTGAGAACCGTCTCCGGCATTGCCGCCTGTCTTGACGGCAATCAGGTTGCCAGCTTCGACTCACCGGAAAAGAAAGACCTGCCGGAATACCAGAAAACGGTCGAAATGCTGCAGAAGGCAAGAATTGCCACCAAGCACTGCACCTACCTTTACATAAACCGCCTGGTTAAAGGTTCGGTCGTCTTTATCGTCGACCCCACACCTATCGATGAGGAAGGCAAGCCGTTGTTCACCGATGAACAGAATCTTGAACCCTCGGTGCCGATGACGCCATACGATAAGCCAAGCAAAGAACTTCTTGAAGCACTTGCGAGCGCAACCCCGGTGGTTTCGGCAGAGCCCTATTCTGACAGTTGGGGCACCTTTTACAGTGCCTACGTTCCGATTTTCGATTCACAGAAAAAACTTGTCGGTACTCTTGGTGCTGATCTGCGCATCAACGACATGCTCGAAAGATGCAAACCGATTGAAGATGCAACCAAGCGGGCATTCTTTGTTTCGTGTGCTCTGAGTCTGCTGTTCGGCACCCTGATCTGGTTTACGCGCAGATTTTCTCTGCAGCTCAACGAAAGCCGCTTTGTTCTGCTCGAAAGCTTTCTGCTGGCCAGGGAATTTGCCGATCAGAGTTCGATAAGAATAGGCAAGCAGCTGAATAAAACTTCGGTACTCCTTAAGAACATTGCTGACCGGCTCGAAAAATTAACCGGTCAGGCACAGGCCGAAATACCAGAACAACTGCAGCAGGAAACGGCCCGTCTGGCTTCTCTTGCCGACAAAATTCAGGTTGTCAGCGAACTGAAATGTGGCAAAAGCAATCTCGAACTTGGCACTTTCGCGATTTCTGAAGTCATGATAAGACTCACCGGAAAAATGAAACAGGTCTCTGCCGACGGTTTCCGCCTCAAAACCAGCTTTTCAGACCAGATTCCACGTGAGCTTTATGGCCCGGTTTTTACTTACGAAGAACTGCTCGAACAGATGGGTATTTTCTTTCTCAAAATGTTCAGCGGCGAAGTTAAAAGCCGCTGCGACCTGGTTCAGGAAGGCACACACGAGGTAATCATCAGGCAGGCAATGTATTCAGACATCAACACTGCCGATACATCAGCCATGGAGCTGTTGCAGGTTCTATGTGACCGTGGCAAGCGCAATGACTTTTTCTATGAAGTCGAGCTCGCCGAAGCAGTGGCGGTTCCGATAGTCAGAGAGCTGATCTACCTGCTGAACAGTGACATCAATATTTCTCTTGAGGCCAGTCACTTCAGCATATCTTTTGACACGATGTTCCAGAAGTCGCCAGAAGCCGAAAATTCTGAAGACACTGAAGAAGAGTGAAATGACCAGCAAACCCGGCAAGGTTCCCTTTTCGATAATTGTCGTTATTATGGCTGCAGCAATGGCTGAAGTCTGTGCCGGCATCAACGCGGTTCTGTTTCCGGTAACCCTTGAATCTTTTGAGCTCAGCAACAGCCTTATCGGTGTGATTCTCTCGGTAGAAGTCGCATCGGTTGTGATTCTAAGCCCATACATAAGTCAGATAATCGGCAAACTCGGCCTGTTCTGGGCAACAATTTTTGGCACCATCGGCAGAGCAACGATTCTGATGCTGCTGATCAAAACCGACAATCTGTTGCTCTGGGTGCTTCTTTTGTTTCTCTTTGGAGTTTTCTCGACTATTCTGGCCATCGCCTTTCAAACTTGGGTTAATTTTGCGCGGCTGCCCGGCGTGCGCGGCTTTGTTGTCAGTATTTTCAGCGCTTCCCAGGCAATCGGCATTGCGCTTGGACCGGTAATTCTTCAGTTCATCGGCAACAACCGCAGCCTGGCTTTCACCACAAGCGCCGCCGTCACCCTGGTTGCCATGTTGCCAATTCTTTTTATCAAAGGCGAGGCACCCAGATTTGAATCCAATGACAAACCACGCCTGGGTTTCGTTATTAAAAACGGCAAATATGTAATGTTCAGCGCTGTAGTTGGCGGCATAACTTTCTACGGTCTGCCTTCATTTCTCACCATTTATGGTATGGATGCAGGCCTGAGCATGGAACAGGCCTCGCTGCTCATCACAATGTTCATGCTTGGCGGCCTGATTCTTGGCCCGGCAATCGGCTATTTCTCTGACAAATTTGAAAGAACTCAGGTAATCCTTCTGAGCTTTCTGATCAGCCTTCTATGCTCGGTATTCCTGCCGATTTCGATCTTTGAAATAATGGCTGCCTACATACTTCTTTTCGTTTGGGGCGGCGCCATGGAAGGCGTCAGTTCCGGTGGCATGACCATGCTTGCGGAGCTCTATCGCAAAGAAGACCAGGTCTCAGCAAATATTGCCTATTCCCTTATGGATGCACTTGGCGGAACATTCGGCGTTGTTCTGATCGGCCTGGCCATGGACTGGCATGGCAGTGAAGGGCTGGTTTACGTCGTTGTCGGTGCCGCCCTGCTTTATTTCAATTTTGCCCTGACACAGTATAAAGTTGAATAGACAGCTCATAATCGCCGCAGAATGCGGCAGTTGATTTTTTTAGCCGCAGAGAGTATGTACATATGTCGTGAGAGAAAGCGCAAAAATGCGCGCCATTTTGAATAAGGAGTATAACCTTTAATGAGAAAAGCTTTTTCTGTATTTTGTCTTTTGGGTCTGATGCTTGTTTCAGCATTAGTACCTGCACAGGCACAGGTCAGCCTTGGCGCAACCGACCAGACCGACGTCGTAGTCAAAGTAGATGGCGTAGACGAAGCATTCACGGTTCTGCGTGATTACGCCAGACCCGAGCAGTTCTATTATGTTCCAAACCGCCCGCACCTTGCCACCCGCGGCAGTGGCGACAAAAAAAGACCCGTTTTTCACCTGCTCAAATACCAGTCATTGAATCAGGCCACAAATGAACTTGTTGATGCTGGTGTTCTGCAGTTTTCCGTGCGTCTTGCCCCACCGGAAGGTGTTGTAAATGAAATGAGAAAGCAGGTAGCCAGCCAGTTTTCTCTTGAAGAAGCAAAAATAAAACTCTCTCCCCTGCCCTTTAAATCTGCTGAAATAGCAATCTATGACCTTGATGGCGAACTCGTCACCACCGCTTTTCAAAAGCCCGGCATTGCTCCGGCATTTGCCAACAGTGAAGTGCCTTTTCAGGTTCAGCTCACCAGCCTTAGCGCTGATATTTATGATTCCCTCACCAGCGGCTCAGGTGGCATCCCCGTATATATCACCTACACTTTCGACACAGTTTCGCCGGTAACCGGCTTCAAGGTTACCGTCGACTGGGGTCAGTCTTTCAGCCATTTCAGCAAAGACGAACGCACCAAACAGGCCTACACCAGATGGTATTATTACCGCACCTGGTGGGGTGGCTGGCGCGGCCGCGGCGAAACCGGCCAGCGCGAAACTCAGGAACAGACCCTGTCTGAAGTGCTGACCGAAAACAAGAGCATTTCTTACGAAAGCGTCGGCATGACCCCTGAACAGATTACCAAGTATCTTGACCCGGTAATCGAGCGTGTCAGCCGCGAAATGGTCGAAAGAATCACTCCTCCCGAAAAAATCGAACCGGCAGCAGCCAAAGAGCCAAACTCTGCCTGGTGGGGAACCAACTCGACCTACGCAATGAAGAACGTCAACAAAGTAAAAAAAGGCACCGAAGTCATCGAAATGAAAAACCGTGACCTGAGCGAAAGCAAGAGCACCTATGGCTCTCTGCTCGGGATCGGCCAATATGACAAGAATATCATAGAAAAGTCCATTACCATCATGCCCGCTGGCAACTGGAATTATGCATATTTTCCGGTGCCGGCCGTCGGAGACAAACAGGCGCTGGCGATCAAAAAGATCGACCTGCAGGTAATTCCGAGATTTTATGACAAAAACGGCAAGGCTCAGCAAATTCCCGGTACCATTGCACAGCTTGCGACCTGGAAACCTGAAGACGGCTTTTTCTCCGACCGCAGAGGCAATGAAGTCACTAACCTTCTTTTCCCGATGCAGGCAATTACCGACTACCTTGCAAAGCAGCAGATACCGCTCGCCTCATGCACTTATGAAGTTGTAACAACTGTCACTCAGGGCAGCGACATCATGAAATTTGCCAGCTTTGAAGAATTCATCATGGGCGGTGTGCCGGTTTCAAATCCCATGGCCCTGCTCGAAGGACTCGAAATCGACTGTGATCCTCTGACCTTCGCCAAAGACGGTCTCTACATGGTAAAAATGGAAATCAAACCAACCTACCCGCGAAAAACTTACCGCACCACCGTAAAGGGTGATTCTGCTGTTAAGAACCCGGTTTTCCTTGTAGAAAAAGAAGATGAAGGCAAGAAAAACGGTATCATTGCCAACATCAACTTCATTCTGAACGGCGGCAAACAGATCCCCTGGAAGCATAACGGCCGCAACCTTCAGGATTCAGACCTCGGTTTGACGGTAACTCTCTGGGATACCGATTATAAACCGGAAAATTCAGAAGAAAAGAAATCCAACTGATTTTAACCAGCAATCCGGGTCAGGTAAATCTGACCCGGATTTTCTTTTTGGAGTAAACGTGAAAAATTTAACCGGCCTGTTTTTATTGTTGCAACTACTGTTGTCAGCCTCCTGCGGGCAGAACCAGGCAGAAAAAGAGGCATTCAAAACTCTGAAATTCACCAGATTTGATCAGCAGAACATGCAGGCCTGGTATGTTCCGACCCGGGCGGTTCTAAGCGGGCCCGGCAATGCTACCGCACCTGTTCTGCTGCTTATCGGGAAAGAAATGCTGCTTCAGGGCATGCTGAAGCTGCAGGAATCATCAGAAGATCGTGCGGCGCTTGAAAATGAACTGAGAGCCAGATATGGCGCTAATATTTCGCTGAAGCGTGATCTCACCAGCAATGTGCTTATAAAGGCCGAACTTAATGGCAAAACCGTTTTTGAACACCAGACAATGTCTGGCAATCAGGGTCTGCCACTTATGATCAACCTGCCTGACCCTGGCAGCGCCAGTCTGAAAATTCATCTGCAGTTTTCACCGGTATCTACGCAAGGTCCTGCGTTTCAGAAAACCAGAAGCTTCAATTACAGCAGAACTGTTCAGACCGTGAACGGGCAGAAGCAGGCTGAAGAGAAGGCAATTGCAACGGCAACCGCCATTACCAGGCCTGTCACTGGCTCATTCGACGTCACCCACGAAATTGAACTGAGATAAAAACAGCCGCTATCAAGCATGCTTGATAACGGCTGTTCAAACTAAATTGCTCTGAGGTTTTACTGCTGCCAGTCAGAGTCGAAAAGCATGAAATTCAGTGCTGGCTCTATTTCACGCAGATCTTTGCCATTATTGATCCATGGCAGATTTCGCTTTGAGCCAATATCTGCGGTCAGAACAGGAATTATCGGTTCAGCTTTTTCACCTTCACGGGCTGCTTCAATAAGATATACCAGTTTGTCTACCCGATTTTTTGCCAATAGTATGTTTTCAATTTTCGCGCCCCTGCTTCCCTTTTTAAGGCTGATTTTAAGCTTTTTTATACCGTTTTCATCATCGAAGCTGAGCGCCGAAAGATCAATTATTATGTTGTCAACCAGGTCTACCGCAGAGGGCAGAGGCAGGTTTCCGTCGAACAGCGGAGTCTGATATTTGACCTTAACGATGTTTGCCATGAGCGACGAGGGGTGTTTCTGCTCGATTGCCACTTCGATTTTAAAGGCATACTCCTTACGGATGACCTCAATATCATCATTATGCTTCTTAAAGAGCGCCAGCAACGGAAATTTCAGGCTGCCGGTTTCAAGCCCATCCACGTTTTTCCAGCTGAATGGCTCAGCAACAGACCACCTGGCAATATCAGTTAATTCAGAAACCTGCCTGCCCTCTGAGTCCACAACTTCTGCTCTCATGGTAACGCTTTTTATTCCAAGCTCAGGGTTGGTGTCGACAACCGGAAGCAGCAGGTAGGCGCTTGCCCATGACCCGGAAAAAAAAGTACTGACAAGCTTGCTTTTTACATTCTCGGGGTATGAGTTAATACCAATAAAGGCTCCGCATGAGGTTTTGCGTTCAGCCACAACCGACTGGTTGAAAATAAAAGTTTCTGAGCCCTTTTTGATCTGCTTGAGTTCGCGCAGTTTTACATCGATCCCAACCCTTAGACCGAAGAAACATTTGTTCAACGAATCCGGGCTGCCGGCGCTTTCAGTGTCAATCGCTTCCGGCGGCGAAATTTTCTCGATCAGATTATTCTGCAACCGCTGCAGAACCGGCTCAAGGTAGCGGTCGATCGTTGCAGCATCTACAGACTCGCTGGTAAGGCTTTCGACCGTCAGACACCCCTCTGAAACGAGCTTTTCTCTGATTTTCGTTTTGCTTACTCCCACATCGATACCACAAAAATAAGTGCCCAGTGAAACCCTCAGATCACTCGACGATTTCATACTTTCATAGGTCTGGTCCCAGTTGATCGTGGCTTTGAATCCACCCGGAGGCAACAGGCCCTCAAAGGTGAGATTCATCAGCACGCCAACGCCGGAACCTTTTTTATCAACCAGAGTTGAATACAGATCAGCATCGAAACGATCCATTTTCAGCTGAAACGGTAAAGCGCCGGTGATGTATGCAGGAGAAAAACCCGGCGCCTGACTGCCATCGGCCGTAATTTTTCCTGAACCATCGAAAAGAAAGGCTTCTGCCTTATGAAATGGCAGAATTGTCAAAGAAACTGCGTCTTTGTTATTCGATTGTTCCTTGAGGGCTTTTTCGACCTTTTTTCTGGTTTCTTCTGGCATATTCAGCGTGACACAGAACTGCAAAACTCCGCCATCATAGTTCGCGGCCTCGTTTTTTGCCTGATAGGTTACCAGTTGAAAAACCGGCTTTGGATCATCTTTTTTGCCCGGTGTTTTTTCGAGAAGAAATGGTTTTTCGGGTACGTAATACCATTTATTTTCATTTTTACTGTCACGAATCAGAGTAACACCTTCAACAGTGATCATGTGCTCCGGAAGCAGGCTGACCTGAGCATCTGCCACACAAACAGTAAAAAGCAGTATGAAAGCGATCAGATATTTCTTTAAAAAAAAGTTCGACTGCATAAAACCTCCCGGTATTTACCTTGTTCTACTAAAAGAAAATGGGAGCTCTGACTTAATATCAGAGCTCCCAATAAAAGCGGGATCAGAAAGTCTTATTTGAATTCTTCGTCAGGATCCCATTCGGAATCGCTCGGATCAAGGTAAAGACCATATTCCTCGCGCAGGTTTATACCGTTATTTTCCCAGTCAATCTGCATTTTTCCTGCTTTATTCTTTTTGTGAAGATAAAAGACAACCTTCGGAACCAGCTTGTATTCGCCATCACGGGGAACAAACCAGCTGTGTGTCGATTCAGTGGTTTTGCTTTTTGCATCAAAGACCCATGAATAACGGTTCTTTTTAGTTGTATCGACCATATGGTCGATGTCGAAGTTCACTCTCTTCAGGCCTTTTTTAGAATCAAGCGACAGGTTGCTGCAGGTAACGGTAAGGGTTTCAACCATTTCCTGCGGGCTGTCAAAGGTTTTGTTGCCAGCCATCATTTCCTGAACAGTGTCGAATTTGACAGTATCGACCAGAGAACCTTTACCCTTTGAAGATATCTTCATTTCGATTTTATATTCGACGTAGTCATTGATTTCTTTGTCGGCGGCTTTCGCTTCGGCGTAGAGAGCCTGAAGCGGCCATACGATATTGCTCACAGAATTGCCATTTTTGTCAACCCAACCCGGTGATTTGTCGACTGCATTCGGGCGCCAGGTGATCAACTGCGGGTTTTCGACACCAGAGAATCTGGGGTATGCACCGGCCGGCTTGCCAGAGCCTTCTTTATACTGAACATACTGGTTCAGAGTCACTTCAAGCAGGCAGGGGTCAGGGTTAACTGTCGGAACAATGTAATAGGCTTTTTCCCAGTTGCCCGGATCCATGACGATATTGGCAGCTTCGATGATTTCTTTGTCATAGTTGCCGATGCCAATGAAGGTGCCGCATGAAGTGGCGCGGGTAACGCGCTGGGCCCGGTCAAATTTGAAGGTTTCTTTGCCCATCTTGTTAACATCGACCTTTTTCATGGCATACGAACTGCCGCCGCCATAAAACATGCCGATACCATAGCTGGGCTCTGCTGCTTCTGCCGGGTCAACCTTTTCGGGAGGAGCCATTTTTTCGATCAATTCGTTGTTGATGCGCTCCAGGATCGGGTCGAGAACTTTCTGCAGAGCTTCAAGTTCATCGCCATCGCCTTCCATTTTTACGGTAATGCATTTGTTTTCGAGCAGATCTTCAGCAACGGTTTTTTTGTCTGATTTGCTGGTACCGCCGGCAAACAGAAGGGCGTTCCAGTATTTCTTCTCTTTGGTATTTTCACTGAAATGGCTGAAGGTCTGTTTCCAGTCAACTTCTACCGTCAGCTTGGCGGCAGGCAGAACACCCTGAAAAGACATCTGATAATAAACGCCGAGGCCGGCCTGGCCTTTCTGAGTGAGGGCCTTCATGGCATCTGCACCAAGGCTGGTCAGGTTGATCTGGAAAGGAACAGCCTGAGTAGAGAAAATCGGTGCGATAGATGGCTGCTGAATACCGCTTGACAGCCACTCACCACTCGGTTCATAGATCGAGATCGTTGCAGAAGAAACCGGCAGTGGCAGCAATTTGATGTCGGTCGTGTCGGTGGCCAGACCATTTTTCTGCAGATCTTCAAAGATCAGCTTGGTTGCCTGAGATGCGCTCTCGGGCTGAAGGTCCATGCGCAGAGAGAACTGCAACAGACCTTCTTCATAGATGTCTTTGGTCTTGGCAGATTTGGCCTGCAGTGTCATAAGCTGAAAAACTGGTCTGACAGTCCGTTTGTTATCTTTGACAGTCACAGTTTCGGCCAGACGGGGACGATTTGGCACGTAGTAGAAAACCAGAGGATTATCGGAATCCTGGATTACGGTAATCATGTTTTCTTCAACGCTGTTGCCAACTTTTTCGTTAATCTGAACCGTGCGCCATTTCTGGGCATCGAGGCTCGGCAGCGCTGAAGCCGGGTTAACGGCTACCAGGCAGAGAAAAATGGCCATAAGGCCGCTCAACAGTACATTCATTCTTTTCACGCTATGCTCCCTTATTGAATTTTAATACCTGCGCCCTTGCGGGCGCAGCTTTTAACCGGATCAGTCAAGATCTACGATCGTGTCTTCAGAGCTCTGAGACGGATCGAAATCTTTGTTCCAGGCGCCGTCGAACAACATCACATAAAGGTCGGGCTGGATTTCTCTGAGGTTTTTATTGCAGAGAGGCCACTTTCCGAGCAGACCCTTTTTCTGAGCAAATGCCAGGCTGGGAACGGTGATATTTTTTTCGTCAACCGGAACCATAAAACGCTGAACCGGCGTATCAGCGCTCAATACCATGCTCCAGGTGCGAGAACCGGCTTTCAGCTGACCGGGCGCCTTGAAAACCTGCCCTTCTTCGCTGCCAAAGGTCATGCAGGAAGCGTCTATGGTAACGATGTCAACAAGGTCGGTCGGGGGCGCAATCGCCAGATCACCGTCAAACAACGGCGCGTAGTTGGTAATTTCTATGGATTTACCGCTGGTCGGCTTGATGATTGTAGCGATTTTAAAACGGTAATTATCGCGGTTGAAGCCTTCTTTGTCATAGAGAGCCTTGAGCGGGAACTGGAAATTGAGAATTTCATTTCTGTTTTTGTCTGTCCAGATGGCTTTTCCTGTTTTGTTGAAACCGGCAGATTCAGTTTTGTAGCCAGAAATCTGCTGCCATTTGTCTTCGCCGATTTTTTCTTCGGGAGTCACTGCAATATCAAGGCTGCTGATACCCAGCGTCTCAGTGGCGCCAACCGATGGCAGAACATAGAAAGCCCTTTCCCAGTTGCCGGCGGGCATGGTGGTGATGCACTTTTCCTGCACGTCTTTCGGAAAGTTGCCGATACCGAGCAGACCGCCGAATGAGCTGGTGCGGTCGATAATTGCCTGACGGTCGAATTTGTAAGTAAATTTGCCCTTTTTAACGATCTTAACGTCTTTAAGGGCGAAATCAACTTTGGCGCCAACCTTAAAGAAACGGCCGGTAGCTTTCATCACCGCTTCGCTGATACCCTGGGCCGCTGCGGCCAGTTCCGGCTTGGCTTCGTCTTCTTTGAGCTTTTCGGCTTCTGCCGGAGCAATAGAGGTCGGGGGATGAATCTGCTCGAAAAGTTCTTTGGTAATCAGGTTCAGAACCGGAGTCATGAGATCATCGAGCAGCTTGGCATCAACGGTTTCATTTGTCAGAGAAGTGATCTTGATCAAGCCTTCGCTGACAAATTTTTCGCGCAGTGTGGCAATATCGAGGCCAAGACTGCCGCTGATAGAGTTCTTAGCGACTTCAAGGGCCACTTCGGTATTGGTGCTGAAATGTTCGTAGCAGGCATCCCAGTCGACTTCAACTTCGAAACCGGCTTTCGGTGTCATACCCTGAAAGGTATAAGTAATCAGAACCGGCAGACCGCCCTGTTTGGTGCAGAGAGCCTTGATGATATCAGCGCCGAGACTCTTGAGTCTGAGCATGAATGGATAATGCTGAGTACCGAAAATCGGGGCGATACCAGGCTTGGGAGCAGTCTGATCAAGCATCTGACCGCCGAGATCATACAGGGTCAGTTCGGCACTTTTGATTGCCAGCGGTGACAGGCGCGGAACTTTGCCGGCCGGCACTTTAAGGCTGAAAAGCTTGGACTTGATTTTATCGATAGTATCCTGGGCCACACCGGAAACCATGGACATCTGGAGAATGCCGCCGTCGCCTTCTTTGGTCTGATAGCTCAGCAGCTGAAAAATCGGGGTGGTTTTGCCATCGACTTTTTCGGTGGCAATGGTCGGCTTGATCGGAACATAATAGAACTGTTCACCAATGCGGCCATCTCTGATGACTGTGTAGGTCTCAGGACCATTGTCTGTGTCGACCGTTACGACATACTGATCAGCGGCAGCCAGGCTGGGAGCCTGGGCATAAGCGCCGGTCAGCGATAAAACGAAACTGCAGGCGAGAAGCCATACAGCAAGAATGCGAGAATTAAATTTCATTTGTTCCTCCTGAAAGTTCGTTTAAAAAACTCCGGCCGCTGTTAAAACAGCGGCCGGAAAAATGCTTATTTCTTCTGGGGTACGGGTTCACCCATTATTGAATCGGTGTCGGCAGATTTGTCCCAGTCACTGTCAAACAGGCTTATATCATAATTTTCATAATAATCTGTGAGCTGCTTGTTATTCTCTGCCCAGTCAAACTTTTTGCCCTTTCTGGTAAAGAACTGCAGACCAGTTATCTTCACTGATTTAGAGTCTTTTGGAATAAGGAAACCCTGACTGGTGTTATTAATCCCAAGATTGATAGACATCGTCATATTATCGGCCTTCAGGGTACCTTTGATAGCATTGATTTCATTGTCGCCAGAGCCAAAAGTTACCCCATCAGCAGAAATGTTCACATTCTGCAGAAGGTCAGTCGGAGGCGACATGGCAAGTTCGCCATCAAACATTGGCGCATAGGATTCAATAGCAAAAGATGAACCTCTTGATGGCACGACCTCGGTTTTGATCTTAAAGCGGAAACCGGCAGGATTCGATTTATATTCTGCAGAATCATATACAGCTTTCAACGGGAAAAGGAAATACCTGATTTCTTTGCCGTTTTTGTCTGTCCAGGTTTCTGTATTTGATTTATAAATCGCAGATTCAATCTTCTGACCGGAAATCTGATTGTCGCCATACACGGGAGTTACACTCAGGTTTATCTGTCTGTAACCCAGATAATTCGGGTCACCTACCGGCGGCAGGGTGTAATATGCAGCTTCCCAGTTGCCATCTGGCAGCACGGTAATACATTCATCCTGAATCTTTTTGTCGAACGAACCAATGCCGATAGGGCCGCCAAAAGAGGTTTTGCGATCAACGATCGCCTGCCGGTCGTAAGTATAAACGAAAGTGCCCTTCTTAACATACTGGGCGTCTTTAAGGGCGTAGCTTGCACCGATGGCGACCTTGGTATTCTTGGCGATATCAGAAGCGACGTCGAGAACTTTCATGATGGTTCCGACATAGGGAACTGAAGTGGCGGCAGCGTCAAGAGCTCCTTTTGCTGCTTCGCCAGCGGCGGCGGTTGCAGCTGAGGTTGCGCCCTTGACGGCATCGCCGACTGCTGCGCCTGCTGCGGCTCCGGCTGCAGCAGTAGCGTCACCCGAGCCTGCGGCTGCGTCTTTTTTATCAGCAGCATTTTCGTTGCTGGCAGCATTGTCTTTATTGTCAGCGGCAGGTTTGGCAACTGCTGATTCTTTGCCTTTTGCAGGAGCAACACCGCTTGCTTCGGCAACACTGGCGGCAGGTGTCACTGAACCTGCCGGCGGATCTTTGATTTCAGGGGCCGCGATTTCTTTGGCCGAGGCCGGGTCGATCTGCGGCGGAGCCTTGATGTTTTCAAAGAGTTCTTTGGTTATGAGGTCGATAACCGGGTTCATTGCCGCATCGAGAGCTGTATCTGACAGAGCTTCGTTGGAAAGCGCGGTAATCTTCATCATACCGTTGCTTTCCATTTCTTCGCGAATCTTGGTCATGTCAGCGCCAAGATTGGCACCAAGGTTGGCATAGGCAAGGTTGGCGCGCAGCTTGGTATCTGAACTGAGGTGTTTGTAGCAGTTATCCCAGTTGACTTCAATCTTGAAGCCGCCCGGAGGAGTCATACCCTGGAAAGTGTAAGTAATCAAGACCGGCAGACCACCATGACCGGTAGTAAGAGCCTTCATTGCATCAGCGCCAAGGTCAGTGAGATTGAGCATGAAAGGGAACTGCTGATTGCCGAATATTGGAGCGATGCCTTCCTTGACTGGAGCCGACTCAAGCAGTTTGCCGTCAAGGTCATACATGCTGATAACAGCTTCTTTCATCGGGATCGGTGAAAGTTTGTGCTGTTTTTTCGAATCAGAGAGCGGGAATTTGCCTTTGATGGCGTTCAGCAGTTCATTTTCTGTCGACTTCGAAATCGATGTCTGCACAGAAAACTGCAGGATGCCGCCCTGTACAAGATCGTCACCTTTTTTTCTCTGATAACTCAGCAGCTGAAAAACCGGGTAATCTTTACCGTCACGCTTTTCAATAGCGACATGGGGGCGGGCTGGAACGAAATAAAACTGTTCTTCGTGGCGACCATCGCGAATAATGGTAAATGTTTCGGTGCCAAATTCAGTCTTGGCAGAGACATAATAAGCATCGGCCGGAGCCAGACTCGGAGCCTGGGCAAAATTTGGCGTGACAAACGCCAGAACAAAAAGGGTACACAAAGACAAAGCTTTCTTTAACGGGTTACGCAAATGAAGCCTCCAAAGATAATTTTCTCAAGATATTTTTCTTACGTTTCGCGATGCTAACACCTGCGTTTTTTTACCGCAAGTAAATTCTGGTATATCTTTGTACACACCCGCAAATCATGGATCAGGAATAAACCTTCTTATAAAACCGCTCTCCATGATCGTGTACACCGTCGACCAGAAATCGATTGAGATTGCCGGCAGCGATTCTCCGACATAAATCTCGGTGACATAGCCTCCGGCGCTTTTATCAAGCTGTTCAGGGGAGAACTTCTGAATTCTGAAATTTCCTGAGTCAGCGACGAACACATGGCCTTCAAAATCAACAAACACATCGGCAGGAGAGTCAAAAGCGCCATCAGAATCGCTTACAGCACCGGTTTTCTGAGAACCAGGGTCAAGCCAGAATGACTGCGCGCCTGCATCATAGGCCCCCCACCAGCCAATAAATGTACCTGCGGCAGAATATTTTTTAATTCGATGGTTACCGGTATCAGCAACATAGATGTAACCAGTTTTTGAGCAGGCAATGCCCGAGGGCGAATTAAAGTTGTCGTCAGAAGAACCTTTACTGCCCCAGGCAGAAACGAACTGGCCTGAAACAGAAAATTTCTGCACCCGGTTCAAGTCACGATCAAGAATAAACAGGTGATTCGAATCTGGAGATACCGCGAGGGCAACCGGCTGAATGAACTGACCATTCCCGGTGCCGTACACTCCCCAGTTTTTCACGAAATTTCCTTCGGGTGAAATCTGGTGAATTCTGGCATTGCCGGTATCGGCAACAAAAAGATTGCCATTGCCATCGAGCGCAATCCCTTCCGGTTTGTAAAACTGGCTATTTCCGGCACCAGAAGAGCCAATAACCTGAATGATACCGCCATCGAAGCCAAAAACACTTATCGAGCTGTCATCGATATCAAGCACATAAACCCGGCGACGCACAGAATCAACGACGATTCTTCCTGGGCGGGTGTTCAAAAGCGAGGTGTCAGGGACTATCTGCGAAATGAATTCGCCATTCAGGCTGGATTTCTGCAGCCTGGCATTGCTTGAGTCGGCAATCAACACCTGATCGTTCTGAAAGCTGACAAAAAGCGGCTGATTATACTGGCCACTGGTGATACCCGAAGCACCAATCACCGACACAAACAGGCCAGTCTGGGCATCAAGTATCTGAATACGGTTATTATTGGTATCGGCTATCAGTAACCTGTTATCACCGGCAAGACCAACCCCGTAAGGGCTCCTGAACGCACCTGAAGCATTCGATGCCAGTCCGGAACCGCCAGCCAGCCAGCCGGGAGTCGAAATATTCGGGTCTTTAGAACCAATCCAGCCGGAAAAATTCCAGATGGCGGGAGCGGTTGAACTGTCAGGAGTGAATCTCTGAACCCGGTTGTTTCCGGCATCAGCCACAAAAACCTGCAGCTGACTGTCAACAGCAACACCAGAAGGGTACACCAGCTGACCATCGCCGCTACCGTTCGCTCCAAACCGATTAACGAAAGTCGGAGCGCCGGTTACTGAAAAGACCTGAATTCTGCTGTTGCCTGAATCGGCCACATACAACCGGCCGCCGGCATCGAGGGTCAGGCCACGGGGGCCGGAAAATTGCCCGTCAGCGCTGCCGAGTGCACCGAAATTTCCGAGCGAATTTCCCTGAAGGTCAAAAATCTGAATACGGTGTTTGCCTGATTCAGAAACATATAAACGATTCCTGGCTTCATCCAGAGCTATCCCCCAGGGTTTATCAAGATTACCGAATTTGGCCTGGGTTCCATCGGCATCGATGCGCCAGACCCAGCCGTTGTCGTAATCAGTGATAAAAATGCGGTTGTTTGAATCCTGTGCCAGGCCGGGCAGCAGCGGTCGCGAACTGCTGCGTTTTCCGCTCCAGTCTGGCCCGGCCTGCGAATATTCAAATTCACTGTAAATTGTAAAATCTGGTTCGAGGGTTACATCTGCCCCGCTGATGCTTATCACCATGGGCCCGCTCGCTGCACTTTCAGGCACTCTGACACTGACAGCATCATTTTTCCATGAAATGACCGGAGCAGTCACACCGCTGAAAGTAACCTTGTCGCCATCAGTTCCGGTACCGAGATTATTGCCACTGATAACCACTTCGCGGCCAACCCAGCCGGAATCCTGATCGTATCCTGCGATGTGGGTGACCATGAACGGAACCGCCCGGGTTCTGACACCCAGCGAGCTGACTACCACCGGCGCTGTGCCAGTAGCATTGGCAGGAATAACGACTTCAATCTGGTCTTCTTTCCAGACTTTAAAACTGGAAGCAACAATATCGCCGAAAAGAACAAAGCCGGTATTGTTGCCAAAACCATAGCCGTTGATCTGCAGAGAACTCCCGACCGGCCGACGAACGCTGGAAATAGAGGTTACCGCTGAAATAACGACCGGGATACCATTGCTGGTAATGCCGTTGGCAATAACCGAAAGGTTTCCTGGGCGGGTTCCTTCAGAAACTTTTACGCGAATAAGATTATCTGACCAGCTGACAACTTCGGCCGCTATTGCGCCAATCATCACTGAACCGGCACCCTGACTGGAGCCGAAACCATTGCCGCTGATCTCGATCTGATCGCCGGCGATGCCTCTTTCAGGGCTGACGGAAGCGATTGAGTTAACCGTCATTTCACTGATGGCAAACAAAACGTTCTGCACTGTCGCAGACAGGCTGCCACTGCGTGCGCCGGCAGGAACCTGCAGAACAATTCTGGTATCAGACCAGCTCGAAATTATGGCTGCCACATTATCAGCAAAAATAAGACTGCTACCGGCTTTTTCATCTCCCCAGCCCTCGCCGGTAATGACGATTTCTGCGCCGCTGGTCACTTTCGAGCTCGACACATCAAAAACTCTGGTGACTTTGAAAAATCCCGCGGTCTTTTCACGACCACGGAGAGTCAGCGTAACTACGCCACCAACAGCCTTTTCAGGCACAACAAAACGAATCAGACTATCAGACCAGGTCTGAATTTGAGCCTGAACGCCGTTGACATTAACACTTCCATCGCCCTGATCGCCGCCAAAATCGCGGCCGGCAAGCTCAACAACCGCACCAGGGGGGCCATAACCAGGCCTGATTGAAAGACCGGTATCGATAACGGCAAAAACCCCGGCAGATTTTTCCCCGTTTGGCACTGAAATAAGAAGAATACCGGTTGTCGCGCCTGATGGAACGGAGGTGACAATCTGGGTTTCTGACGAGGATTTGATAACCGCTTCTATTCCGTTGAAGCTGACTTTAACCTTCGCCGCGTCGCTACCAAAACCTGAGCCCCTGATGACAATTTCTGTACCAGGCTCACCGGAAGCGGGGGCTATTGAATCGACACGCACAGCCGGGGTCTTGTCACCGCCAACGGCCAGCCCCACAAATGCCGTGCCCGAAGCGCCTCTTGAGTCTGTAACGCTGACGCTGACAGTCGCAAGACCAGAAATCATGGGTGCTGTCCAGTAGACTGAGAAGCGGTCGGCAGTTGTCTCAATTGTTCCAGAAAGAGGCTTCCAGGTGGGGTTGAAGGTTTCCGGGGCCAGTTCATCGGCATCGATAACGGAGACAGAGAGAGCGACACGCTCACCCGGAGCAACTGTCACCGGAGCCTTGTTGAAAAATATGACCGGTGCGAAATTTGGTTCGTTGATGTCTGACAATGTTATTTCAACCGCCGGAAAGGTGTCGACAGAGTGGATAAAAGGCATTTCAAGCGTCATCTGACGGTATCCATCTGCCTGCACAGCTATTTTCTCCGTTTTTGCCGACTCAGGCATAGGTGGAGTGACAAAACTGCCATCAGCAAGAGTTTTGAACTGAATGCCCCACAGCGACATTCTGGCGTTGCCAACCGGCTGGTTAAACTGATTTCGCAGCACTCCGGCAATTGCGTATTTTCCCTTTTCAAGAGTCAGTTCGCCGGTCTGGCCAGGTTGAGGCGAAGAGCCGAGAATTACTTCGCCCGACCTGACGAGATAAATTTCGCCGGTGGCAGCTATATCATAACGACAGACAACCCGATAAGCCACGCCTGTATTCAGGCCGGAAAAGGAAAAATTGCCTGAAGCGTCTACCAGTTGAACGTTGTCGGGCTGGCTTTCGAGCCATACTGTCGCTCTTGGCACTTTTGCAGCCGAAAGGGCAGAGGCAAGATTCAATCTCTGCGCCAGCTCGTCAGGTGCAACAACCCTGCCGGTAATGACCCCGGCTGCGACCGGGCCTGTAATTCCGGCCCCTGAACCACCTCCGCCACCACCACAACCAGAAACAAACGCAATAAAAGTGAGCAACAAAAGAAAGTTTACGCAAATTGTTGTCGCAAGCTTTCTTTGTGTGCCTTTCATTTTTCCGACCAGTCCCTGTCGGTGAAAAATGCAGACATGGCGAACAGCTCCCGGCGGAGATTTTTGCCGTTCAGAGACCAGGCTATCTTTTTTTCTTCTCTGCCGTCATAAACGACAAAGAAGACTTCGGCGGCAAGCACCTGACTGTCGGTTTCTGCAGCCTGTCGAATCAGCCATCTGCTTGTTTTTGGGGCAACCATACGGCCATTTACAAATTCCGGGGCAATTGTTCTCTGCGACTTCCAGTCTGCTTCACTCAGCGAAACCTCGATCCGCTTAAGCCCCTGGCGACCTTCGGGCGCCCAGGTAAGCATTCCAGGTTCGAATTCAAGAATGTCTGCAAGATCGAGCGGGTCGCTGATCGGGGTATCCCCATCAACCATATCGCAGAATGTTCTGGTCACCAGTTTTTCACCACCGTCAGACTCAATTGTCTGATCAATACTGAAAACAACCTTCTGCAATTCTTCAGGTGAAAGTGACGCAAGTTTACCCAGAGAAAAGACACCGTAAACAAGCGGAGCGCCATTAATATCGCGCCAGCCGCGGGCCGGGGTCCAGGTAAACTGCTGCTGCTGATGTTTTTTTTCATTGTGCATAACAGCAACATCCAACACGATTTTATCAACTGAGATGCCTGACGGAAAGGTTAAAACCGGAAGTGTAAGATACGCGTTTTCCCAGCTTGAACCGGATTCGATAAAAATGCACTTATCCTGAACACTTCTAGAATAGCGGGAAAACCCGATAAAGCCTTCTCCAGCCTTTTCCCAGCCAACGCTGGCTTCAGCTTCCTTTTCCATGCTGGAAAAATCGCGCGCGCCAGGCAGCTGACGATCAGGGTTTGTGGTTCCCGGGCTGGTATTGCCGGATTCAGTGTTACCAAAGCTTTCACCTGACGGTTTTCCGGAAAGTACCGGGTCAAGATAACGATAATTATAGAAAAGAGTGTATTTTGCACCGGTATTTCCCCGCAGAAGGGCGTCGAGAAGGTCGGTATCAAGATTCCCAAGAACAGTCGAAAAAGCCACATTCTGCGAAGATCGCTGACCAGCAATGCCAGCGAGAGTTTCGGCCTTCATTACAACTTCCTGGCCGTCAGGTTTCTGCAAAACCAGTTTTAGAGCTGAAAAAGGCACCGGAGAGAGCACCGGCGTCTTTTTTCCACCTGACGGCAGCTTCTTCTTCAGCTCAGTCATGGTATCTTCGCTTGCCCCCAATGACAGGTGCATGCGAAAATGCGCTCCTTCAAGCAGTTTCTGCGGATTCTTTATATCCTTTTTCTGAAAGCGAATCAGCGAAATCTCTGGAATCTGAAGGTTATCGACTTCGCGCAGCAGAACTGTTGGTTTGGTCTGCCCGCAATACCAGAGAGACTCATCGGCAGAGCTCTGAAACAGGTCAAAATATTGCTTTTTACCGTCAACAGAGACCCGCACATTGCTGATAACCTTCGGTTCAGCGTGACAGAGAGCCGATGCCATGGCCATGGCCATTACCAGCACAAGCGCCTGTTTTTTCATCAGCGGTTACCAATAAGCTCGAGGTCGAGATAGGCATCTGTCTTGGTTTTATCGCAACCAAGAAAGACAACAATGTTGTTTGTGCCAGGTTTGAGAATGCCGCTGTCCATATCAACGGTTCGATTCCAGTATTCGAAATCATGACCGTCTTTGAGTTTCATTGCCGGGTCCTGATCAACCAGCTGACCGTTGAGATAAACAACGGCAGCGTTGTTGCTCGCAACATTAAGGCGCAGGGTTTTAAATTTTTCAGGATTATCAAGGTTGAATTCTTTCGCCATGATGAAGCCTTCGGATGGTTCGAGTTCAGTATTGAGGCGCGGTGGTTTCAGGCGCTTTGACTGCCCGAAGCCAAACGGCATATGGCCAGTTCTGCGCAAATTAAGTGTCTCTGGCTTGATCTGAACCGGAATGTTCCAGACCATATCCTCGATATCCTTGCGGTCAAAATCATAAAACCAGTCTCTTGAAGCGCGCTCAATGACATATTCCTGATTATTTTCGAGTTTCTGGCGTTTGAATCTGCGGTTTTCAATAAGATCGTTGACCTTTTCTTTGAAAGAAACTTTGTCGATTTTTTCTTTTAGGGCAACCTTGCTGTCTTCGACCGTGTCAAGCACTTTAGGAGTAATGAAGATGAGCAGCTCGACCTTTTCCTTATTATTCTGTTTCTTGCGAAAAGCCTTGCCAACCATGGGCAGATCGCCAAGCAGCGGAATTTTGTTCTCGGTTTTTGTAGTGCGCTCCTCGATAAAGCCGCCCAGAATAAGAGTTTCGCCATCAGCAAGAGAAACGTTGGTTTTCACCTCGCGGTTCGACATGTTGGCGGTACCTTCCTTGGCGTCATAGCTCTGTAAGGCGTTTATCGTCTGAAACACTTCCATGTCGATCTGGTTGCCGCGGTTGATGTGCGGGGTTACCGTCAGTTCGATACCGACATCCTTGATATCGAAAGCCTTGATCGGGCCAGCATCTGAAGGTCTGATACTCTCGATGATCGGGACCTTGTTGCCGATTTTAAAAGTGGCTTCGCGATGATTGGCGGCCACAATATGAGGTGAAGATATGACGTTGGCCTTTTTATTGTCTTTCCAGGCGTTGAGAAAGAGTTTCATGCGGTTTGGCGTGGTAACGAACACTTTGAGACGATCGCTCTTTGAGAGCGGGTCGGCTTCTCCTATGGTACCGTGGTCTACGCCAATGGTGCTGAGGGTATTTTTGATGTTAAAAGGCTCTTTAACGATATTCATTAACTCAAAGTCAAAAAGATCTTCGTTCGAGACTGTGATTTCAACAACCAGAACTTCGATCAGAACCTGACCGCTTCTGAAATCGAGGCTTTTTACCGTGTCGATGATCTCTTCGACTACCGGGTTGGCCGGATCTTTCGCTTTGATAATGATCGAGTTGGTCACCGGGTTTTCGCCGAGTTTAATGTCGCCAGAATTTACCTCTTCTTCGAAAAGTTCTTTTACGGTTGTGATAATGTCATTTGAGCGGGTGTACATAAGATACCAGGTAGTGATATTGCCGCTCTTGCTTTTTGAATAACGGGTCGAGATAAGATAGTCAGGGTTGTAATCGTCGGGAAGAGACTCATCCGGAGTTGAAAGAGCCGAAGCTTCTGAATTACCGGCCTCGCCTGCCTGACCGGATTTATCTGAGCCGGAATTCTTCTTTGCCTTAGCAGCATCCTGCTCAGAACCCTTATCTGCAGGCTTTTTTTTCGAACCGGAGTCAGATTTTGAATCGGACTCCGCGGTTTCATCAGACTTCTTTTCATCACTGGAGTTTTCTTCGGTTGATTCAACTTCCGTCGCTTCTGATTTTACATCCTGTTCGACAACGCTTTCATTGTTGTCTTCGGGTTCCTCTGACATGACCGGAGCGACTGCCAGGATTATCAGCAGAGAAATAAAAAAAATCAAACCGGTATAAAATGTTTTATTTTTCATTGTATGGCGCCTTTCAAATTCCTTCACTAGAAGCCCTCTGAGGTAATTGTAATATCAACATTTGCGGTAGCACCTTTGCAGGTCGCAGAAACCTTATCGAGCTGCCAGGGTGCTGTTCCGGCAGTATAGGTCACCATCGCCGTTCCACCAGAGGTTTTTACCGGATTATCAGAAAAAGAGCCTTTCTGGGTACTGTCAAAAAATACGTCAATTCCATCTCTTATTGGAGCTCCATCCGGTTCAAAAATAACCGCTGTCAGGGTCGTTGTGGCTCCGGGCTTCAAGGCAGAGCTGCTCGCTGCAACTTTTATATTATATCCCGGGCCGATAGAGAGCGGACTGGCGACCGGACCGCTTGAACCGGAGTCACAGGCAGGCAGAATAATTAACAAAGCCAAAAACATTGAGAATAAAGATATTTTTGCAATTCTGTTCATTTCATTTCTCCTGAAAGGCCGATCATGGGCCAACCACGGTGATCTGGGCCGTGCCGGTAGCACCGGTCGTCAGAGCATGGATTTTTGAGACACCTGCGGTTGTACTGGCAACAAAATCAAAAAAGAAATAACCATCATCGTTGGTTTTGCCATCATCTGGTGAACAGTAGCAGCCAAGCTCGGCGCTAAGATAAACTGGCGCATTCTCAATCGGACTCGAAAAATTGTCAGTGATCAGCACTGAAACAGGAATTCTATCTTTGACTTTAACTGTATTTACCGAAGGCGAAACTTTCATAATAATTTCTGGTATTTCAACAGAAAGAATTGTGGAAACCGATGCAAAACCGCTTGAAGCGGTGATGGTAGCACTGCCAACTTCTTTGCCTGCAGTAAACTCAGAATAAAAGACACCACCTGAAGTCTGTTTATCATTGTTACTGAACGAACCGTTAACATCTGCAGACAGATTTATGACTACATCTGCTGCAGCGCCATTTTCGTCAGTCGCTATGACTATTATAGAGGCAGTCTGACCTTGGAAAATGGCAGGAGGGTTGACACTTATGCTTAATGTCGGAGAAGCGATTTTATCTTTAACGACAGACAGGGCCTTTGTTGCCTTAGCATCGTTCACCATAGCAACGATATTGACAATTCCTGAAATATCGCCTGGTTTGAAAGTAGTGGTAAACCAGCCATTTTCAACCTTGCCAGAGTCAGATGTGAAATCACCACCAAGCGGAGAAGAAAGTTTGACTTCAGCGCCATCAGAAGGTGCACCATTCTCTGAAACGCCAACTGCGACAGTTACCGCACTGCCTGATTTAATTATATCGGCGCTGGTGACGATCTGAATTGTCGGATTAACCACCACCGGATTCTGAACCAGCAACGCCTGCGAATAAGATTTTTCGCCTGACATGACGATTATCGATTCTGTACCGGGCTGCTTGCCGGCAGTAAAAAGATTGGAAGCCCAGCCTTTGGCAGTTTCAACCGACTTGTCATCGAATGTACCCCCCAGCTGCGACGCGAAGGCGAGCTTCGCCCCATCGAGAGGGTGTCCGTAACCATCTTTAACGAAAACCGAAAGGGCGATCGTCTGACCGGGCCTGACTGAAACAGAAGATGGCCTGATATCGACCTGAAGATTGCCGGCGGCATCAGGGTCGGCCGTCAGACCAAGCCAGGAACTGGAAATTGAATCACCAGAACCACTGCCGCCACCACAGCCAACGATCAGAAATGAAAACACCAGCAGCAGACAAACTGCGGGAAGAATGAATTTCTTCATGAAACCTCCGTTATGGCAGAGCGTCTCAAAAAAACTACCAGAAGCGTTATATCAAATCTGCGGGGCTTCCATTGTCTCTCATCCTCGACCTGCGCAATGTACACAAAATCTGAGGCGCTAATTATACTTTAGGAAAACATAAAAATCAAACATCTCTCTCAAATGTCTGGCGAGTGCGCTAATTGGGATCCTTCAAACTCAGACAAGACTATTGCTGTGATCCTGAGAGCGCGTGAGAGAGGAGGATGTACAGACGTAAAATTGTCAATTCAGATGCGACAGACTATGAAGGGTACACAGGTTTACAGAATTCTGTACAATGAAAATTTCACTTAGCCTTCAGAGCCGCCAGAATTCTACCAGCAGCATTGCGCACCATATCGTTTTCATCCTGCGCAGCTTCCTGAGCGATTGTACCCAACTCTGAGATCTGCAGTTTAGCGAGGGCTTCAAGGGCGTTGAGGCGGTTAAACCAGACTTCATCTTTCAGCAGTCGGCGTAATGAAAATTCGGCCTGCTGAAAGCCGAGGTCACCAATGGCATCAATACTGAAAAACAGAGTGTCACGGTCTTTTAAAACTTCGACCAGCGGCTTGACGAATTTTTCGTTTTTCAGCTGCCCCATCGCGCGCACGAGATTGATTTTAAATACCTTGCCGGCCTTTTCCAGTTTCTGAATCAGCAGGTCGGGCTTCAGACTGCCAACCTTCGAAAGGCTTTCGACTGCCGCAGCCCGCACTTGCACCGATTCATCATTGAGCATTTCGAGGATCGGCTCAACAGCGCCCGGACAATTGCTCATGCCAAGAGCTTCAACAATGCGCTTGCGCAAAAACCATTCAGAACTGCCTGCCTGCTTTTTCAGCACCTCGACTGCCTGTTCGGTACCGATTTTTCCGAGACCTTTTACGCAGTATAAACCTCTTTCGAGCGGTTCAGTCTGCAGTTCTTCGCTGAAAAGTTTCAACGACTCGGGGTTAGAGGTTTCAGACAGGTATTTCAGAACCCACATGCGGCGATCGGCATTAAGCGACCGGTATTTTTCGAGCATTTCATGAACCAGGGTTTCATGCCGGGGCAGAAGATATCTGATACTTTGTGAAAGCTTTGTTTCATCAGGAAAATTCAGATAAAAACTGACCAGAACCTCGTCAACCTTGCGCGAAGGCTTCATCATGGCTATGGCTTTAACAGCCGGCAGCACCAGATCGGGCGTATGCATCGAAATACCCGCCTTCAAGGCCTCAAGAGCCGGTTCATACTGAAGTGTGCCAATAACCGCTGCAGCTTCGATAAACAGTTTGTGCCGCCTGATATCAAGGCGGGAAGACAGAAACGCGGCCCCATCTTCTTTCAGATGCTCGACAAAAAGTCTGGCGACAAGTTGCCGCTCAACGACACTGCCGGTCTCAAAAATGGCGACAAGCTGACTCAGCTTGTTCTCAGCCAGGGGTTTGAGCCCGGGCAGAATCTGCTCAAAAAAGGTTTCGGCCTTATTGAGCGCAGTTTCGAGAAGTGTCGCGAAAGAATCTGAAGCCGCGTTGTTATTCATACTGAAAAGCTCAGTTCACCGCTGCCGGCATCTGGCCTTCGTATTTTTCAATGAGAAAGTTTTCGCGGCCAACGACTTTACCATCGGCTTCGAATTCGAAGACATAGTTACCGGGCGCCGGGAAGGCGAAATTGCTGAGCACGATCATCGAACGTGCAACCAGGCCGGGCTGCCCTTGAATCGGCGCAGAGGGCTTAACCTTGGGAATTTCGACACCTTCGGGCGGGATAATGTTGAGAGTGACGTTCACCTTGCCAACGATTTCGCCCCATTCGATAAACAGGCAGAGCTTCGGAAAAGGCAGCGGGAAAGTCTGCACCAGAAGCTTCGAGCCAAGCACGCCCATCAGGCTGACCCGGCCGCCGAGTTCCTGGCGGATATCTTCACAGACGAGAACGCATTTGTATTTGAGACTGCTCATTCTTGGTTCCTTTATCTTTGTTCAGGGCTTGAAGCCCTGGTTTCGGCGAAATTCAATAAAACTCCGCAGTATCAGAGAAGCGGCAACCGCATCTATGACGTCGCGTCGCTCTTCGCGACGCATGCCCGACTCGATCAGAGAAGCTTCGGCTATTTTGCTGGTGAAGCGCTCGTCAAAGAAGCTTATCGGCAGCGCTGTTCGTTTTTCGAGCTCGTTCTTGAAAAATCGGGCCCGTTCGCACGACTCGCGCTCGACACCATCAAAAGAAACCGGCAGGCCGATAACGACAGCTTCTGCATTCTCGCGGTCAAGAATTTTTACCACCTCTTCGACCGCGGTTTTGCCGGCCTTCACCACACAGAATGGTGAGGCGGCAATTTCGAGGCGGTCGCAGGTCGCCACGCCGATGCGCTTCTTGCCGATGTCGAGAGCGAGAATCTTCATCAGCTGCCCAATGCCTGTGAAACCAGTTTTTCGGCTTCTACGAGAGCTGCATCGATCTTTTCAACGTCCTTGCCACCGGCAGTAGCCATATCGGGGCGACCGCCACCGCTGCCACCGGCAACTTTCGCGATGTCTTTGATCAGCTTACCTGCATGCAGGCCTTTTTTTACCAGATCACCAGTCAGTTTGAGAACGAAACCGGCCTTATCACCACCGGTAGCAAGCAATACCAGGGTCTTTTCGGCGGCGTTGCCGACCAGTTCGTCTGAGATTTCCTTCATTTCATCGACGCTCAGGCCTTCGGTGCGCGACATTATCACTGACACGCCACCGATCTGGCGGGCACTGGCTTTAACCGCGTCGATGCGGCCACGGGCGTCTGATTTGCGCATTTTATCAAGTTCACGGCGCAGTTCTTTCGCTTCGCTGACCAGTTTTTCGGCCTTGAGCATCAGGGTTTTCTGGTCGCAGTCGAGAACTTTGGCCAACTCTCTTTCAAAACGCCTCATTTCGTGGAGAACATCGAGAGAGGCGTTACCGGTAACCGCTTCAATGCGGCGTACGCCGGCAGCGATTGATGATTCGGAGGCAATCGAGAACAGGCCGATTTCGGCCGAATTTCTGATGTGAGTGCCACCGCAGAGTTCTTTTGAATAATCGCCAACGCTGATCATGCGAACCCGGTCACCGTATTTTTCGCCAAACAGGGCCATGGCACCGGTTTTTACCGCTTCATCGAAGCTGGTTTCTTTAACCATTACGTTGTGAGCGGCAAGAATCTGTTCGTTAACCCGGTTTTCGATCTTTTCGAGAATTTCGGGGCCAATCGCTTCAAAGTGCGTAAAGTCGAAGCGCAGGCGCTCGGGATTGACGAGCGAACCGGCCTGTTTGACGTGGTCGCCGAGGATTTCCTGCAGGGCTTTGTGCAGCAGGTGAGTCGCAGTATGGTTGCGCATGGTCGCGCGCCGGGTCGGGTTATCGACGGTCATGACCACTTCGTCGCCTTTTTTGAAACGACCGGCGCCTTTCCAGGAGCCGATGTGCAGATAAACATTTTCGGCCTTCTCGGTGGTTTCGACGACGAAGTCGCCGCCCTTGCTGCTGATCAGGCCCTTATCGCCAACCTGGCCGCCTGATTCAGCATAGAACGGTGTTTTATCGGTGATAACCAGAACTTTATCTTTGGCTTCGACGACATCGAGCACTTTGCCTTTGTCATCGAGGGTTTCATAGCCGGTAAAGGTGGTTGCCGGATAATCGCCGGGGTTGACAGCCTGAAAGTTCACAAATGCCGAAACGACATTGGCACGGCCGCGCTCACGCTGCTTTTCGAGTTCGCTGTTGAAAGCAGCTTCGTCGACTCTGATCTTTTCTTCGCGGCAGATTTCGCGGGTCAGGTCAAGCGGAAAACCGTAGGTGTCGTGCAGCAGAAAGGCACGTTCGCCGCCGAGGATGTCTTTTTTACCATGTTTCAGTTCGGCGATGAATTCGCTGAGCATTTCGCTGCCGGTTTTAAGCGTCTGCAGGAAACGCTCTTCCTCATTTTTGACAATGCGCATGACATGCTGGGCGTTTTCGGCCACTTCGGGGTAGTCGCTCATGATTTCGGCCACGGTCGGGATAATCTGATGCAGGAATGGCTTGTCCTGGCCGAGATAGCTGTATCCAAAGCGTGAAGCACGGCGCAGAATCTTGCGCAGAACGTAGCCACGGCCTTCGCTGCCGGGCAGAGCGCCGTCAGCGAGAGCAAAAGACAGGGCGCGGGCATGGTCAGAAACCACTTTGAGAGCAGTTCTGATCTTGGGTGATTCGTTGAATTTATGGCCGGTAAGATTTTCGACCTTGTTGACGATACCGACAAACACATCGTTTTCGAAGTTGTCGAACTTGCCCTGCAGAATCGAGGCAAGGCGTTCAAGACCCATGCCGGTATCGATATTCTTGCGTTCAAGCGGAGTCAGGGTGCCGTCTTCAGCGCGGTCATACTGGGTAAAAACCAGATTCCAGAATTCAAGGTAGCGGGCGCAGTCGCAACCGGGGGCACAATCAGGGCTTTTGCAGCCGATTTCAGGGCCCTGGTCAATGTAAATTTCTGAACAGGGGCCTGAGGGCCCAACGCCGATAGTCCAGAAGTTGTCTTTATCACCGAGTTTAACGATGCGGTCACGGGGAACGCCAATATCACGGTGCCAGATTTCGAGTGCTTCGTCATCGCTGTGATGCACGCTGACATAAAGTTTGTCGGTGGGCAGGTTAACTTCTTTGGTAATGAATTCCCAGGCCATGGCGATCGCTTCTTTCTTGAAGTAATCACCGAAACTGAAGTTGCCGAGCATCTCAAAAAACGTATGGTGGCGGGCGGTATAACCAACGTTTTCGATGTCAGTGGTTCTGAAACACTTCTGACATGATGCAGCGCGGGTCAGATCTTTTTTGAGACCAAGAAAATATGGTTTGAAAGGAGCCATACCGGCACTGATGAAAAGAATGGTCGGGTCATCCTGCGGAATCAGGGGTGCGGATTTTTCGACCTTATGGTTGTGGCGACCGAAAAAATCAAGGTATTTCTGGCGGATGGTGGCGGTTTTCACTGGGTGTCTCCTTGGCTTATGGCAATGGCTATATACTTATACAGGAATTATTCGTATTTTGCATTAAGAATTCTTGAATAGATGCGGGTAACGAATGTTCGCTGCTTGATCGGTTTTCCTTCAGAGTCGAACATTTCGTGCATCGACAATTGAACTTCGATGCCCTTGATCTTGCTGATATCACGCAAACCCTTTGGTGACGGGTTCGAGGGGTGGTAATAATGCGGGGTCAGATAGTTGCGGTAATCGGCCATGCTTTCTTCGGGGTTGCGATTACGAAAGATGGTTCCGTCGGTGCCCCAGATTTTGAGATAACTCATCTGTTTGGTTATCAGGGCCTTTTTAACCCCGCCCTCTACCTGGCGGTAGATGATTTTGTCGCGGGTCGGCGAATCGAGATGCTTTTCCGGGCCCTCGTAGGTGTAGGTAACTTTCTGCGGAGCAGTGCCGCCGCGTGCCGGCACCATGATGGTAAGTTTGAACAGCAGCGCGTTTTCTTCGTCGAAAAGGCTGCTTTTAAAAATCGTGTCGAGCTCTACGACTTCGGTCATTTCGCGCAGATCGCGTTCGATGACCATGAGAAAATTGCGGGCTTCGTGCAGAGTATCGAGCGACTGACGCTGGCGTTCGAGGCTCATGAAGGTTCGATTGATGAGCGTATAGCCCAGAACCAGAACTGTCCCGAAAATAAGAATAGAGATCATCACTTCGACGAGAGTGAAAGCCCTTTTGCCTTTATGACTGGTCTGCATGGTTTTGCTCCTCAGGGCCTGTTCAATGGCATCGGGAATGATGCATTCAGGCCTGCCCCAAGGGTTTCATCGCCCAGCAGGGTGGCCAGTTCGAAAGACTTTTCGTTGTTCTTTTTGCCCATCACCGCTTCGATGAATTTTACGATGACCCTGATGCGGATGCGGCGCTTCTGCAGTTCAAAATCAGGTTTGGAAGGATCGGGGTCGATGTTGGGGTAAAACGAAAGTCTGGTTTCACGGGCATATTCAACACCAGGAGTATTCCAGACGCCGTTCAGTTCGAGAGGGAGCACGACTTCGGTAAATGGCCCTTCAGCCGGATCTGGTGCGGCAACCTCGATGATCTTACGCAGCTCTTCAAATGGCCGGCTTTTGAGCTCTTCAATTTTCTGAAGAGCGAGATTGCAGGCGACGACTTCATTGATGCTTTTATAGGTAACCTTTTCAGAGACCCCGAAGAGCAGAATGACCGGCAACATGACCAGCGAAGCCACCGACAGGGCCACCAGTATTTCTACCAGGGTAATGCCGGCCTTTTTTTTACTAACGGAAGAAAAATTTTTCAAAAGCTGTAAACTCCTTCCTTCAAACGACCGATAGGGATAGCAAAGAAGAATTACTGAGGTCAAACAAATGAAAGTTAACAGAAAACATTTCGGTCTGATACTTGCTTCTCTGATGGCCCTTTCGTTCAACAGCCATTTTGCTCAGGCTGCCAAAAAGACTACAGAAGCTTTCAAGCCCGGCAAGGCCTATGCCTTTAAAAAGGTTGGCAAAGAATATGTTCGCCTGCCTCAGATAACCCCGGGGCCCGTAGTGGTCAAAAAGACCGGCATCAGAATCGATCGCAACTACGTCTACATCGGCGGCTACGTGGTCAACACCACCGAAAAAGCTATCAATCATCTGCGCATTTTCCCGTCTTTTGCCGACACATCGCTGAACAGCAGCAAGCTGGCTGAACAGCTCAACCACGACGAAAAGAATCTGGCTCCGAAAGAAACCAGAAGATTCGTCATTATGCGCCCTGTGGCTGAACTGGCACCGCTGCTGTCTCACAACATTCCCCTTAATGATAACTGCATTCTCAATTGCCGGGAGATTTAACCGGTAGCTGCTCAATACTGTTTATCGCGCTGTCCCAGTCGGGTCCCTGAGTTTCAGGGGCCCGTCTTTTCATCAGCTTGAATATATTCACATAGGCATCTTTAGCCTTGCTCTGCATGTTCTTGTTTTCATAAACCTTGGCCAGACGGTCATAGGCATAAACCAGAGCATCGACATCTTCTGAAGAGCCGCCCTGCGCCCGAAGCTTCTCGTCGAGGAGGCTTTCAAGTTTCATGATGCCGAGATTGTCTGAATCTTCAAGTGCCATGACGGCATCGCGCAGCTGCAGGGAAGTGGGCGACTGCAGGCGTCGGCGCAGTTCCTCGCGCTCTGTCTGAAACCTGGTCGCAGTCTCACGCGAAGCTTCATATTTCTGAATTGCAAGAATGCGCCTTTCTTCGCGCAGATTTTTTGCCTCGAATTTTTTATTGAGCGCCTCTGACTGTGAGGCAATGCCCATTTTCACCAGCTGTTCCTGGTGCGCTTTGAGATCAAGGGCTTTGCCGCCAAAGTATTTCGAGGGCTTGAGAAAAGCGAAAGCCCCCTCAGTTTCACCGCCCGGGCCAGCTTCGGGGTTGATGACTCCAGAACGGGACAGGTGCAGAACAAAAACTGTCGCCAGCCCGATAATTATCGCAGCAGCACCAAGCAGATAGGGGTTTTTCCACAGAGGGGCCTGCGGAAGCTGATTTTTTTTGCCTGGCGGGTTTCTCAACGGATACAGAGGTCGAACCATAGGATTCCTTTTTACAATGCCATTTGGCGGGTTACAGACAACAACAGACAAACTGCCCGCAACCTCAGTTACAGAAGTATAGCAGAGCGGCTGTACACTGTCTAGAATTTATTCTGCTTGCCAAGGTTGTGCCCTTGTGCTATAAGTCAATCAGGTGGTTTACTGGCGAGCCAGATATAAATGCACGTCAAACCGGAGAGTCCTTTGACCGATCCACAAAATATCCAACAGACTTACGACCGCTTCAGTTCGCTGTATGACCTGGTTTTCAGGCCATATCTCTCGTGGGGCCGTGACCGGGCAATTGAAATTCTTGCTCCGACACGCGACTCAAGAGTTCTTGAGATTGGCGTCGGAACGGGCTTAAGTCTTGAATATTACCCTGACAATGTTGAAGTTGTCGGGTTCGATTACAGTTTCGGCATGCTCCGTGAAGCGAAGCAGAAGGCTCGCGAAGAAAGCCATTGTCGAGTTGACCTGATGCAGATGGATGCGCAAAATCTGGCCTTTTCAGACGGCGCCTTCGACTTCGTCATGGCAGCTTATGTGTTAACCGTTGTTCCCGACCCGGATAAAGCCGTCAGAGAATTGTTCAGGGTAGCCAGACCAGGGGCAAAAGTCGTTCTGGTAAACTACCTGCGCAGCAGCAACAAACTGATTGGCCTGATCGAAGACATACTGCACCCGGTTTTTTCAAGACTGGGCCTGTTTACGCTCGATCATGACCTGCCGGGTCTCCTGAAAAAATATGGGGCAGAAAAATTGAGAATTGAGCCCACTTCATTTCTTAAAACGCACCATATTATTTCGTTCAATGTTCCTGCCTGAACAAGCTCTGCAAAACGACAGCCACCATTTTTCAGAAAAGACTGAAACTGTCAGAAGCAGTAAGGTCGGCCAGTTTCCCGGAGCCTGAATTTCAAGACTCAGCAGGAACCACGAAGCCCGGACTTCGCAAAAAACCGGGTAAGCGCAGTCTTTTCATACTGCGTCTGAAACTAAAGTGGCAAAGCCACGAAACACAATGGAGCTTAATGTGAAAACAGACTCAAAAAGGGGCGCAAAGCCTGAAGACAGGCAACAGCCCGAAAAAGAATTCGCCCGCATCAAGGAAGGCATCAAAGAGCATCAGGCAAAAATTGCCGACAGCCTTCGCCAGAGAGTTGGCAGCGGCGACTGGAAGCTGGCAGAAGTAGATTGTCAGCTCGACGGCGGCAAAGAAAAGCTCGATCTGGTATTCAGTGCCCCCGACGGGAAAAAAGAAAAATATATCATCATCGATATTTCGGTGCCGCACCTTGGAGTCGGCCAGAAATACGGTCTTCCCGGCAAAGCCAAGCTGTTTCAGAAGGAACGCGAAGTTTCGGCGCTGCGCATCAAGAAGGCTATCTTTCTTATCCGCAAAGGCACCGAAAGTGTCAGCACACAGCCAGGCCGCATTCGCTGCCCGATTATCGAGATTCAGCTTGAAAGCATCGTTAAGCCCGAACCCCCGGCAGAAAAGAAGCAGGCGGCAGCTGGTCAGGCTGAACGGACAGAACGAACAGAGCGAAACGGCGACAGCAATCGTAATCGCCGTGAGCCAGCCAGAGAAGGCAGAAATCAACCGGCTGGTGCCCCCAAGGAAACACAGTCGGCCTCGGAACAGAGACCGGGTACCGGCATTGCCGGCGTTTCACAGGACCTGCTGTTTGCCTTAAAAGAGGCGATAGTACATGAATGCCTCTCTACCATGCACAAACGCTGCAACAAATACATCAGAAAGGGTCTATGGCGCTGGATCGAACGCGAAATCATGGACCCGAACGTACATTTTTACCTGATCATCCTTTCAAGCATATATCAGGGAAAAACTGGCGAAATCCTCAGCCGGCGCTTCAAAAATGTTGAAGATTATTCGGCAAAGCCAGAAGAAGTCATTTCCGCTATTTTTTCGCGCGACAACAACCTCGCAGACGAAATCAAAAAAGATTCAGAAAGACACCGCCGCGCCCTGACCAAGTTTCTTGTCTGCTTCAGCCAGACACCGCCGTTTGAATATCTGAAATCGGTATTTCTCAAAGATTTTCGCAGCTTCAACGATGGCCTCAGAGCGAGAATGTCGGTTTACTCGACTCTTGAACAGCTTCTCGAACGCTGCGGCTTTGAAGGCGAAAAAGAAACCAAGTACCCTCTCGAAATTCTCGACGAACTGAAGATTTTCCAGGGCATCATGACCGGCAATTATGCGGCTCTGCGCACTGATAATGCCGCCAAAAAGCTGAAGCACCTGGTACCGCAGGTTGAATGGAGCAACGAAGACATTTACTCTCTGCGAAACCAGCTGGCCAAAGCTTTGAATCTGCCCGCACAGGAATTCAACCTCAATGCTTTCCTGCCCCAGGCCTTCTTCCAGGATGCCAGAGTAATGGCAGAAACAAGAAAAGAGGCAATCAGACTGCCGTCACAGGCGGTTCAGAGACAGCCTGCGCAGACCAGCGCCGCACCGACTGCAGAACCAGAAAGAGCAATCGTTGAACAGCGCAGTGAGCCAACAGATGAAGGCCGTTCTGCCGAACAGCGACCAGCCAGACGCGACCGCAAAGCAGAATTTTTCGAACGCCGCAAGGCTGAAAAATTAGCCAGACAGCAGGCCCGTCAGACAAACACCGACGCGAATCCGCAGCCTTCACACGACGCCGCTGAAGCGGGCGAACAGGATTCAGTTGCCCGGCCAATCAGTGTTAAATCGATGATTGAAAACCAGGCTGGCGCAGAACCGACAGGTGATCCGGCCCAGAGAGAATCGCGCCTGCACAGCCACAATCAGGATTGCGATGAGGCAAAACACCGCTATTTCGAAAATTTTGGCGGGCACCTTGAAGAAGACAGTGACGCCATCAGACTGGCTCTGGCAATGGTTCGCCATGAGCAGGAAAAAGCCGAGGAAAAAGCGGCTAAAATCGCAAAACCTGCTTTTAATGATGAAACCGATGAATTCGGCGAAAGCGAAGACACGTATCGCCCACCGCTGAAATCAATGCCCGGGCGGCCCCCGACCAACGTCAACCCGCCACCGCGCAGAGCTGCACGCCCGCAGACGCCCGATGGGCAGCCTAGCAGCAACCGCCTAGACCGCAAACGCCGGTTCTCGCGCAACAGCCAGAATCGCAACCGGCCGAGAAGACCCGGCAACCCGGGAGTTAATCGATGAGCAAACTGCCGCCACACATGATCAAACGCATGATTTTCATGTTCTGCGTCATGTTTCCGGTTCTGCTGTATGCTGAGTTTACCGGCCGCAATTCGGTTCTCGTCGCAGCAGTTACCGGCGGCGTCGCCAGCGGAGTTTCGGTGGTGCTTTTTCCTGACCCGGAACATCTTAAAAGCCTGAAAGACAAAGATAATGACAAGTGAACCGGTAGTCGGCCTCGACCTGGCCGACAAACTGGGCATCAGCGTTATCGACCGCAAAACTGAAAAACTGCTTTTCAGTGCCAGCATCTCACTGGCACGCGGCGATACCCAGAAGCGCCTTCTAAGACTGCGTGAATGCCTCATCGAGGTGTTCACGCGGTTTAATCCGGTCGAAATCGCGATTGAAGACGTATTTCTGCCGGCGAAAACTTCGCCGCGCACCCCGATCGCCCTCGGTGAGCTTCGCGGGGTCGCAAGGCTCTGCGCTGCAGAAAGAGATATTCCGGTATTTTTTTATCCGCCCCGTAAAGTAAAAATGGCGGTTACCGGTTTCGGTAACGCCAGCAAAGAAGACGTGGTGCATTGGATCGAGAGCGAATTCAGGGTCAAGGTAAAGGATCACAACGAGGCTGATGCGATCAGCATCGCCTGGACCCACATTCTTGAACGGCGTTTTTCAATGTGTCAGACTCAGGCCTGAAGGGCCTGAAGGCTATTCAATTGCTCTTGGCAGATAGGTTAAAACAAACCTTTCAATGAATCTGTGAGACAGAACCACGAACATGCAGAAATATGGCAATGCAACGATCAGCATCAGACCAAATCGCAATTTATACCAGATCTGATCGAACTCTTCGAATAATCTTGTCATTATTACCAGGTCAAAAATGCAGACCCCGATGAGAATGTTACGTATTAATTCTATAACTCCTTCAGTGCCCAGAAAATTAAAGAGCGGGAACCAGATTTTGATATAATTCGTGTGCATTTCAGGTTGAGCAACCATCGGGGCGAAAAACCTGGTAAAATACGCCAGCAGCAGATAAACACCAAACCAGTAAAGAATAATCATGCCGTTTTTTGAACAAAACCAGCTATTTTGTTCCATAAATTACTCCTGAGCCCGCGAATGCGGCCACCTGCGACAACGATGGCGAAGCTCTCTCACCAGACATATTTTTGTTAACTATAAAATGAATATAACCCAAGTTTTCGCTCCGACAAACGAAAATTTACATTTCGCGTTCTGTGCCGGCAATAGCGATAGATACAGGGTATTATTCCCAGGTAACTGTGCAATTATTTCTGAACTGCTTGAAAAAACGAAGCGTCTGAATACCTTTTTAAACATTAATGATGTATTCCAATCGCAACTCAAAGGATCGATCTTGTGAGACTCAAAAATTTTTTGCTTTTCTTGCTGGCATTTTTTCTGGCAATGCCTGCAGTTGCAGTCTTTGCACAGTTGCCACCCAAAATTGAAGGCATGCCACCCATCCCCGAAAACGCCCAGTTCAACATAGATCTGGCAGATATTTACGCTGAGCTTTTTCCCGCAAAAAATACGGCCGAAATCATCTGCAACCTTTGGCTGACCTGCAATGGTAAAGATCCGGTGCTGCTGAAAATGGAAGGCGAACTGCACCACATGAAGGTTTCTTCGCCATCGAAACAGAATCTGACCTGGGTTTATATCAAACCTTACCTGCACCTCGACAACCTGCCCGGCGGCAGCCATCAGATCATTTTCGAGTATCTGGTCAAGCATAACGGCATCAGCAGCCCAGGTTTGATTGCAACCAACGACCTCAGGCTCGGCGTCAACACGTTCTGGTATCCTCGCAATGTCGCTTCAGACAGCCACCAGGTGATTCTCAACCTCGTCACCTCGCCTGAATACCCGGTCACATCAAATGCGCCCGTCTACAAAGACGTGCCGAACAATCTGAAACGCCTGCGACAGATGGTTCTGGCCAACCCGCTTGCCGAAGGTCTGCTTCTTGACTAATAATTATCGCTGGCTCGACCCGCGCGGCCTGCTGCAAGGCTCATGGCCGGCCCGGGCCGGAAGACTGCTGTTGATTCTTCTGACGCTTTTGTTAATCGGATTTCCACTGCACAACCCCGACGTTTTTCGCTACCCTTCGCACCTGGAAAGCTACATAGAAGAATACGCAGAGTTTATACTTGACCCGTTCGGCGACAATTTTTTTCTGACACAGGTTGAGATTACCGGTGGCAGATGGAAACGCAGCTTTCGAATTGAAGAATTCGACGGAAAATACTGGTTATTTAAGGAAGACATTGAAAAATCCGGCGAAGGGCTCAATATTGTAGACCCGGAGCTTCCTGCAGGCCTGGCATCAGACACTGGCGAAGCTGTAGTCGGGCAACGAAGCATTCGCAACCGGACTGAAAGCAACGAGCTGATCATCAAAGACCTTGGTTCTGGCAAAGAATACATTATCAGCGATTACATTGGCTTTTTCAGGATTTCGGATCGGGAAAACACTCTCAAGCCCACAAATGAAGCGAACTACCGTACTATTTTAACATTAAAAGGTTCATGGAAAGCCGAACTGCTTGCCGCAGAAAAGCTTTTTGGCAACCACCTGATTTCATTCAGGTTGTTCGTCCCTGACGAGCTTTTCGAACAGGTCAACCGCTGGCCGGACTGATTTTTGCTGTGGCTTATTTCAAAAACAGGTAGAAATGGCAAACAAAGTAAGTAATATCGAAGCCGGTGAACTGCGAATCGACCTTGCGGCCGAAAAGCTCGCCGTTCATGCGACCGCTGGCGCCATCTACTGGAAAATTAAATCATGAGTTGCAGTATTGCCGAGTTTGTGATAAATATAGCAAACGAACTTTTGCAGGAATTACCGCAAAATCAACGCATTATTTATCAGGAGAATTGCAGATGCAAAGTCGCGTAAAGTGGTTTGATAACGTTAAGGGCTATGGTTTCATCGAAAGCGCCGAAGGCCAGGATATCTTCGTTCACTACAAGCAGATCGAAGGCGATGGCTACAAGACCCTGCGCGAAGGCCAGCAGGTCGAATTCGAACTTTCTCAGGGCGCTAAAGGGCCGCTGGCAACCAACGTCAGACTGCTCGCTTAAGCAACGAACGAATGTTATGGGGGCGATGACGGAAAACCGTTTCGCCCCTTTACTTATTTAATCCGGTTCAAAGTTTTTTTCGAAGGGATGTTTAAAATCGCATGATAGAAGAACTGAAGCTGAATTCAACCCAGGAACAGCGCCTGCAGGTCATTGAAGACCTCAGAAAAGAAGGCATTGACCCCTATGGTCAGCGCTATGACCGCACTCACTCATCGGAACAGGCCAAAGCTGAATTCGAGAAGGCCGAAGCCCAGGCAACCGAAAAAGAGCATTTCACCACCGCCCCGATGAAACTCGCCGGCCGCATTGCTGCCAAACGTGACCAGGGCAAAACAGCTTTCGTTCATATCACAGACCAGGCCGGAAAAATTCAGGTTTATATCCGCAAAGACGTAATTGGCGAAGAAAATTTTGCCATGCTCAAGCGCCTTTATGCCGGCGATATCATCGGCGTCGAAGGCCCGGCTTTCAGAACCAAAACCGGCGAAGTCTCGATCCGCGCCGAAAAAATCGTCATTCTGTCGAAGTCGATCAATCCGCCACCCGAAAAGTTTCATGGCCTGACCGACGTCGAAATGCGCTACCGCCAGCGCTACGTCGACCTGATGTCGAACCCTGAAGTGCGCGAAACCTTTTTGAAGCGCAGCCAGATCATGCAGAGTATTCGCGAATACATGGCCAGTCAGGGCTATCTCGAAGTCGAAACCCCGATGATGCACACGGTCGCCGGTGGCGCCGCCGCCCGCCCTTTCATCACCCATCACAACGCCCTCGACATGGAACTCTATCTGCGCATCGCACCCGAGCTTTATCTCAAGCGCCTGCTCGTCGGCGGTTTTGAGCGCGTCTACGAAATCAACCGCAACTTCAGAAACGAAGGCATTTCGATCAAGCATAACCCTGAATTCACGATGATGGAAGTTTACCAGGCCTATGGCGACATGGAAACCATGATGGATCTCTCAGAAGAGGTCATCTGCCACGCCGCGAAAAAGTTTTTCCCCGATCTGAAAGTCGTGCATCAGGAAAAGGAACTGAACTTCACCCGCCCCTGGCGCCGTGTAAGCATGCTTGACCTGGTGCGAGAAGTCACCGGCTGCAATGAGCTGACCTACAGCTGCAGCCGCGAATTGGCCGCTGAACAGGCCAAAAAGCTGCATGTTCCGATCGAAAAGAACGACAGCGCCGCCAAGATCATCGTCAAAATCTTCGAAGAAAAGATCGAAGCCACACTGATGGACCCGACCTTCGTCTTCGGTTACCCGAAAGAAACCTCGCCGCTTGCCAAAGGCAGCAAGGACGACCCGGCAAAGGTCGACCGTTTTGAACTGTTCATCTACGGCCGCGAAATCGGCAACGCCTTCTCTGAACTCAACGATTCAGAAGACCAGCTCGCCCGCTTCGAAAACCAGATTTCGCAGCGTGAGGCCGGTGACGATGAAGCCCACCAGATGGATACCGACTATGTAAACGCTCTCAGATACGGCATGCCGCCCGCCGGTGGCCTTGGTCTCGGCATCGACCGCATCGTCATGCTGCTGACCGACTCGGCTTCGATTCGCGACGTCATTCTCTTCCCGACCATGCGCAAACGCGTGGCCGGTGCCGCAGAAGAAACTGCCGGCGAAACAGAAGAACAGAAATAATCACAGTTTTGAAACAAAAATCCCCGGGGCCAGTGCTCCGGGGATTTTTTACAGGTTTTTTAAGCTTCGCAAGCCTGGTCTGCCGGGTGGGCAGCCTCGCCTGCAGGCGGCGAAACAGATTTTATTTCAGGCTGCGGCGCAGGGTTTTAACGCGTTCTTTGGCCTGCAGCATTTTTGTCTGGGCTTCGAGAATCTGCTGCCTGCTGCCAGAAGCGGCCATCAGACGGTTGTATTCGGCAAAATACTGGTAATAGAGCTCTTCAGCTTTACCAAGATCGTTGATGCTGTCAAACTGGTTGCTGCCACCCATAGAAGGAAGTTCGGGGGCAGTGGCAGCATTGCCGGGCAGTGGTGATACGGCACCACCGGTCGCAACGCCAACATTTTCGACAGAAGCGCTGGGAAGCGGGGCAACCGGGCTCTGTGCCCCAAAGTTGAATATTCTGCCAAACCAGCTTGAAATTCGACCCCAGAATGAGGTGCTGCTGGTAGAGGTTGTCGAAGTCGATGCGGTCGAGGTCGAACCAGCACTCTGATTGGTCGGCTGAGCGGTACCACCGGTAGCTGAGCCCACCAGGCCGGACGAAGCGAGAACATTGTAGAGATCACGGCTGACGGTGCGAGAACCGCCGTTTACATAGTCAAGAATTTCATTGAGCGACATTTTGCCCTGGCTGTTATCGAGAAGAATCTTAGCCAGCGCGTCTTTTTCGTCAGGATACATCGACACATATTTTCGGCAGAAATCGCGCAGCGAGTAATGCGGGCCTGTGCGAGAAATGACGTTGAAGGTTTTTTCTTTGCCACTGCTTATCTGATTAAAGCTGTCATAAAGGGTCTTGGCAATAAACAGTTCATTGCGTGACATTTCGTTAAAGCTGTTATTCTTTAAAAAAGCCAGAGTGCTGAGGTTATTCAGGTTGAACGAAAAGACCATGCCGTTGTTTTTGCTGGCAGCGAAAGCGTTACCCCAGCCTTCGATCCAGGCGGTGTTGTCATTTGGCAGAATCTCATCGAGGTAATGCTTGCCATCGGTGCCGTAGTCAAGACCCGAAAAATCATAATTTGAAGGGTAGGCATTCAACATTGCCACATGGCCGAATTCATGCAGAAACAGAAAAGTCTTGCTCGAATCTGAAGAAAAGCTGTTGATGTAATTATATAGATTCAGATTGTAAGAGCTTGAGGACTTTGAGGTAAATGAGTTGCTGTTGCGATCGCTGAGCGTAAGCGTCATAGGCTTTGCCAGCGCCTGCGAAGTTGTCAGGGCATATTCATAGATAGTCTTGCCATCAGGCAGCTTCAGATTCAGGTATTTCTGCCATGCCGAACCGGCAGGGAGATCGGACGGCTTGCTGAAACTGACCTTGCGATAACCGATTTCGTTACCCCAGGAGTCTTTGACCACCTGCTCATAAACCAGATTAAGACCACCGGAAAAAGCCGGCATAACCGTGAAAACCAGCAATATTACTACTGCCAGCCAGGTTCGCATCATACTGCTCAGATGTGTTGATCGCATCATTTTTACCTGCTGTTGATGAATTATAGGTTAATTATATGAATGAAAACGGGGTACGTCCAGACAGGCCCGACACTTTTTTCTCACCGCAATTCACTTTTTTGTAAAGACACTGCAAAAAGACTAATAATAGCTCAAGCAGGGAGGTTTTTGACCGGCCGGCAATCATATCGCTTTTCGGCCCGGTTTCTGGTAGAATCGCCCGGTCATAAAGATCAGCTTTCATTCAAAGGAAAAACCTTGTCACCTGTCGTTAATGGAACTCTGCGGGTTGCACTGGCGGCCTTCATCTGGGGTGCAGCCTACCCGCTGACCAAGGTGGCTCTGGCTGATGTTCCGCCACTGCTGCTTGGTTTCTTCAGATTTTTGCTGGCCGGCTGCTTTTTCATGGTCAGCGAAAAAAGTCTGCCGCTGCAGAAAGTCGCGCCAGAAGACCGCAAAAGCTTTATCGGGCTCGCTTTCTGGGGCGTATTCGTTCTGATTATCGGCATGAACTATGGGCTGATCTGGGCGCCGGGTATGGCCGCCTCGATTCTTTCCGGCACTCCCCCGCTCTTTACCGTCATTCTCGCCGCCCTCATTCTCGGGGAAAAAATGCGACCGGTGCAGTTTTTATCGATCGCTCTCGCACTTGGCGGGCTGGCAATGCTTGGCAGCGATTTTTCCTCAAATACAAAACTTGAGCCATGGCAGGTATGGGCCGGTTGTCTGATGACGCTGGTTCCGCAATTTTCGTGGGCGATGTATGGCATCGCCGGTAAAAAACTTGTCGGTCGCTATCACTGGCGGCTGATCTGCCGCGATACTTTTTCTCTGGGAGCCCTGATGCTGCTGCCGCCGGCAATTATCGAGGCATGGCTAAAAGGTTCCGGCAACTGGTCGTGGCAAACCCTTTTCATTCTGCTGTATCTCGCGGTAATGAACTCGGTCGTAACCTACTCTCTCTGGAACAGCGCCCTGAAATTGATTCCGGTATCTCTGGCAAGCTTTCTCATCTACCTGCAACCCGTTTCAGGCGCAGTGCTCTCTTATCTGCTGTTCGGTGAAAAACTGGCAGCCGGCGGCTTTGCCGGAACCGCACTGATTTTCGTTGCCCTGACCCTGGTTCTGCTGCCACAGGGTGCGTCTGGAAAGGGTGATGCGGTGAAGGTTGCCGAATCTTGAACCTGAGAGTAAAATGCAAAGTGAATCAAAACAGGAGCCAATCAATGCCAGTAAACTTTTTTGCAAGGTCAGCCCTCGCGGGAATTCTTGCTTTTGCCGCCTCAAATCTGAACGCCATGACCCCTGAAATCAGACTGCCAGAATGGCAGCGCTCAAAAATCGACATTTCTGAATGGAAACCTGAGCAAAAACTTCTCACAATCAGGATCGACATCGAAGCCCCGAGTGTTCAGCTCGAAAAAATCACCTCAAAACTGCACCTTCCCGAAGAACTCGGTGTAAATGCCGGCCAGCACGAACGCCCGCTTCTCAAAAAAGGCGACAAGGTGGTTTTTCTGCATAAATTCAGCGTCAAACCAGATTTTGCAGGCTGGGCCGAAATCGAACTGGCAGCACAACCGGCGAAAGACGGAATTATGGGCTTGATAAAAAGCACTCATGCCAATGAACCTGCAACTGCAGCCATTCTTGAAGCCGAAGCGCAGACGATCGACAAGCCGATCAACTTTGGCAGATCGATGCCCCTGCTCGTGCGTGACGACATTGCCCTGTGCACTGCAGTCGAAACTGCTCTCAAACCAGATTTCAAAGTAAACGGGCAGCAGTTCTATTTCTGGTATCCAGAATCCGGTTTCGGTAAAGGCCTTACCAGTGAAGGTCTCAAGGCCTTCACTTCTGCCATCGGCAACAGTAATCTCAAAAGCGCCGAAGCCGCAGGCAATATGCTGATAAAAAAGCTCGAAACCAGCAAAGAACCTCTGATGCTAAACCGCGCCAACAATGAAACTTTCGCGATTCCGGCACCGGTCGCCATCGACCTGATCAATGCCAACCTCGTAACTCTTCGAGCAATCGTCGAAAAAAAAACTGAAACTCTCGAAAAGAAAATCAACGCCATGCAGCCCGGTTATACCAGGCCGTTTATGATGTTCAATCTCGCCAGTCTCTACGAAAGTCAGAAAAATCCCGGGCAGGCAAAGCTGTGGTATGAAAAAGCCGTCAGCGAAATCCCGGCCTGGCCTCTCGCAGAGACCAGCCTGAAACGGGTAAAAAAATAATCATCAGGAGAAAAGCAGATGTTGTGGTTTTTTGCTTTTACAACCGTCGGAATCGCTATTTTCGCCCTGTTTTTGGCGCTGCACCGCATGTTTAAAATGCCACTCATTCAGATGCTTGGCGGCACCGCCATTTTGAGCCTGTGCGGCTGGCTCGCCACCCGCGCCGGCATCTAATCACAAGTTAAACTTTTACAGTTACCCCCTCGAACAAAAACAGCTCAACCTTAATCGGTTGAGCTGTTTTTCAATCTACAGTTTGCGGGCCGTGGCAAAGCCTCAGCCGAGATCGTTGGCGTGCAGCCAGCGTTCGGCATCGAGAGCCGCAACGCAGCCGGTGCCGGCGGCGCTGATTGCCTGGCGGTAATGAGGGTCGGTGACGTCGCCACAGGCAAAAACGCCATCGATATTGGTAGCCGAAGACGGTGACTTGACCTTGATGTAGCCCTTCTGGTCGAGATCGAGTGCCCCGCCAAGAAAACCGGTATTTGGAGTATGGCCGATAGCCATGAACAGGCCCTTGCACGGATAATCGCTGATTTCGCCGGATTTAACGTTTTTAAGTTTCACGCCTTCGGTGAACTGGCCGCCATAGACCTCTTCGAGAACCGAATCGAAGATGATCTGAATCTTCGGGTTATCGAAAGCCCTTTTCTGCATGGCCTTGCTGGCCCTGAATTCATTGCGGCGATGAATCAGAAGCACTTTCGAAGCGAATCTGGTCAGAAAAATAGCTTCTTCAATCGCCGAATCACCGCCGCCGATGACGGCGATTATCTGGTTGCGAAAGATTGGCAGGGCGCCGTCGCAGGTAGCACAGGCCGAGACGCCTTTTCCCCAGAACTTTTTAACACTCGGCAGATCGAGTATCTGAGCACTGGCGCCGGTCGAGATGATTACCGAATGGGCAGTAACCGTGCGGCTGCCGGTTTTAAGAGTGAACGGCCGCGACGAAAAGTCGACCGACTCGATGTCTTCCATGATGAATTCTGTGCCGAAGCGTTCAGCCTGTTTTTTCATGCGGCTGATCAGTTCAGGGCCATCAACGCCCTCAGGGAACCCTGGAAAATTCTCGACTTCGGTTGTGGTCATCAACTGCCCGCCCGGCTGCCCACCCTTCATGAAGCCCTCGATCACCAGCGGCTGCAGATCGGCACGGGCGGCGTAAATTGCCGCAGTAAGCCCGGAAGGGCCGGAACCAACGATTACCAGTTTCTTTGCCATGAGTCTGTCTCCCGAATTGTGGTATGATTTCGTGCGATTATAACCTAATCCCGGGGCAAGCGCAAAATTTTGCATTTGCCCGCTGAATGTTATAAGCTGCGATTTAATCAAAGTTCTGGAGGTTGCCATGAAAAAAATCATTTTAGCTGTGCTGATGTTTTTGCTTTTAGGCCCGTTTCCGGCAGTTTTTGCCGGTGACAATGCTGATCTGACCCCAGACGAAGCCTTCGGGCGCATGTTTTCGCAGGAAAAGGCAGCAGTGAATGCCATGTTCACCGAAGAGTTTCTCAAAACAGTCACTGAAAAACGACTGCATGAAATTATCAGTTTTTATCAGAACGAAGTCGGCAGCTTTACCCGCGTCGAAACTCTTAAAGAAGGCTACAAACTGCATTTTGTCAAAGGCACTGTGCCAGCCAGTCTCAAGATTAACGAAAAAAATCTTATCAGCGGCCTCTGGTTCGGCGTGCCCGAAAAATCAGAAGACAGCTTCGCCGCAATCATCGAAGCTTTTAAAAAAAGCCCCGACCGGACCTCTGTCTGCGTATTGCGCTACAAGATCCCGGCTACAACTGAAGCCGGCCAGGCCGCCGCAAGCCAAGCTTTCGACACCCTGCAACCAGAAGTTGTAGTCGAGCTCAACGCTTCGCAGCCAATGGGCATTGGTTCAGCTTTTAAGCTGTATCTGCTCAAGGCTCTTGAAGATGATGTGGCCGCCGGCCGCCGCAACTGGAACGACATAATCGAACTGCGCGAAGACTGGAAATCTTTCCCAAGCGGCATTCTGCAGGACTGGCACCCGGGCAGCCGCCACAGTCTTGAAACCCTTGCCGGCCTGATGATATCGATCAGCGACAACACCGCTACCGATCATATTTTCAACCTGCTTGGCGTCGAAACGGTAAGAAAATATCTACCAGAAACCTGCAAAGACATAATCAACACCAGCCAACTGACAAAACTGAAATTCTTTTTCCCGGCGAAAGGGGCTGAATTCATCAAGGCTGACCAGAAAGGCAAAGACGCAATCCTGCGCGAAATGGACAGCATCATTCCAGCATCCATCGCATCATACTCATCAATTTACACACTGGACAAGCCGGTTATGATCGATGAACTTGAATGGTTCATCAGCACCCGCAAGCTTTGCGAAACGATCTGGACTCTGCGCGAAAGCGCTCGCATCAGAATCAATGCTGCCTCCGGCATGGTGAACCGCGCCGACTGGCACATTGCCGGCTTCAAGGGCGGCAGTGAACCTGGAGTCATCAATTACACATGGATTCTGCAGAAAACTCCGACAAGCCCGATTTATACCATTTCCTGTACAGCCAACAACAGCATGAAGGTGATTTCGAGTGACGAATTCAACCTCGCCGTCACCCGCATTCTGAATCTTCTCAAAAATGAGAAGTGAAATTCAGACAGGGCCTGAAAAACCTTGAAGTTATATTTTGGCTTTTGAAGCTCTTTCGCAGCGAACGCCGGTTAAAAGACCGGCGTTCGTTTTTTACCGGCAAATAAAAAACCGGCACCGGTACATTGACGCTTCCCCGATCGATTCTTATACTTTAAGAAAAATCGACAATTTCGACCAGCATTTATGGAGGTCGCTCATGAAAAAATCTAAATCGGTAATCAGATCCTGGGCAGTTGCAGCAGCCATGATAATGGTTCTGGCAGGGGCAAACCTCGCCGGTGCCGCCAGCATCACCCAGGAAGTGGAAGAACTGCGCATGAAATACGAGCGCCTTTACCAGCAGTATACACAGGCACTCAGCGACGCCAAAAACAGCACTGCAGCCGAACTCGGCAAAGAAGTAGAAGTGGCCAAGCGTCGCTACGAAGAAGCCAGAAAAGCTCTGACTCCGTCGCAGAAAACCCAGGAAAAAATAAAAGAAACCGCTGAAAAAGTAAAAACCACTGTCGATAAGCTTTTCTCTACCGGCGACAGGAACGAAACCCCGACTGCGGTTGCCAGCAAGGAACTGCCCGGCTACAGTGATTTCAAAATCAGCATCGATGGTGACAATTACTGCGGCCAGTTTGCCATGACCTCTGTGTTTAACGGTATGGGCATTGCCAAAGATCCGCAGAAAATTTATCAGGATACCAATCCGGCCGGCATTTTCACCGGTCCGCCGACCATCGTCGAGTATCTCAACATGAACGGCATCGATGCTTCGCAGAAGCACAATGCCAGCCTCGGTGACCTGACCCGCAAAATTGACGCCGGCCTGCCGGTGATCGTGCTGATGAACTCAGGTGGCGGGGTTCCGCACTGGGTTAATGTTTATGGTTACAACACCGATGCCGAAGGCAAAGTGGTTTCTCTGAAGCTGCGCGACTCATACTGGGGCACCAGCAAGGGTTACGAAATGGATGTCGAACGTTTCAAAACC